>NZ_SPVJ01000065.1:0-32577 GCF_004634465.1 Bradyrhizobium sp. MOS001
GACTGTTCGGGTTCAATGGACTAACGGACGGGGCACCTCTCTCACCCACGGCCTGCAACGACCTGGGGGTTTGCGGGCTCCCGTCCGTCACCGCAACGTCTACAATAGCAGACCTGCGGCGCTTCGACTTACAAGGGGTTGTCTCCGCGCGTGAACTCTTGCAGTTCGACTCGTTGAAGCAGACCCCTTATCCGGCGCCATAGCCGATGCAGAGCATCGGCGTTCTTAAGAACGGCGGCCGAAGGCCGCCTATGCCACCTTCTCCCACAAGGGGAGAAGGAAGACTCCCTCACCCCTTGAAGAACGCGAGCAGGTCCGCGTTGATGGTTTCGGCGTGCGTGGTCGGCATGCCGTGCGGGAAGCCCTTGTAGGTCTTGAGCGTGCCGTTCTTCAGCAGCTTGGCCGACAGCGGGCCGGAATCGGCGTAGGGAACGATCTGGTCGTCGTCGCCGTGCATCACCAGCACGGGCACGCTGATCTTCTTCAGGTCCTCGGTGAAATCGGTCTGCGAGAACGCGACGATGCCATCGTAATGCGCCTTCGCGCCGCCCATCATGCCCTGGCGCCACCAGTTCTGGATCACCGCTTCCGACGGCTTTGCGCCGGGACGGTTGTAGCCGTAGAAAGGACCGGAAGCGACGTCGCGGTAGAAGCCGGTGCGGCTGGCGGCGAGCTGCTTCTGGAGATCGTCGAACACGCTCTTCGGCAGGCCGCCGGGATTGGCCGCCGTCTGCACCATCAGCGGCGGCACCGCGGAGAGGATCGCAGCCTTCGCCACCCGGCTCTCGCCGTGACGCGCGATGTAGTGCACGACCTCGCCGCCGCCGGTGGAGTGGCCGACATGGATGGCGTTCTTGAGGTCGAGATGCGCGGTCACCGCCGCGAGATCGTCGGCATAGTGATCCATGTCGTGGCCGTCGGCGACCTGCGAGGAGCGGCCGTGGCCGCGGCGGTCATGGGCGATGACGCGGTAGCCGTGATTGGCGAAGAATATCATCTGCGTGTCCCAGTCGTCGGCCGACAGCGGCCAGCCATGGCTGAACACGATCGGCTGGCCCGAGCCCCAATCCTTGAAAAAGATCTCGACGCCGTCCTTGGTGGTGATGGTGGGCATGAATGGCTCCTTCAGTGAAAATCAATCCGGGGCTCGCAAAACGCGAGCCGGCGATCCGGAGATGGTCGGGCGATGTCACGAGGTCGATGCCGCGCACCGACCGTGAACGTGCGATCAGGCAAACGTCATCGGCTTGTAGCGGCGCCAGGCGCCGATGGTCAGCACCACGAAGAACACCAGCACGATGCCCTGCACCACGGCGAACACGGGGCCTCCCGGCGGATTCGGCGGCACGGCAGGCGCGAGCGCGGCGAGCGCCGGCACCTTCAGGAACGACTGGATCACCAGCACGAAGACGTTGAAATAGAGCGAGATCATCGCGGTCACGATGTAGACGGGACGCCAGACCCCTTTGAGCTTCATTCCGTAGAGCGCGAGGCAGGCGATCGCGAGCAGCACCAGCGAGATGCCGGCGATGATGTACGAGGGCAGCAGCTCCTTGAACGGAAACAGGAAGCCGGTGACGCTGGTGAGGATCGTGAACAGCAGGAAGATCGCGGTGAGGCCCGGCATCGGCTTCGACCCGAGCAGGCCGAACATCACGACCAGGCCGGCGACGATGCCGATCAGGCTGATGATGACATGGACCAACGTGAAGGCGGGCAGGCTCAATCCAAGCATCATCTCACTCTCTCCGTTTGGAAGCTTTGGATGGTATTACGGCCCTCATTGAATGGCTACATGCGCGATGTCACAGGCTCGTGCGGAGCCATGCGCCGTCGTGCGAATCGACAAACGCATGACTGAATTTTTTGCACCGCTGTCACAAACGAGAGCAGTTTGTAGCCCGGATGGGGCGAAGCTAAATCCGGGCTACGAGCTTGCAGGTCTTCGACGAAAGTTGAATCGAATTTGGCGAGACGCTTCGCGCGCGCTCAGACTTCCTTGGTGTCGAAGATCAGCAGATCGGCGCCGCCGCTGGCGAATTTCGGCACGTCGCCCGCGGCCGCCTTGCCAGCTTCGCTGCCGAAGGCCTTCTGGATGTCGCCCACGCTGTCGAAGCTGAGAATGGCGACGAGGTGGACGCCCGATGGTCCGGCGGGCGAGCCGACTGCGCCCGTACTGACGGCGTATTTCTTCAGGCCGGGAAGTTTCTTCGCGAGCGGAATGTGGGTCTCGGCATAATGCTTGTCGAAGGCGGCGGCGTCCTTGGGCGTCTTGTAGAGCACGACGAGTTCGGCCATTTAGTCCTCCCTTGTGAATCTTTTGTTCTTCCACGCGCGATTGGCCTCGCGACGGGGCGATAGTCCGTGGGACACGGCAAGATGGCAAGTGAGATTCCGCTTGCCGTCTGCTTGTCTTGTCCTTGACTAAAGCGCCGGTTTTGCGGCGTCGCCGAGATAGCCGTGCAGGGAGGCCACGACCTGCGCGCCTTCGCCAATGGCGCCGCCGACGCGCTTGACCGAGCCGGAGCGGACGTCGCCGACCGCGTAGACGCCGGGCACCGAGGTCTCCAGTGGGGCCACCAGCTTGCCCTGGTTCAGCTCGGACTGCGCGCCCGTCACGACGAAGCCGCCGCGATCGAGCGTGACGCCGCAGCCGTCGAGCCAGCTGGTGGCGGGATCGGCACCGACGAACAAAAAGAGATTCTTGATGTCGGCGGAGTCTTCATCGCTCGACAGCCGGCTCTTCCAGCGGATGCGCCGCAGCAGCGAAGCCTCGTCGCCCTCGAGCGCGGTGATCTCGGTGTTGAACATCAATTCGATGTTGGGTGTCGCTTCGATGCGCTCGATGAGATAGCGCGACATGCTGGCCCCAAGCCCGCCGCCGCGGATGATCATCAGCACCTTCTTGGCGTGTCCCGACAGGAACACGGCCGCCTGGCCCGCCGAATTGCCGGCGCCGACCAGGGCCACCTCCTCGCCGGCGCAGAGCCGCGCCTCGACCGGAGAGGCCCAATACCAGACGCCGCGGCCCTCGAACTTGTCGAGGTTCTCGATCTCGGGGCGGCGATAACGCGCGCCGCTCGCAACCACGACTGCGCGCGAACGCAAGGGATCGCTGCCGTCGAGCGTCACCGCAAAGGCGCCGTCCCGGCGCGTGCAGTCGAGCGACTTCACCGTGACGGGGATCATGATGTCGGCGCCGAACTTCTGCGCCTGGTTGAACGCGCGCGCGGTCAGGGCCTGGCCGGAAATGCCGGTCGGAAAGCCCAGATAGTTTTCGATGCGCGCGCTGGCGCCGGCCTGGCCGCCGAAGGCGCGGGTGTCGAGCACGGCGACCGAAAGCCCTTCGGAGGCGGCATACACCGCGGTCGCCAGCCCCGCGGGTCCGCAGCCGACGATCGCGACATCGTAGATGCGGTCGTTGCGGGGGCCGCCGATCATGCCGATCGCGCGCGCAACCTCGGTTTCGCTGGGGTTGCGCAGCACCTCGCCGCTCGCCGCGACGACCAGCGGCCAGTCTTCCGGCTTCGGCGAATAGCGCGCGATCACCTCGGCGGCGTCGCGGTCACGCTCGGGATCGAGCAGATGATGCGGCTGGCCGTTGCGGGTGAGGAAGCCCTGCAAGCGCACCACGCCGGCCGAATACGAGGGACCGATCAGCACCACACCGCCGACGCCGGCCTGAAGCAGATTGACCCGGCGCAGGATCAGCGCGCGCATGATGCGCTCGCCGAGCTCGGCCTCGGCGACCAGCAGCGCGCGCAGGCGGGGCGGCGGCAGCAGCAGCGTCTCGACCTCGCCTTCGGCGCGGCCGTCGACCAGCGCCGGCCGGCCCGAGAGCTGGCTGAGCTCGGCCAGAAATTGCCCCGGCCCCTGGTCGATCAGCGGCGTGACATTGCCGAGCCCGTCGCGCTGGGTGATGGCGACGTGGCCCTTCAGCACGACGAACATGCCCGGTCCGGGCTTGCCGGTCTCGAATAGGAATTCGCCGTCAGCGTAGGTGCGGACCTCGCCGAAATTCCGCATGCGCTCGATCTCGGCCGATGTCAGCGCCGGAAAGGTCTGCTCAGGGCGCGTGAACCGCGACATCTGCGCGTCACCATCGTCTCGTTGCTGCTCGTCCTGCCCCATTGCCACGTCCATGCACTCCAAAAAATCTAATCGCCAGACTTCAATCGCCGGTCTTGCCGGCGGTCCCCTCATCTAGGGAAGCATCGTCGTTCTGCGAGGGGTCGGTGATTGCGGCGCGTTCGCGCGCCTGCACTTTACGTCGCTTCAGGTTTTCGCGCAGCGCCGATTTCAGCCGGTCGTCCCGCGCCCCCCTCGCCTGTCTCGTGCTCTTGTCGTTCTCGTCAGCCATTAGCGGTCCATACCAGCGATCCGCGATAACATGCCCGGAGAATGCGGCAGCTCAAGAGGCCCCTCACGAACTGTTCGTGCGAAATCCAAAATGGGCCGAATGCCATGCCGCGGCCAACTGGCCAGTTGGCCGGGGATATCGGAACCGAAATCGGCGGAAAGTCGGTACTTTCACCTGAAAACGGGCATTTTGGCCCCGATATCGACCCGATTTTCTCGTTTTGGCGGAGCTAGCAAGCTTGCACAGGAGGGGGGCTTGTGGCAGATATCGGCCCGCTTGGTAGGCCCCCTTGGCGGCCGATTCTCATCCCAGCACATGCTGCCGTAGCTCAGTGGTAGAGCACTCCATTGGTAATGGAGAGGTCGACAGTTCAATCCTGTCTGGCAGCACCAGTTTCCTCAGAAAATCGCCTTCTTCCGTTGCCCGGTTGCCTCCTGGGAGGGGCCGGACGTGTCGTCCGCCCCCTCCGATTCTCGCAGTGATCGAGCTCAGCTAGAAGCCGAAGCCGATGCCGCCGGCTGCGAGATGGTGCGATGTGCCGCCGAAGCTGGCCGTCCACGGGCTGGTCGCAGCATGAGCGGGATTCACGGTGGAGCCGAAAACCTGCTTCACATCGCCGACGTACAGATAGCGGTACTCGCCGAACAGGTAAGCGCCGCTGTTGCCGAGGGCGAAGCGCGCACCGGCCTTGGCCTGTGCCGCAAAGGTCCAGGCTGAGGAGTCCGGACGCGCGTTGAAGTGGTTGATGCCAGGCTCGGCCGGGTCGGTCTGTGTGGACGTGGCGCCGTTGATGGAGACGTTCGCGGCCCCGATCCCGCCACCGATATAGGGCGTGATGCCTTGATAGGGCGTGTTGAAACCGACAACCATGTTCGCCAGCAGCACCGTGGTGCGCGTCGGGAAAGTCGTGTCGAAGGAGTGCTCTGCAAATCGGTCTGTGGGGGTCACCAACGTCGCACGCGGCTGGTTACCTGCCAGATAGAAACCTTCGATCTCCAAAGCGGGCCGCAGATACGTACCATACGACCATTCATAACCGAGATGCGCGCCACCGAACCCGACGCCGCCGCTGCTGGTCCGCCCTGTGGCGTCGACAGCCAAGGGGCCCCCGACGGCCTCAACGAAAAAGACGGTGCCGAGCTGGCTGACGTCAGTGCCGCCGCGACTGCCGCCGCCACCGAACACACCGACATAGGCACCGCCGGTGCGCGCCGGCACGACTGCGGGTCCCTTGTTGTACATCGCATAAGCCTGCGCGGGCGGTGCTACCGCAACCGTCTCCCTCGCGGCGTCGCGTCCGGCTGGCTTGGCTGCCGGTGCAGTCGCCTCTCGCGGAGTGACCGTGCGCCGCTCCTGTTTGGCCTCCTTCAATTCGGCGCGCAGCTCGGAGATGGTCTGCTGCTGCGCTTTCAGCATGCGAAACAGTTCGGCGTTGGAGGGAACGTCCTCGGCATGGGCGGCGCTCGCCGTCATCAATCCCGCGGCCACGATGAAACATTTACGCGCTGTCATTTGATACCCCGCCCCTCGGTTGCAAATCATCGCTGACACTATGGAACCTGGTCAGGCCATCGCAAAGATATCGCGTCCGCGGATGCGACCGTTTGAGGCACCTAAGCTGGCGATTACGAACGCATGTGGATTTTGAGCGACACGCACCCCGCGTCTCGATCAATCCCATCGGGCAACACGATTCTCAATTCACGCATGAAGCGGCATTCTCGCGGCATGAAACGCCCGAGTTTTGCTCTCCTCTTTCGCTCTCTTCCGTGAAGAGGGCGCAGGGAAGGCCGGGTGCCGGCTGGCACCCATGATCCGCTGCGCCAGGAATTTGCACACGCAAATGCGCAGGCGGGAAACAGGTGGGCCGGAAAAACACCCGGCCTTCCCTGCGCGATGGTCTGACGGCTTATGCGCGCTCTCCCCGGAGCCGAGTTCCTTCTGGCCTCCGTCACCTCGCGAATTGGCGATGCCTCGAAACCCGGTAGAGCCCCGATCCATCTCCGCAAGGCTTGACCGTAGCAACGACGGTCAGGACCACGCGTTTTCGCCGTACGCAGCGATCCAGCTCCGCCCAAGGGCTTCGCCGGACACAGGCGCCGTCCGTCCCGCACGCAGTCAAGGCCCTCACGAGGTTCATCTCGCCCTGGTCCCGCATTCGCGTGCCCGGCACTGCCGCGTCCACCGCACCCCGGCCCACGTTCGTGACGACGTACGATCGCCCCTCTTCTCGGGCCGGGATGGCGGAGAGAATGCCGCAATTCCGAATTTCGGTAAAGTGGAATATTTTTACTGAAGAGGATTGACGGGTTTGTGCGAGCGGCGGGTGTTTTGCCCGACGCATCAATTAGCGCGAGCGTGTCGGCTTTTGGCGACATCGCATTTGTCACTCGCCGCAGGTTCCATCAGGTCATGCTGCTGACGCATTCTCTGTCTTAGTCGGGGACAACCTAAAACACTGCGTGCGGACCGCTCTGGTTCGCACATCGGTTCCGTAGCCAGGGGTTGGCTCGAATCCGCAAAGCACTGGTGCAAGTTCGTGAACGCTTCCGCGTTCGCTTGACCATGTTTGCGGTGTCGGAACCGGACGATCGAAAAAATCACAGGAGTTATAATGCTGTTCCGCTCGAGCGCCGCAATTTGCGGCGCCCTGGTTGCGCTTGCCGTTTCTGTTCCCGTTGATCGAAGTGAAGCGTGTGAAGTTCACTCAAGCGCCGTCGTCGATGCCGCCTCCGGGGAGGCGATCGTTGGCGCCGCATCCATGTACAATCCGTTCAAGCCCGGCAAGGAAGAGGGCGGTCCGAACACAGCCTCCGGCGAGCGCTATGATCCCTCTGTCTGGGCGGCTGCCATCAAGACGAATTTGCGCGGGAAATTTGGTGGGGTCCAATTTGGCGCGAGGCCGAAATATGCGCTCGTCGAGGCCGTCGGCAAGAAGGTCATCGTCAAGATAAATGACGTGGGGCCATTAAGGCCTGGCCGCATCATCGACCTCAACGAGCGGACGATGCGCCATTTCGATCCAAGCCTGGAACTCGGAGTCATTGTTGGCGTAAGGGTGATCCCACTTTCAGGGGACGATTGGATCCCGGGACCGGTGGGCTGAACGTCCCACGCGAAGTGGCGTGGCCCGGATGGAGCGCGAGCGTAATCCGGGACCGTCAGCCGCGGAGCGAACTTGCGGCGGCGCAGAGAAGCACAGTCATCTCGCGGGGGTTTCGTCTTCGTCCGCCTGGTGTCCGGTGAGGCGATCGTCGGCACGGCGCAGCCGCCGGCATAGCTCTCGATTGACGTTCTGCAGGACGATCACATAGGCGTGGATATCGGCCTTGTAGCAAGCGTAGAGCTTTTGCGCCGTCAGCTCGTACAGCACCGTCGGACTCTCCGCGACCACCGTGGCGGAGCGATTCTGCATTTCAATCAGCGTCATTTCACCGAAGAAATCGCCAGCCTCCAGAACGGAAATCGGGATGACGTTCCCCGAGTTCGCCCGCTTGCTCACCGCCAGCCGGCCGGACTTGACGATGAACAGCGAGCGTCCCGGCTCGCTTTCCGCCACGACGGTCGCGCCGGCATCAAAGCGGCACTCGACCAGCATCGAAATCAGCAGGTCGAGGCTCGGGTCCGGAAGACCGCCGAAGAACGGCGTCGCGAGCAGGAACGTTTTCAGCTCGGGGGCACTGACAACCATCGCGCTAGGATACGCCCCGTCGCTATCTGCGACAAGCGGAGCGGAGATCGGCGCTGACGACGCCGAACGTGTTTGAACAAGGCGGTCAGCAAAAGTTTCGTAGGATGGTAGAGCGCTTGCGAAACCCATCATGCTTCCGCGCGGACAAAGTGCGATGGGTTTCGCTTCGCTCTACTACGCGCTACGCGCGGCCATGTCACCGCGGCGCAGTGCTCTCGCCGCGCAAGGTCCTTCGCTTTCGCCACACCTGCAGGTCGATCATGACTTTTACGGTTGCCGCGAGGACGAGCGCGCAGAGTGCCGCCTTAGAGATCGTCTCCATCGTCCCCTCGATTAGCAGGCAATGGACCACGCTGCCTGCGACGATGACGATCGCCAGCGGCATGTGAATGAAGCGCCAGGTTCGTGGTCGCAGTCCCAATCGCCGGCGCAGGGCGGCCAAAAGCGCGACCGCGAAGATGGCCCACATCGCGGTCACGCCAAAGGGAGAGAACGGCGTCGGCGATGAGAAAGTCAGCGCGTCGATCATGTCGGGCGGGCTGGTGATCCAGAGGCCAACGACATGGATCACGATCGCTGCGACCAGCGCGCCGCCAATCCAGTGATGTGCGCGCCGTCCGCGATAGGCCGGAAATCCCGGCAGATATCCGCCGATCAGCAGGGGCTGAACGAGCACGAGGCCGAGGGCAACAATCCCCGCAAACCCGGCCAGGATGTAAAGCGAACCGCGCCATGCGAGCTGCTCGCTTCCCGCTGCCGCGGCGATCGGCACGCCAATTGCCAAAGCAAGGGCGACCCAGATCAGGATCACCCGGGCCAGTCTCCACCCCTTCATTCGCAACCCGGTCAGCCCGGCTGCAGGACGAAGTGCGCTTCCAGGCTCGTCTCCTTCGCGCTCCGCATCACCGGCCGCAGAAAGACGGTCTTGAACTCGCCGCTGTCATAGGCGAGGTGACCGTGCGGCTGGCCGAAGATCGGAATGATCTGCGGCATCTCGAGCCGGAACTTGCCGTCCTTGTCGGTGAGCGTGGCGCCATGACTCTGCGGCTCCTGCTCCTGCCCTTCGGTCGTGTGCGCCCAGATCTGGATGCGCTGCCCGGCGAGCGGCGCCCCGTCGCCTGCGCGGCGTACGGTGCCGCTCATCCAGAAGCCGCCCTTGCCGATCCGGTCCACGATCGCCGCGCCCTTCCGGTAATTGTTCGCGCCACCCGACATCGACTCGGTCGGTGCGAGGCCTTCGGCACGGGCCGGCAACAGGAGCCCGGACACCCCGGCCGCCAGGACCGAGCCGCCGGCGGCGAGGAGATAGCGTCGGTTGAGTACGACCATGGTCATGTCAGTTCCTCCTCGCGACCCCAGCAGTTGTTTCACCAAGGGTACAACAACAGGCGCAAAACGCCCAGTTGAGACAAAGGGCGCCATGGGTCGCAATAACAGGGTTGTGAACGGAGGTGCCGGCCACTCAAACAGCCGCGAACGAACGCCATTCTCGCGGCATGAAACGCCCGAGTTCGGTTTTGGTCCTTCCCGCTCGTCCGTGAAGAGGGTGCAGGGAAGACTTGGTGCCGGCTGGCACCCATGGCCCGCTGTGCTGCTTCGGCCATAGCGCCGGGCCACTGTTCAGCCTGCTGCGGGCGTAATAGCCTGATCGGTCCAACACATCATGCGGGGCAAACTTGCTCAATGCGGGCTGGGAGAGACCATCAATGAAGCGCTGGTTGCCCGGACTCGACACTCTCCGTCAATATGAAGCAGCATGGCTTCCGCACGATATCTTCGCCGGCATCGTCCTGGCGACAATGCTGGTCCCGGTCGGCATTGCCTATGCAGCTGCATCGGGCCTGCCGGGCATCTACGGTTTGTACGCAACGATCGTGCCGCTGCTGGCCTACGCGCTGTTCGGCCCAAGCCGCATTCTCGTCCTTGGCCCGGACTCGGCGCTGGCGGCAATACTCCTTGGAGTCATCGCTCCCTTGGCTCAGGGCGATCCCCTGCGGGCCGTGACACTCGCGGGCATGATGGCGATTGTCTCAGGGACGGTCTGTATCCTGGCAGGTGTCGCGCGCCTTGGCTTTATCACCGAGCTTCTCTCGAAGCCGATACGCTACGGGTATATGAACGGAATTGCCCTGACCGTATTGATCAGCCAGCTGCCCAAGCTCTTCGGCTTTTCCATCGAGAGCGAGGGGCCACTGCGAAGCCTGTGGGCGATTGTCAGCGCGATCCTTGGGGGGCAGATAAACTGGGTCGCGTTCGCGATTGGCCTCGCCACGTTGATCGTGATCCTGCTTCTCAGGAACAACAAGCGGGTACCGGGCCTTCTGATTGCGGTCGTTGGGGCTACGCTCGTCGTCGGGGTGCTTGATCTCGGGACGCAATACGGCGTCAAGGTGCTGGGCCCCCTTCCCCAGGGCCTGCCGGGTTTCGTTGTCCCATGGATCACCTCCAGCGACCTCGTGCCGGTGCTGATCGGCGGTTGTGCAGTAGCGATGGTTTCGTTTGCCGATACGAGCGTACTTTCACGTGCCTATGCTGCGCGATTGGGGTCTCGGGTCGATCCCAACCAAGAGATGGTCGGGCTCGGTGCCGCCAATCTGGCGACGGGATTTTTCCAGGGCTTCCCGATCAGCAGCAGTAGTTCACGGACACCCGTTGCGGAAGCCGCCGGTGCCCGCACTCAACTCACCAGCGTCGTAGGCGCGCTTGCCATCGCGTTGCTCCTCCTGGTCGCGCCGAGCCTGCTCCAACATTTACCCACCGCCGCATTGGCCGCCGTCGTCATCGCATCGGCGATTGGCTTGATTGAAGTTGCCGACCTCAAACGAATCTATCGCATTCAGCGGTGGGAATTCTGGCTGGCGATCGTCTGCTTTGTCGGCGTAGCAGTGCTCGGAGTCATTCCAGGAATTGGTCTTGCGATCGCAATCGCTATCATCGAGTTCCTGTGGGACGGTTGGCGCCCACACTCCGCCGTATTGGGGCGCGCCCACGGCGTCAAAGGCTATCACGACATCACACGATATCCGGATGCGCGCCGGGTCCCCGGGCTGGTCCTGTTTCGCTGGGATGCACCTCTGTTTTTTGCCAACGCCGAATTCTTCAGGGAACGCGTCCTGGATGCCGTAGCGACATCGCCAACACCCGTGCGTTGGCTAGTTGTTGCCGCGGAGCCGGTCACGAGCGTAGACGTCACCGCCTGCGACGTGGTTGCCGAACTGGACCGATCGTTGCACGCGCAAGGCATAGAGTTTTGTTTTGCCGAACTCAAAGATCCCGTGAAGGACAAGCTGAAAAGATTTGGCCTCTTCGCGCAGCTTGGAGAGAATTACTTCTTCCCGACAATCGGCGTAGCCGTCGCCCGCTATCTCGAAACCAACAACGTGGAATGGGAGGACTGGGAGGACGACGATGTGCAGGGCTTGGAGAGAGTAGCGGGCCAAGATACCGCGTCTGGTCCTTAGCCGAGATTCAGACTCAAACCCGACAACTGCGTCCTGACGTGGTATCATTTTTGTCCCGGATGCGCAGCGATTGCAGTCGTATGCTCGCCGTCCCTTTTTCGACGACAGCCACCGTCATCGTGTCGGGCTCGAAGGTCACCTCGAGGTCGGCGCCGGCATCGACGGCAGTGCCGATCATCACCAGATCGACGAATTCCCTCCCATCGTTATCGCCGAAGATGGCGCGCTTGATACCCAACCAACTTTGGACCGGCACCCTGACCGGGTCGCATTCGTTTGCGTAGGCCAGAGTCACGCTGCCCCGAGGCCTGGCGCCGTTATGCACGAGATAGATGCCTTGGCCACCGACAAGCCAGAAACCGGGCGAATCTCGACCGTTCATGGCTCGCACCGAAACCGGCCATTGCCGGACGGCCTCGTTCCAGAGCGCCTTCAGCCTCGCATGAGGGAAGGTCAGCTTCACTGAAGTTGGTTCCGCCGAGCTGCGTAGTTACGAGTTGCGATCGCGTCGGCAATCTGGTCGCGTGGCACAACGCACACGATCTGGGCATCATTCGGCAGGGCGAACGTCAGCCAATAGGTTTCGGCGTCGTACGCGGCGATCACCACGACGGCTTCGACGTAGGCAGCCTTGCTGTTGTCGGCGACGGAAAACCCAGCGTCCGTCAGCGCGGTGCGTTCCTGTTCGTCAAACTTCACGGCGTCATCTCGTGTCTGGAGGACGCCCCCGCAACTCGCGGTTTACCCACACCGCTTACGGAAACCTCGTTAAATCGCATTAAGGTTGTGAAGGATCGGCAATGTCCGGCGACGACGGGAGCCCGACGACTCAAGCGTCACGGCTGCGCGAACGAGACCCAAGCCATTGAATGATCCTTCTTGTCAGCGCCGCGTCCCTCAATATTCAGCAAGCATCCACTGGTGGCGCCGCAGCGCCCTACCGCGACTGCGTCCAGATGTCGCGCTCATCGTCCATGGTCAGGACGATCGGCATCGGCTTCGGCTGGATCGGTTGTTACCGCGATTTAACTGGCTGATCTCTCCGGATCGGGCGAGGGCTGCACGCGAGCACACCGTCCGCGAGAACGACCAACTATGCCGGAAATTGAAATCACCGACGAGTGCCGCGCTCTGATTGCGGCCGAGTTCCCGTCCGACGATACTGGACAACGCCTGGCAAGCGGCAAATGGCAGATACAGATCGATGAGGTGACGTGGCAAATGCTGCAAGGCACGCCGGCCCGGCGAGTCAGTATCGGACTGCATCATTCGCGTTATCATCATCATCCAGCACAAGCGCGGCTTGCTGTAGCTGCTGCCAACGGGAAAGGTGCCGGCCACATCTCGACCGAACCGACAATCATGGAGGTTCGTCCCTCGACCCCAGAGACGTGGAATAGGAACGGCAGAACAATTCACGAGATGGAGCCAAAACTAGTAAACGGAGGACGATTTCGCTCTTGAGAAGCAAAAAGGTAAATCCTGGCCCGCTACGTCGTTTCTGACGTTAGCACAGCAGGTTTGGATTGCATTTGCGCGCTACGGCCGCGCTAACATTTCCATATTAAGCCACTACATGTGAGGCCGCAGCGCACATCGCACACCCACCCGGTACCCACCATGATCCCCTTCTCCGTGCTCGACCTCGCTCCCATCCGAAGAGGTGGCGATGCGGCGCAGGCATTTCGCAATTCGCTCGATCTCGCCCAGCATGCCGAGCGCTGGGGTTTTAAGCGGTTCTGGCTGGCCGAGCATCACAACATGACGGGCATCGCCAGCGCGGCAACGTCGGTGGTGATCGGACATGTCGCGGGCGGGACCAGGACGATCCGGGTCGGGTCCGGCGGGATCATGCTGCCGAACCATTCGCCGCTGGTCATCGCCGAGCAGTTTGGCACGCTGGAGTCGCTCTATCCCGGGCGGATCGATCTCGGGCTCGGCCGCGCGCCGGGCACCGATCAGTTCACGGCGCGGGCATTGCGGCGCGACCTCGCGACGAGTTCCGAAAACTTTCCACACGACGTGCTGGAGTTGCAGGCGCTGCTCGGTGATGTCCAGCCGAACCAGGCGATCCGCGCCGTGCCCGGCTTTGGGACGAAGGTGCCGCTCTGGATCCTGGGATCGAGCACCTTCGGCGCGCAGCTTGCCGCGATGCTCGGGCTGCCCTTCGCGTTCGCCTCGCATTTCGCGCCTCAAATGATGATGCCGGCGCTGCGCGAATATCGGGCGCGCTTCGAGCCGTCGGCGCAGCTCGACAAACCCTATGCGATGGTCGGCGTCAACGTGTTCGCCGCCGAGAGCGACGCGGAGGCGCAGCGGATGTTCTCCTCGCTTCAGCAGCAGTTCATCAATCTGCGCCGCGGCACGCCCGGCCCGCTGCCGCCGCCGGTCGACGACATGGATGCGCTGTGGTCGCCGGCCGAGAAGGCCATGGTCGGCCAGTCGCTGTCCTGCTCCGCCGTCGGCTCGCCTGCCGTGGTCGAGGACAGGCTGAAGGCGCTAATCGCCGAGACCGGCGCGGACGAGCTGATGACAACAGGCCAGATCTACGATCACGCCGCGCGGCTGCGCTCGTTCGAGATCGCAGCCGAGGTGCGGGATAGGTTGGCGAAGCAGCCGGCGGTGTGAATCAAGTCCGCCCTAGTCCGGAAAGCCGAACAGCTTTGCCGGATTGTGCACCAGGATCTTCTCCAGCTCGGCCTGGTCGGGCACGTAGCGATACATCAGCTCGAGCAGGTCGGCGTCGTTGGGCGGCTGCTTGACGGAGACGGGATGCGGCCAGTCGCTGGCCCAGACGCAGCGGTCGATTGCGGCCTCGATATAGGCGTGCGCGATCGGGATGACGTCGTCGTAAGGCGGGCCGGCCTTCGAGGTCTTCTCGCCGAGCGACAGCATCACCCAGAAATTGCCCTTGGCGAGCAGCTCGAGCATCTTGCGCAGGTTCGGGTCGGCCTTGCCGGCTTCCGGATCGGGCCGCGCCATGTGGTCGATCAGCACCGGAACGTCGAGATTCTCGTACTTGGCGACGCTGGAGACGATGCCGTCCTTCTCGGGCTGGATCTTCACGTACCAGCCGAGCTCGCGGATGCGCGCGATGGCGCGGGCGAAATCGGCGTCCGACAGCACGGCGCCGAGCTCCTGGCGGAAACTGAAGCGCGCGCCGCGCACGCCCGCGTCATGCAGCTTGGCGAGATAAGCGTCGTTCGCCTCCGCGAACACCAGTGCGTTGGCGCAGCCGCGATAATTCGGGCCCATCGCGGCGAGGCCGTCGAGCACGACGGAATGATCCGCACCATAGGTCGTGGTCTGCACGATGATGCCGCGCTCGATGCCGAGCGTCTTGTGCACGCGCAGCGCTGCTTCCCAGGTCGCGCTCGGCATCCGATAGGCCGCGCCGGGGCGCTCCGGATATTTGTCGATGGGTCCGAGCACGTGAAACTGGCTGTCGACAGTCTTCGGCGGCGGCGCCTTGACCGGGCGGCGGGGGTTCGGATCGAACGGCAGATAGGTCGGCATGCAAATGCTCCTTCAGTCGATCACGGCGGTGAAGTCGCACTGTACCAGTGCGCCGCCGTCCATATTGTCCATCGGCAGCGCGTGGCGCGCCGGGCGCGAATGCTCGTCCGGAAACATTTTCAGCCACTCGACATTGACCGGGCCGCGCTGCGTACGGTCCTTCAGCCACACCGTCATCTTGATGATGTCGTCCGTGGTGCCGCCGGCGGCTTCCACCGTCGCCTTCATATGCGCGAACATGTTGGCGCATTGCGCGTCCAGGCTCGCAGGCATCACGCCGGCCGCATCACGGCCGAGGATGACACCGGACATCACGAGATTGCCGATGCGGCAGGCGTTGGGAATCGGGTTGGCGTGCTTGAAGCCGCCGATGTGGATGCTCTTGCGCCGCGTTTGACCCGTCATGGTGCGCTCCCTCTCTCTTATTGGTTTAGACGAACTGGCACGACACCGAGCCGAACGCGCCATAGTCGGCATGGAACGTGTCGCCGCGGCGGATGTCGACGGGACGGGTGAACGATCCCGCCAGCACCACCTCGCCGGCCGCAAGATATTCGTCATGCGGCGCAAGGCGGTTGGCGAGCCAGGCGATGCCATTGGCGGGATGATTGAGCACGCCGGCGGCAAGCCCGGTCTCCTCGACCTCACCATTGCGGAACAGCAGCGCGCCGATCCAGCGCAGGTCCGCGTCCATGGGACGGAACGGGCGGCCGCCAAGCACCAGCGCGGCATTGGCCGCGTTGTCCGAGATCGTGTCCATGACCTTCCGCGTTTTGCCGGTCTCGGGATCGACGCGATGCATGCGCGTCTCCAGGATTTCGAGCGCAGGCGTGACGTAGTCGGTGGCGTTGAGCACGTCGAAGATGGTGCAGTCAGGTCCGCGCAGCGGCGCCTTCAGCACGAAGGCGAGCTCGACCTCGATGCGCGGCGCGTGAAAGCGGTCGAACGGAATGGGCGTGGCGTCGGCATAGAACATGTCGGCGAACAGCACGCCGTAATCGGGCTCGGAGATGCCGACCGCGTTCTGCATCGCCTTCGAGGTCAGGCCGATCTTGTGTCCCTTGATGACGCGGCCGCGGCCGAGCTGAAGTTTCGTCCAGGCGCGCTGGATGGCGTAGGCATCCTCGATGGCGAAGTCGGGATATTCCTTCGAGAACATCGGGATCAGCGTCTTGCTGCGCTCGGCCTCATCCAGGCGCGCGGCCAGGCGTTCGATCGTGGCGGTATCAAGCATGGCTTACTGCTCCGCGGCGACGGTGTTGCGCAGCACGCCGATGCCAGTAGACTCGACCTCGACGACGTCGCCCACCCTCAGCCAGCGCGGCGGATCGAAACGCGCGCCCGCGCCCGTCGGCGTGCCTGTTACGATCATGTCGCCGGGCTTCAGGATGGCAAAGGTGGAGAGATAGGAGATTAGGAAATCGAACGGGAACATCAGCCGCTCGGTCGTGTCCTGCTGCCGCACCTCGCCGTTGACGCGCGTGATGATGTCATGAGGCCCGCGCGGATCGAGCTCGTCAGACGTGACGATCCACGGCCCGATGCTGCCGGAGCGATCGAAATTCTTGCCCTGGGTGACGTTGAACTTGCCGTGGCGCAGCCAGTCGCGGATCGTGCCCTCATTGCACAGGGTCATGCCGAAGATGTGGGCGAAGGCCTGTTCGCGCGGGATGTGACGGCCGCCCCGGCCGATCACGATGACGAGCTCGCCTTCATAGTCGAGCTGGTCGGACACATGCGGCTTCTCGATCGGCTGGCCGGAGCCCGTCATCGACGACATGCTGCGCACGAACAGGCTGGGATATTTAGGCAGGTCCGAACTGTCTTTATACTCGGCATTGCGCTCGGCGTAGTTGACGCCGATGCACCAGAGCTTTTCCGGCGCCAGCACCGGCGGAAGCAGGACGAGGCTTTCCAGCGCGTGGTCGGGTTTTTGTCCGGCCACCGCTTCCTTCGCGTCCGCGAGCGCGTTGGCCGCGATCAGCGCTTTCACGTCGGAGAAGTCGCGGCCGATCCGCCTGGTCAGATCGACGACGCCGCCATCCACCGCCGCGCCATAGCGCGGCTCTCCGTCCAAGAGATAGCTTACGAGTCGCATTGTCGTGTTCTCCAATGGTCTTCAGGCACGAGGGCCCGCGCGATGGGCCGCGCGCTCAGTCTTTGGATTTGGGCGTCTGGAAGACAGTGTTCAGCGTCACGATCTCGCCGAGGCGGGCGTAGCGCGGGCCGCCGATGCGCGCGATCGGGTCGAGCGCCGCGGTCTCGACCTTGCCGTCGTTCACGAGGCCGTCGCGGATGTGGAACATCACGACCTCGCCGACGATCAGCCGGCTGCGGGCATCGCCGAATTCGAGGCACTGCCGGAAGCGACATTCCATCGCCACCGGTGCTGCCGCAAGCCGCGACACCTTGATCCGCTCGCACGGCAGCGTCTCCAGCCCGAGATGCTCGACCTCGCTGATTTCAGGCGGATGCTCGACGGAGCTGTCGTGCACCGCAGACATCAGCGGGGTATCGGCTATGTGGATCACGTATTCCTCGGTGTCGAGGATGTTGTGCGCGGTGTCCTTGTAGTCAGCGCCCTTGCGGCCGACGCTGATGGCCAGCATCGGCGGCTTCTGCGAGACGAAGGTGAAGGCGCTGAAGGGGGCGAGGTTGAGCACGCCGGAGCGCGACAGGCTCGTGACCCACGCGATCGGGCGCGGCACCACGATGCCGGTCATCAGCCGGTAGATGCGCTCCGCGCCGAGCTCGGTGGGGTCGATCCGCATCGATCAGTCAGCCTTGATGTTGGCCTTGCGCACGACCGGAATCCACTTGGCGTCCTCGCGCGCGAGATAGGCCTTGAACTCGTCCGGCGTCATCGGGGTGGATTCGCCGCCAAGCTTCTCGAACTTGTCGATCACACCGGGATCTTTCAGGATCGCAACCAGCGTCTCGTGAAGTTTGTCGACGATCGGCGCCGGCGTGCCGGCAGGCGCGAACAGGCCCGTAAAGGTCTGGCCGTCGAAATCCTTGTAGCCGAGCTCGGCGAAGGTCGGCACGTCAGGCAGCGACTTCAGGCGATGCGGGCTGGTGACGGCGAGCGCGCGGAACAGGCCGGCCTTGATGTGCTGGAGGCTGACCGTGAGCTGGTCGAATGCGAACTGCACCTGTCCGCCCAGGAGATCGTTGATCGCCGGCGCGTTGCCGCGGTAATGCGCGGTGACCCATTGCAGATCGAGGCTCGACTGCATCAGCTCGCTGAGCAGATGGTTGGTGGTGCCGGGGCCGGGCGAGGCCATGGTCAGCTTGCCGGGCTCGCGCTTGGCGAGCTCGATGAATTCCTTGAACGTCGTGGCCTGCACGGACGGGTGCACTTCGAGCACCAGCGGCGTCATCGAGATCGTCGAGATCGGAAGAAAATCCTTCTTCCAGTTATAGGCCTCGCGCTTGTTGATCTCAGTCGCGAACAGCACCGGACCGTTGGCACCGACGAACAGCGTGTAACCGTCGGGCGCCGATTTCGCGAAGGCTTCGCCCGCGATCATGCCGCCGGCGCCGGCCTTGTTCTCGATGATGAAGGGCTGGCCGAGCTTTTCCTGGAGCTTGTCGGCGACGATGCGCGCGGCGCTGTCGACATTACCGCCGGCCGGATAGGGCACGATCAGCTTGACGCTGCGCGCCGGCCATTGCTGGCCCGATGCGGGTCCCGCCAGCATCGCGGCTGCGGCAGCTATGGCAATCCAGATTAATCTCATGTTAACCTCCCGGCGGCGCTTCCAATTCCATATCGAATGCCGTGACGTCGCGCATGGCGCTCGATCGCGGCGCAATCTCCAGATGAGCGCTTTACCTGTCGAGTGAATTGTGGCGTTCTTGTCCATAATATGGACAAGACAAACTCCGCAACATCCGCCCGCGGAACGGCAGAGCCGCGACAGGGCGCGCAGGCGATCCGGCGCGCCCTCGCGGTGCTGCGTATTCTTGCCGCAGGCCGCGAAGACGGCGTGCCACTGGCCGAGGTCGTGCGCGCGACCGGCCTCACCCGCCCGACGGTGCATCGCATCGTCCACGTGCTGATCGAGGAAGGCATCGTCGAACGTTACGAGCGAACCGGCCGCTACGCGATCGGCAACCAGGTGCCGGAGCTCGCACTTGCGCGCCCGCGGCCGTCGCGGCTGCTGGTCGCGGCAAATCCGTCGCTGCGGCGTGCCTCCACCGAGATCGGCGACACGCTGTTCCTGACGGTGCGGACCGGCAACGACACGCTGTGCGTCGATCGCAGGATCGGCATCTATCCGATCCAGGTGCTGTCGATCGAGGTCGGCGCGCGCCGGCCGCTCGGCGTCTCTAGCGCAGGCGTCGCCATCCTCGCCGCGATGCCGGCGCAGGACGCGCGAAAAATCGTCGCGGCCAACGAGAAGCGATTCGGGGCCTACCGGACCGACGTCGCGACGGTGCTCGGCCAGGTCACCGCCGCGAGACGGCTGGGGTATGGCATGCGGGAGATCGGCCTCGTGCAGGGCACGAAATCGATCTCCACCTGGATCAAGACCCCGGACGGACAGCCGGCCGCAGCGATGACGGTCTCCGCCGTTCGGACGAGGCTCGGCCCCCGCCGCGAGCAGGAAGTCGTGGAGATCCTGCTGCGGGAGGCGCGCACGATCGAGCAGGCGATCCGGGGTTAGGCGGCGCTGTCAATGGGCTGACTTCGCGCACCATTTTGTGGCACAACGGCCGCCTCCGCCGACCGACCAACGAGGCCACGCATGCCCGCGCCGAAACCGCCAGCCTTCGAGACCCTGAGCCTGCACGCGGGACAGCATCCGGATCCCGCGACCGGCGCCCGCGCGGTGCCGATCTACCAGACCACGTCCTATGTGTTCCAGGATTCCGACCACGCCGCCGCGCTGTTCAATCTGGAGCGCGCCGGCCACATCTATACGCGCATCTCCAATCCGACCACCGGTGTGCTGGAAGAGCGGCTCGCGGCGCTCGAAGGCGGCGTCGGCGCGATCTGCACCGCAAGCGGCATGGCCGCGCTGCATCTGGCCATCGCGACGCTTTTGAATGCCGGCGACCATATCGTGGCGTCGAGCTCGCTCTATGGCGGCACCATCAATTTGCTGGCGCACACGCTGCCGCGTTTCGGCATCACCACGACCTTCGTCAAGCCGCGCGATCTCGACGCGTTCCGTGCGGCGATCAGGCCGAACACCCGGCTCGTGATCGGCGAGACCATCGGCAATCCCGGGCTCGAGGTGCTGGACATTCCGAAGGTCGCGGCGATCGCGCATGAGGCAAAGATTCCGCTGCTGATCGACAATACGTTTGCCACGCCCTATCTCAGCCGTCCCATCGAGTTAGGCGCCGACATCGTAATGCATTCGGCAACCAAATGGATCGGCGGCCACGGCATCGCGATCGGCGGCGCCATCGTCGACGGCGGCCGGTTCGACTGGCGTAGCTCCGGAAAGTTCGGCGTGCTGACCGAGCCCTATGGCGGTTATCACGGCATCGTTTTCGACGAACAGTTCGGCACGAGCGCCTTCATCATGCGCGCGCGCACCGAGGGCCTGCGCGATTTCGGCGCCTGCTTGTCCCCGACCAACGCCTTCCAGCTCTTGCAGGGCGTGGAGACGCTCGGCGTGCGCATGGACCGGCATATCCAGAACACACATCTGGTGCTGGAGGCGCTGAAGTCGAACAAGGCCGTCGATTGGGTGCTACATCCTTCGCTGGAGGATCACACGGACTACCAGCTTGCAAAGCAATTGCTGCCGCGCGGCGCAGGCTCGATCGTCTCCTTCGGCATCAAGGGCGGGCGACCCGCCGGCCGAAAATTCATCGAGTCGCTGCGCATGATCAGCCACCTCGCCAATGTCGGCGACGCCAAGACACTGGTGATCCACCCGGCCTCGACCACGCATCAGCAGATGGATGCCGAACAGCTCAAGGCCGCCGGCATCGGCGAAGAGCTGGTGCGGCTGTCGGTCGGCATCGAGACGGCAAGCGACATCATCGACGATCTTGCGCAGGCGCTGCGCATCTCGCAAAAGGTCTGACACCATGAAGCTCACTGTCAACGGCGCCGAGGTGTTTGTCGCAAACGGCGGCCGCGAGTTCGACAAGTCCCTGCCCGCGGTCGCGTTCATCCACGGCGCCGGCTTCGATCACTCGACCTGGGCGCTGCATACGCGCTGGTTCGCCCATCGCGGATTTTCCGTGCTGGCGCCCGACCTGCCCGGCCACGGCCGCTCGGCCGGACCTTCGCTGTCAACGATCGCCGAGATGGCGGACTGGACGGCGGCATTGCTCGCCGCGGCCGGCGTGGCTAAGGCGCACCTGATCGGCCATTCCATGGGATCGCTGATCTCGCTGGAGACGGCGGCGCGTCACCCCGACAAGGTGTCCGCGCTGAGCCTGATCGGCACCGCCGCGACCATGTCAGTCGGCCCGGATCTGCTGAAAGCGGCCGAGGCCAACTTGCAGGATGCCAACGACATGGTGTCGATCTGGGGCCTCGGCTTCAACGCCGAGCTCGGCGGCAGCCTCGCGCCGGGCCTGTGGATGCATGGCGGCGCACAGGCGGTGCTGAAGTCTTGCGAGCCGGGCGTGCTGTTCAGGGATTTGTCGGCCTGCAATGCTTACGCGAATGCGCTGACTGCTGCCGCGAGCGTCAAGGTGGCGACGACGCTCATCCTCGGCGAACGCGACATGATGACACCGGCGAAGGCGGGCAAGGCGCTCGCCGCGGCGATCCCGCATGCGAAGACCGTCGTGGTGCCGGGCGCGGGCCACATGATCATGGCAGAGCGCCCGGATGAATTGCTGACGGCGTTGAGGGGCTGAGGGTTTAGATAGAAGACAGCCTCCACGGGCGTCATGGCCGGGCTTGTCCCGGCCATCCACGTCTAGCTATTCGGGACGAAGAACGTGGATGCCCGGGACAAGCCCGGGCATGACGACGTCTTCCTAGCCTCATCTTACGAACCCGGCGTCCACTTCCAGACGATGTCGGAGACGTTGACCGGCTTCGGGATCAGGCCGAGCTTTGCAAAACGGTCGGCGACGGCCTGCTGCGTCCTGATCACCTCCGCGTCGAGCGGCACCACGCTGTAGACGGAGCGGTTGACGAAGCGCCTGACAGCTTCGATGTCGACGCCGGTCGCCTCGGCCTGCGCCTTTGCGACCTCCTCGTGATGCTGCTCCGCCCACTTGCCTTCGGAGGCGAAGGTCGTGTTGAGCTTCGCGACCAGCGACGGATATTTCTCGACGAAGTCGGTGTTGGCGATGTAGTAGGCGTTCGGCTTGTGCACGTCCTTGTCGAAGACGAGAACGCGGGCGTTCTCCTTCAATTCAGCGAGCGCGAGATAGGGATCCCAGATCGACCAGGCGTCGACCGAGCCTTTCACGAAGGCCGCCGTCGCATCGGCCGGCGCGAGCGGCGCGGGCGTGATGTCGGACCAGGACAGGCCGGCCTTTTCGAGCGAGGCGACCAGGAGATTGTGCGCGCTCGATCCCTTGCCGAAGGCGACGCGCTTGCCTTTGAGATCGGCGAGCGTCTTGATGGCTGAATCCTTCGGCACGATGATCGCCTGGTTGTCGCCCTCGGACTTCACGGCCGCGACATATTTTATTTTTGCGCCGCCGGCTTGCGCGAAGATCGGCGGCGTGTCGCCGACGAAGCCGAAATCGACGCTGCCGACGTTGATGGCCTCCAGCAGCGGCGGACCGAACTGGAAGTCGATCCATCTGACTTCGATGCCGAGCGGCCTGAAGGCGTTTTCGAGCGTTTGACGCTGGCGCACCGCCGGGAAGAAGCCGCCCTTCTGGGTGCCGATGCGGATTTCCGCCGGCTTTTCCTCGGCGCGTGCGGGTGCGGCCAGGGCGGTTGCGAGGAGAAGCGCTGCGGTCAGGATATGTCGTCGTGCAATCATGTTGCGGTCCTTTGCGTCAGGTTCAGTTGGCGAAGAGTGGGGAATTGGCACGGCGGCTCCGCTCCGAAAACACCGCACGCGCGGCTCGTTCGGCCTCGCGCGCCGAGCGGAACTGGCGGCCTTCGAGGCTGTCGAACAGGCGCTCGGAGGAGAAAAAGCGGAAGCCGCGCTCATCTCTTGTGATGATGCCGGCGGCGCGGTCTTGGATTTCAATGATGTAGGCGTTGGACTGGATTTGGGACATGACTGCTCGTTCGCCGGAATCTCGGCGTTCCTGTCGTGGGATTTGTGCTGTGGGAGGTTGCTAGGAGGCGATCAGCAACAACAACAGGCGCCGGTTGCCGCCGAGAAACAGCGCCGCGTCATGCACGCGTGCATGTCGCTGGGATTACGCTGGTGATCGGTTCTCATATCGCGACATCAAGCCCGAGGAGCAGTTTCGATGCTGCGAATATTGAGCGATTGGCGCGTTCGGTCAATGAAATGGCTATCCATATTTGGCACGAGCGCGCTGGCGCGCTTCTCCCGGTGCAAGCACCGACAGACGGATTCATCTCGCAATGAGTTCAACAGGCGCGGGCGGCGGGCATGGTACGCTCGCGCGACGTCAAAACAGACAATTTGGGAGATCCGGACATGGCGGATGATCTGAAGGGGCGCACCGCGCTCGTCACCGGTGGCTCGCGCGGGATTGGCGCAGCCGTCTGTCGCGCCCTGGCCGCATCAGGCGCGGCGGTGGCGATCAACTGCCGGGAGCAGATCGGGCAAGCCGAAAAGCTGGCAGGCGAAATCGGCAAGCAAGGCGGACGCGCCATTGTCGCTGCCGCCGACGTCTCGCAGCGCGACGCCGTGGCTACAATGGTCGAGCGCGTCACGGCCGGGCTCGGACCGATCGACATCCTCGTCAACAATGCCGGCATCGCCATCACGCGCGGCGTTGACGATCTCACCGAGGACGATTTCGACCGTACCATCCTGGTCAACCTGAAATCAGTCTTCCTGTGCACGCAGGCGGTGCTGCCGTCGATGCGCGCACGGAAATGGGGCCGCATCGTCAACATCTCCTCGGGCGCGGCGCGCGGTGCCGGCTCGATCGGCCCGCACTACAATGCATCCAAGGCCGGCATGGAGGGCCTTACGCGCGGTTATGCGGCGCGGTTGGTGAAGGAAGGCATCACCGTCAACGCGGTAGCTCCGTCACTGATCGAGACCGACATGATGAGCGGCCAGCCCCAGCTCGTCAGCCGCATCCCGCTCGGCCGCTTCGGCACGGCCGATGAGGTGGCGAAAACCGTGATGCTGCTGGTCGACAATGCCTACATGACCGGGCAGACCATCGCGCTGAGTGGCGGGATGGCGTTTAACTAGGAGCGAAGATGGTGCCGCCTTTCCTTCTCCCCTTGCGGGAGAAGGTGGCGCGAAGCGCCGGATGAGGGGTATCTCTCGGCGCGCACCGCTCTTCGTGAGCCGTAGGGTGGGCAAAGCGGAGCGTGCCCACCATTTCTATCGCGGTGTTGGATGGGTGGTGGGCACGGCGCAAGTGCGCCTTTGCCCACCCTACGGCTCCTTTTCGTGAGGAGAGATACCCCTCACCCGTCTCGCCGCTTCGCGGCGATCCACCCTCTCCCACAAGGGGGAGAGGGTAAGAGAGAGCTACCACATCGTCGCCGCAGCGCGCTCCGGCCAGATGCGGTCGTACTCCGCGCCGCCGACCTTGTTCTCGCTCATCTCGGCGAGAATCTGGCCGGGCGTCGGCAGCGTCTTCGGATCGATCCGCTTGTCGGGATTCCAGAGGTCGGAGCGGACGATGGCGCGGGCGCACTGGAAATAGATTTCGTCCACATTCATCACCATGACGCTGCGCGGCGCCTTGCCCTCGACCTTGAACGAGGCGAGCAGCTCGGGATCGACGGAGAGACAAGCGCGGCCGTTGGCCCGCACCGCATTGCCGGAACCGGGGATCAGGAACATCAGCGACACCCTGGGATCGCGCACGATGTTGCGCAAGGAGTCGACCCGGTTGTTGCCGCGGCGATCCGGCAGCATCAGCGTCTTCGGATCATGGATGCGAACGAAGCCGGGGAGATCGCCCCGCGGCGAGCAGTCGATCCCTTCCGGCCCGATGGTGGCGAGCGCGGCAAACGGCGCCTTCTCGATGAAGATGCGGTAGAGCGGGGTAACGTGGTCGGCGACTTTCACGGTCGAGGCATCACCAACGGCACCGTAGATGGCCTCCAGCTGTTCGACCGTTTCAATCACCGACATTCCGTTCTCCTTGTTGCGCCGGCTATTCGTGCCAGCCTTCGTTCCTGATCACACGCACGAGCTGGCGGCTGTGATAGTCCGCGCTGCCCGCGTTGAGGATGGTGACATCGGCATTGGCCGATGCGTCGTCGACGCTGCGCGCGAGGCGATCCGCGATATTGCCGTCGCTGTGCCGGGCCCGGGCAGCAAGCCGCTGCGCCAGCACGTCAGGCGGCGCCGTGATCGCGACCACGACGACGTTGGTATAGGCCTGGCGGAGCGCGCCGATCACCGTGCGCGAGACATTGGCGACGACGGCCCGGCCGGCGAGGATGTCATCATTGATTTCGAGCGGAAGAGCGTAGGAATGACCGTGTGCTTCCCAGTGCACGGCGAAATCGCCGTGCTCGCGCGCGCGGCGGAATTCGTCCTGGCTCATCGCCATGTTGTCTTCGGTTTCGGAAGATTCGCGCGTCACGACACGGCGCGGAAAGACGATGTCGCGATCGTCGACGCAGGCCGCCTGTGCGAGCCGCAACAGCGTGTCCTTGCCGGCACCGCTGGGACCGACCACGAGCACGAGCCGCCCGGGTCCGATCCCGCTGGCCTCATCGTGTGCCATGGTCGCGGTCTCGCTCATGCGACGCGGTTTCCTTCGCGCCAGACGCTGCGGACCACGGGAACGTCGCCTGCGACATGCACGCGGATCAGGTCGGCGCGCTTGCCGATCGCGACCTCGCCACGATCCAAAAGGCCAACCGCCTCGGCCGGCGCCTTCGTCACGGTACGAACCGCCGCCGGCAGGCTGATCGCGGGCACATGCTCCGGCAATTGCAGCGCGGCCATCAGGAGGCTGGACGGGATGTAGTCCGACGACAGGATGTCGAGCAGGCCCTCGCGGGCGAGATCGACCGCGGCGATGTTGCCGGAGTGCGAGCCGCCGCGCACGACGTTCGGCGCACCCATCAGGATGTCGATGCCGGCCTGATGCAGGCCGCGCGCGGCCTCCAGCGTCGTCGGGAACTCCGCCACCGAGACGCGATCGCGCACGGCGTCCACGACGTTCTCCTCGGTGGTGTCGTCGTGGCTCGCCAGCGGAATGTTGTATTTGTGCGCCAGCGACACGATCTCGCGCATGTTGGTCGCGGCATAGAGCTTCTGATACTCGAAGCGCTTCGCGAACAGCTCGTCGAGCTCGGCATCGGTCTTGCCGCCGCCCTTGCCGCGATAATAGTCGCGCAGCTTGACCTCGTCGCGGAACTGGCGCTGGCCGGGCGTGTGGTCCATCAGCGACATCAGCTTGACGTCGGGACGATCGATCAGCTCCTTGGCCTCCTCCACCACGCTCGGCATCGGGATTTCGCAGCGCAGATGCAGGAAGTGGTCGGCGCGCAGCAGGTCGGCATCGCGGGCGGTCGTGATGGCGGCGGCGAGCACGCCGGCGCGGCCATCGACTTCCTCGGCGCCGTCCTCGCGCCAGACCCGGAGCGAGTCGAACACGGTGGTGATGCCTGACGTCGCGAGCTGGCCGTCATAGGAGATGACGGCAGCGACCGGGTTCCAGAACACCTTTGGGCGCGGCACGTAATGCGCTTCGAGGTGGTCGGTGTGGAGCTCGATCAGGCCGGGCATGATGAGGTCGCCGCCGGCATCCTCGGCGCCCGCAGGCGCCCTGCCCTCGCCGATCTCGGCGATGCGTCCATCCGCGAGAGCGAGCCAGCCCTGCTCGATCACCCGGTCAGCCAGCACGATCCTGGCGTTGGCGATCACTGTGTCCTTCGGCTTGGCGTTCATTTCCATTTCCTTCAGGCGGCGGCGGCAAAGCTGGTGACGTCAACAATACGGTCGGCAATCAAATGGCGGATTTCGTCGTCGTGGACAATGGCGACCATGGCGACGCCCTGGCACTTCTTCTCCGCGACCAGATCGACCACGACGGCGCGGTTGGCGGCATCGAGCGAGGCGGTCGGCTCGTCCAGCAGCAGGATCGGCAGCTCCGAGATGAAGCCGCGCGCGATGTTGACGCGCTGCTGCTCGCCGCCGGAGAAAGTCGCGGGCGGCAACTGCCAGAGTCTTTCAGGAATGTTGAGGCGGTGCAGCAACTCGCCGGCGCGGGCCTGTGCGTCGGCGCGGGCCGTGCCGTTCACGATCAGTGGCTCCGCGACGACGTCGATGGTCGCAACACGCGGCACCGCCCGCAAAAACTGGCTGACGTAGCCGATGGTGGAGCGGCGGATGTTGAGGACCTGCCGCGGCTCGGCGGTGGCGAGATCGACCACCGCGCCGCGGTGGCGGATGCCGATGCGGCCGGAGTCGCAGCGGTAGTTGCCAAAGATCATCTTCAGGATCGACGACTTGCCGGCCCCGGACGGGCCTGAGAGCACGACGCATTCGCCCGGGTTGACGTGGAAGGTCACGCCGCTGACGACAGGCAATTCGATGCCGCCCTGCAGGTGCATCGTAAAGGTCTTTTTCGCGGCGGCGATGTCGATCATGGCGGTCATCGGAAAACTCATCTTGGAAGGCTTATGGCGGCAAAATCGAGGAGACGAGGAGCTGGGTATAGGGCTCGCGGGGGTCATCGAGCACCTGGTCGGTGAGACCGGTCTCGATGACACGGCCGCCCTTCATCACCATCACGCGATGCGACAGCAGTCGCGCGACCGCGAGATCGTGGGTGACGATGATGACGGCGAGGTGCAGCTCCGCGACGAGGCTGCGCACGAGGTCGAGCAGGCGCGCCTGGACAGACACGTCCAGACCGCCGGTCGGCTCGTCCATGAACACCAGCCGCGGCTCGGTGACGAGGTTGCGCGCGATCTGGAGACGCTGGCGCATGCCGCCGGAATAGGTGCGCGGTGCATCGTCGATGCGCGCGATGTCGATCTCGACGCGGGTGAGCCAGTCCGACGCGGTATCGCGAATGCGGCCGTAGTGATTCCAGCCCACCGCCATCAGCCGCTCGCCGACATTGGCGCCGGCCGAGACCGCCATGCGCAGGCCCTGCGCGGGATCCTGGTGGACATAGCCCCAGTCGGTGCGGAACAGGAAGCGTCGCTCGGCTTCGCCAAGGCTCGTGAGATCGCGGGTGACGCCGTCACGCATCCGGTACGACACCTGGCCGGCGCTCGGCGCGAGCTGGCCCGACAGCATTTGCAGCAGCGTCGACTTGCCCGAGCCGGACTCGCCGACGATCGCCAGCACCTCGCCGGGGTAGAGCGAGAACGACACGTCGCGGCACGCGGCGATGCGGCCATAGGATTTGCTGAGGGATTCTGCGACCAGCAGCGGCTGGTCGTTTTCGAGCTTATCGAGATCAGCCATGTCTTGATCAGCCATGTGAGCCCGCCTTGTCCTTGTACGGCGCGGCGCTGAGGCTGCCGTGATGGCCGGCGGCCTGGCGGCCCTCGCAATAGTCGGTGTCCGAGCACACGAACATGCGCCCGCCCTTGTCGTCGGTGACGATCTCGTCGAGATAGGAATTCTCGGCCGCGCACAGCGCGCAGGGCGCGTTGAAGCGGTACGGCTCGAACGGGTGATCCTCGAAATCGAGCGACACCACCTGCGTATAGGGCGGGATCGCATAGATGCGCTTCTCGCGACCGGCGCCGAACAATTGCAGCGCCGGGCAATTGTCCATCTTGGGATTGTCGAATTTCGGCGTCGGCGACGGGTCCATCACGTAGCGCGCGTTCACCTTCACCGGATAGGCGTAGGCGGTGGCGATGTGGCCGAAGCGGGCGATGTCCTCGTAGAGCTTCACATGCATCAGGCCGTATTCGGCCAGCGCATGCATGCGCCGCGTCTCGGTCTCGCGCGGTTCGAGGAAACGCAACGGCTCCGGGATCGGCACCTGATAGACCAGCACCTGGTTCGCGTGCAGCGCGGTCTCCGGGATGCGGTGACGGGTCTGGATCACGGTCGCATCTTCTGTTGCCGTGGTCGTGGCGACGCCGGCGGTCTTGGCGAAGAATTTGCGGATCGAGATCGCATTCGTCGTGTCGTCGGAACCCTGGTCGATCACCTTCAGCACATCCTGCGGCCCCAGGATCGCCGCGGTCACCTGCACGCCGCCGGTGCCCCAGCCATAGGGCATCGGCATTTCACGGCTGGCGAACGGCACCTGATAACCCGGAATAGCAATCGCCTTGAGGATCGCGCGGCGGATCATCCGCTTGGTCTGCTCGTCGAGATAGGCGAAATTGTAGGCGGGCGCGTTCATTCCGCGGCCTCCTTCATGGCGTCGGGCGCATTGGCCTCGGCAAATTCCTTGCGCAGCTTGCGAAGGAGGCCGAGCTCGGACTGGAAGTCGACATAATGCGGCAGCTTCAGATGCTCGACGAAGCCGGTCGCCTGGACGTTGTCCGAATGCGACATCACGAATTCTTCATCTTGCGCCGGGGCTACGGCCTCTTCGCCGAGCTCGCGGGCACGCAGCGCCCGGTCGACCAGCGCCATCGACATGGTCTTGCGCTCGCTCTGGCCGAAGGCAAGACCATAGCCGCGGGTGAAGCACGGCGCTTCCGTCGCCGAACCCTTGAACTGGTTGACCATCTGGCACTCGGTGAGCTCGATGGAGCCGAGCGGCACCGCGAAGCCGACGTCTTCCGCGAAAAATTCGACCTCGACCTCGCCGAAGCGGATCTCGCCGACGAAGGGATGGTTACGGCCGTAACCACGCTGGGTGGAATAACCCATCGCCAGCAGAAAGCCTTCGTCACCGCGCGCGAGGTTTTGCAGGCGCAGGTCGCGATCGGCCGGGAAGTTCAGCGGTTCGCGCGTGAGATCGCCGACGCTGGCGCCGTCTTCGGCCCGCGGAGAGGACTCGATCAGCCCGTCGCGGCCCAGAATGTCGGTCACACGCGGCGTGGGCGCCGTCGAAGCTTCGGCCGTCGCCGGCACTTCAGGCACAAAGCCCTGGCCAAGCGAGGGATCGAGCAGACGATGCGTGTAGTCGAAGGTCGGCCCGAGGATCTGGCCGCCGGGAATGTCCTTGAAGGTCGCCGACACCCGCCGCTGCACCCGCATCGCGCCGGTCTCGACCGGCTCGCTGGCGCCGAAGCGCGGCAGGGTGGCGCGGAAGGCGCGGACCAGGAAGATCGCCTCGATCAGGTCCCCGCGCGCCTGCTTGATCGCGAGCGCCGCGAGCTCGCGGTCATAGAGCGACCCTTCGCTCATGACGCGGTCCACGGCGAGGCCAAGCTGCTCCGAGATCTGATCCAGCGTGACCTCGGAAACGCTCTGGTCGCCACGCCGCGCATTGGCGAGCAGGCGATGGGCGTTCTCGATGGCGCGCTCGCCGCCTTTGACTGCGACATACATGCGACTAGCTTCCCTTGTTCACGACACGCGTGGTGCGCGGGATCGCAACCACGGCATCATCGGCGACCAGCACCAAATCGATGCCGCGCGGAAACAGCGCCTCGTTGAACTGCAGCCGTTCGAACAGGTCGAAAGGCCTGATCGAGGCCTGAAGCGTCGCGACACCGTCGATGCCGGGGCCACGCAATTCGAAGCTGCGCCCCGAATCCAGGCTCTCGACCTGAAGGATCACTGTGGTCGAGCGATCCGGATATTCGTTGGTGCCGAGCGCGAAGCGTTCGAGCGCCGGAAGCAAGGCGCCGTCGCTGATCAGCGCGAAACTCGCAATCGAAGAGTCCTGCACCACCGGCGCGCCGGTGTGGAACTTGAGCCATTTCACCACGTCCGATCTCTCCGCCATCCTTGCATCGAGCCAGAGCGGCGTGTCGTGATCGAACAGCGTCAGCGCGATCGCGGCGGTGCCGCGCATCATCGGGCCGGGCGATCCCGCCATCGGCACAATGCGCTGGACCGTGCCCGGCCGCGCCATCGCGTCCATCACCGAACGAAAGGTCGATTGGGCCGACAGAACCTTGTCGACGAAACCCGGCGGTAGTTCCGCAATCGTGGTCATGGCCTCACCCCTCACCGCGCACCATGGTGTAGAAATCAACCTTCGTCGCAGCGGTCTCGGCGGCCGCCTGCTTGCGCTGGATCATAAGCTGCTCGCGCAACGGCGCGATAACGTCACGCTCCACCGCCTCGCCGAAATCACTGGACTGCGCCAGTGCGTCGCACAGCGCGATCAGCCGCGCCTTTTCGCCATCGCGCCCCAGCGTGTAGCCGAAGCCGACCTCGCCGCTCGCGAGCCGGACCGCTGCGCGAGACACCGTGGCTTCACCGACATTGAACGGCGCGCCGTCGCCGCCGACCCGGCCGCGCAGCATGACGAGACCGTTTTCCGGCGCGCGTAGCTCCTGATGCGCCGGCAGGGCGAGAGCGCGGAGGCGAGCGGCGATCTCGCCCGCCTCCGCGTGCGCCAGCACGGCCATCGCGGCCTTGCGCTGGACTTGCTGGTTGTTGTGCTGGGTCACCAAATCCACCGAACTTTTCTGCAGAACTTGCCGAATCCAAGTTGTCTATGATAATAGACAACTTGATACGGAAGCGCCATGACTGTTTCGTGACAAACGTGTGATTTCTGAAGTAGGCTTCTCGGCGACATGAGCATGCAGGACACAGCCTCTTCGGGCGTCGCGCTGTGGCGCCTCGTTGCCGACGGCATCGAGCGCGGCATCGCCGACGGCCGCTTTGCCGCCGGCGACAAGCTGCCGGGCGAGATGGAGATCGCCGAAACCTATCGGGTGAACCGCCACACCGTGCGGCGCGCGCTGGCCGCGCTTGCCGAGCGCGGCATCGTGCGCGCCGAACGCGGCAGCGGAACCTATGTCGAGGCGCAGCGCCTCGCTTATCCCTTGCGCTCGCGCACCCGCTTCTCCGAGATCGTCGGCGCCGATGGCCGCGAACCGCATGGCCGGCTGATCGAAGCGTCCGGCGACGTCGCAACCCGCGAACTCGCGCGCGAACTGGGATTGAAGGCCGGCGCACCGCTGGTGCGAATCGAGGCGATCCGCCTCGCCGACCGCACGCCGATCTGCGTCTCCACCACCTGGCTGTCAGCGGAATTGTTCCCGGGCGCGGGTGAGGTATTCGCCGCGACGCGCTCGATGACGAAACTGCTCGAGCACTACGGCGTCCGCGACTACAGTCGCGGCGCGACCCGGATCACCGCCGGCATCGTGGACGCAACCGATGCCGCGCGGCTCGATCTGCCGCTGGGACGGCCGATCCTGGTGGTCGACGCGACCGACCACGATCTCGCCGGCAAGCCGCTGGTGACGAAGCATTCGCGGTTCGCGGCGGAGCGGGTGGAGTTTCTGGTGGAGAACGGGTGAGCGGCGCTCTCTTCCCCTCTCCCCTTGTGGGCCTGTTGCGTTATCGGCTCTTGAGGCTGAAGACGTCAGGAGCGAGTGCCCTGGTCCCGGCAATTGCCTGGCAAGATCTGTAGTTGTCGCCCTGAGC
>NZ_SPVJ01000066.1:0-29162 GCF_004634465.1 Bradyrhizobium sp. MOS001
GGATCTGTCCGCGCCTTCAACGAAGCGTCCCATCCATATCCCCCATCAGGAAACGGAGGAATCGTAACCGACTCGTGGCTTTTCACACAGCCAGGGTCAAAAGCTGCACTGACCGCCGCGAAGTCCAACTTCCGCTCTGCCCCTGTTAACGGACATCGTCAGACGGTCAGTCAGGTCCACCACCAGTTGTAACTCAAAAAGACCCGCGCGCGAAGGGGAACCGAATGCGCTAGGTCGCATTTCTAGACGTACAGGCACACTTGCTACGTCAAGCTGACCCTTTCACGACAACTTCCGAAAGGATGGCGACCATGCCACGGGTGAAGCAAGCTGCGAAGCACGCACGCGCAACCAAAGCCGCCGCCGTGACGGCACTCGGTACGGCCGGACTGGGTCTCTCGCTGGCGGGGAGCGCATCCGCGCACACGATACCCACTGCTCATATCCCGCATTCTGACAACATCTCGCCCAATCAGCGCTTCGTTCTTGGCGAAGAGGAAATGGCCGACGTCAGTCTCGCCACGTTCTATCTCTTCGATAAGGAAAATGCTGGAAGCGACGTGCAGCTAGCCGCTGTTGTTGTTCGCCGAGGTTGCGGTGGTTGCCGTGGCTGCCGTGGTTGCCGAGCTGTGCGTGGTTGCGGTGGCTGCGGGGGTTGCGGCGGCTGCTGCGCACGCTGGGGACGGTGCCGCTGGTGCTAAGTTCCGCGACCTAGCGGATGAACGATAAAACTTAACGAACAATCGTGCGGCATCTCCGCCGCAGGTCGGCGATGATATCCCCCCTGTAGCCTGCTTCTCAGTACATCCGTGAAACCGAAGCGTCGACCGATGTTATAGGGTCTTCAGATTTTCAGCGCTCGTCTTTCCGCGCCTCGGATCGGTCTTCTCCTCGAAGGAGACCTTCTGCCCTTCGGCTAGTCCATGAAGGCCCGCACGCTCGACGGCGCTAATGTGAACAAATACATCCGGCCCACCATTGTCCGGCTGAATAAAGCCAAAGCCCTTCTGGCCGTTGAACCACTTCACGACACCCGTTGCCATTATCCGTCTCCAACAATACCCACGAAAGAGTTCGCTACCCACAATCCGTGTGAGCAAATTCGATCCAGCGATGTCTTGGAAAGGCCCCCTCGGGGCGCGGCCATCAAGTCATTCAATAGGTCGAACCCCTTCACCATACCACCGGTGGCATGGGTTGCCACGGGAATGAGATGAGAGGGCGCCGCGGCTGGCCTCGGGTTCCGCGGCCTTCTCGAAGGGACTGTTCACGGCCCGCAAAACCTTGATTGCAATCAGCGGGCCGGCGGGCTTCTCTGTGCGGCGCACGCGCCCCAAATGCTGTAAGGAACACAATGCCCTACATCTTCTCGATCAACGACGACGTTCATCATCAAGCCCAGCGACCGCAGGGCCGCGCCGACAATGGCGGACGGACCGTCTACACAATTGTTGCATGCCTCCCGATTGAGGCGGACGGACGCATTCGATACCGCATCAAAAGCAAAACCGAGAATTTCGAGCGTGTTGTAACTGAAGATGAACTCAGTCAGTGGCCACAGCAGTAGGCGCGACAGTGGGCCTGTCGGTTGGTTCACAGGGGAGATCCGGCTCGACCTGCTTGCGGTCCACCTCGCTTCTCAGTGGCATTCGTACCGCGAGTGCAAACACCGCCTGTATCGCATCAAGCTCAAGGCCTCTCTTCGTTGCGTGTTCAGCCCGAACTATGCAGCCCCTGTGTTCTCCAATGAGCGCCAAAGGAGCCGCGACGCTAGTGGCCCGTGGCGTGCCGGTTCATTTCCTCCAGAAGCTCGCGCATTGCGTCGAACTGCGTGCCAAAGCCTTTCCAGTCGCCGGACTTCAATCGTTCAACGGCATGATTGTAACGGTCGAGCGCCTCCCGTGCCTGACTTGCCGACGGGCGTGCGACAGGAATTTCCTCCTTCGTGTTCGAGACCGGCCGCACCGCGCCAGGCTCGATAAACAGTGCTGACAAGGCCTCGTCGAGCGTCTCCTTCATCACCACATGTTCACCATAGGCTGCGATCACGCGTTTCAACTCCGGCAGGTGTCCGTGCTCCGCTCGCAAATAGAGCGGCGTTACATAGAGGATCGAGTTCTCGATTGGGATCACAAGCAGGTTCGCACCGCGTATCACCCGCGAGCCCATCTGATTCCACAGCGTGATCTGCTGCGATATATCGGTGCTCTGATTGATCCGCGCTTCGATCTGGAACGGCCCGTAGACGAGCTTCTCCTTGGGAAACTCGTAGACAATCAGCTTGCCGTAGTCGGGTGCGTCGCAACGCGCGGCGAGCCACGCGATCATATTGTCGCGGCGGCTTGGCACCATGGGAAGCATGAGGAAAAACTCGGCCTGCGGCTCGCCGGGCAGTCGCATGATGATGTAATATGGGGCCATCGTCGCAATGCCGCCGCCGCCCGGCTGGCGCGGGAACTGCCAGAGATCCTCGCGGTTATAGAAAACGTCAGCGGCCTCCATGTGATAGCTCTGATAGAGCTGCGCCTGAATCAGGAACAGGTCCTCCGGATAGCGAATGTGCCTCTGCATATCCGCCGGCATGGCCGAGAATGGCTTGAACATGCTCGGAAAGATACGCCTATAGGTCGCTGCAATCGGATCGCCGGTGTCCATCAGGTAAAAGTCGACGGTCCCGTTATAGGCATCGACGATGACCTTCACTGAATTGCGAATGTAGTTGATATCCTCGTCTTGCGCCGGCTGCGCGGAGGGGAAGTAGGAACTCACCGTGTAGGCGTCCTGCATCCAGAACATCCGCCCATTGCTGATGACCAGATAAGGATCGTGATCGAGCCTGAGGAACGGGGCGATCGTTCGTACTCTTTCCCCGATATTGCGCCGGATCATGATACGGCTGTCGGTCGTGATGTAGCTTGAGAGCAGTAGGTTCGGGTCGTTGAAGTAGTAAGCGAACAGGCCTCTCCACACCATCGCTCCTATCGGAACGCCGCCCGTACCGTCATAAGCCGCGTAGACATTGTCCTTTCCCTTCGGATAGTCGAACTCCGGCGTGCTCCCCTTGACGATGACGTAGTTGTCGCTCCGTTCGCCGTAGTAGAGGCGCGGCTCGTGGATTTTGGGGCCTCCATCCGCAACCGGAGGGATATCCCGCAAATAGAGCAGCGGTAGCCCCTCGGTGCTTTTGCGCGTGACCGGGCTCATCACCGCGCCATTGCCGTGAGTAAACAGCACGTGGCGGTTGACCCATGTCTGGGCATTGGGCGGCAGCAGGGAGGGCTGCAATTCGCGAGCCGAGAGCATCACGCTTTGGTAGGAGCCATCGAGCCAGTAGCGATCAACATCAAGATCATGGAATTTGTAGTAAGTGCGGATCTCTTGCAGCTGCGCGTAGGTGTCCGACAAGGGCAGCCAGTCCCACAGCCTGATATTGTCGATTGTCGCCTTGTTGGCGTCGAGCGTCTTGAAGCTAAGCTTCTGTTCCGCCGCAAACGGCTTGGCTGCGATCTGATCGAGATTGTAAGCCTGCCGGGTGAGCGCAATGTTGCGTTCGATATAGGGCCTTTCCAGCTCCAATTCGCTTGGTTTGACGAAGAACTCCCGGAACAGCACGGGAATCACGCTGGACAGCACGAAAGACCCGATCACGACAAGCAGGAACGCGGCGGCAAGAAGCCGGTAGGTGCGCACCCGCAAATTTGCCCACGTGGCGAACGCCGCGATGACCGAAAGTCCGATCATCAACCACAAGGCCGGGAGCCTCACGTGGACATCGGTGTAGCTTGCGCCGACGACCACACCGTTGTCGCCGTAGAGCAGCAGATAGCGATCAAGACCATAGGACCAGGCCTTCACCGCAAAGAAAAGACCGAGCAGCACTGAGCCGTGGGCAATCGCCATCGACGACATTGATCGACGATGAAGGTCGTATTCGATATCGCCGTGCACCCAGTAGATCGCCGCGGCGAAAAGCGCGCTGAGAACGAGCGCGAGCATGATCCAGTTTTTGATGAGGATATAGGCGGGCAGCGAGAAGAGATAGAAGCCGATGTCCTTGTTGTAGAGCGGATCGTCTGCGCCATATGGCACCTGATAGACAAACCGCAGGAAGACACCCCAGTTGCCGACTTCTGCGGCGGCGACGAGCAGAGCGATCAAAGCTGCCCCACCTACGATCAACCGGGACCACGGCAGTCGATCGCGTAAAAGCGCAAGCAAATCTGGCGGCGCGTTGACCGCGAAGTTCCACACCGAAGCGGTGACAAGCTGTGTCGACCGCCGTCGGGCAAAGCGCAGTGCGAACCATCCGTTCAGCCAAAGGATGATGGCGGTTCCGGTCCAGACCGCAAGAAAGATGACGGTTTTCGCACCGATTGTCGTCCAAAAAACCTGCGGATAATTGATCGAGGAAAACCACAGCCAGTCGACGAGGAGGTCGCTCGCGAGCCAGAGAAGGATCAGGCAAACCCCAATGACAGCGGCCGCAATAGTGAGCCCGACCACGGCACTCTGCCTTGGTACCTTCCGTTCGGGTCCGGTGATCCCGATCGTCATGGCTTGATCATAGCGGAAATGAGGGACGCCCGCCGCTCGATTTCGCGGTCGGAATAGCGCCTCAAGGCGGGGGCACGGGTGCTCGAACCTGGGTCGCCAGGATCGCGAAACAGCGCAAAGTGGCGAGGTCGGCCGCGAATTCCCATTCGGCCTCGGTCGGAAGTTCCTTGCCTGCCCACTTGGCAAAAGCCTCGGCGTCGTTGAACGCCACATGCACGACCGGGTGCTCGTCCAGCTCGCGGATCGAGCTGCCCGGTCCGTAAGGCCGCCGCCAGCAGAAAATTTGTCATAATTCAAAGGCGCGCGATGTACCGATCATCGGCGCGACCTAAATGATCTGCGGACAGTTTTCTTCCTGACGGCTCAGCGATTGCGCCAACGAGTCGCGATGATTGCCTATGTTGTTTCGTCAAACTACTGCTCGACAGCTGACTATGGTCGCTCCGTTCTTGTGGTAGATTCGGCGGCGCTATCGTGCCAACCGACCAACCAACGATCGGATTTTGACACGTGCTGATTCAGTTGTCCGCAGGTTGCTCGCTCATATAAACTACCCCCCGATCTCCTGCGGAGCCTTGCCATGAAAGCCTTCTTGCTCGCCTGCGCAGCCGCAATTGTGATCGCGGCGGCCGGTTTTGTCGTCCTTGACCAGATCCAGGAACCCGTCCAACAAGCGTTTGCGACGACGGGCGTGCGGCTCTGACCAAGCGCCTGGCACATTTATGGGCCGCGCGATCCCTACTCCGCCGCGGTGGCCGCCGGCCGGGGCCGTGCATTCGCTTCGGCGCGCGCATTCTGCTCTTCAAGCCAGAGCCCATGGTGCTCCTTGGCCCAGTTGACATCGACAGTGCCGCTGCCCATTGCCTCGAACGCGCCTTCCATACCGATCGTCCCGATATAGATGTGCGCCAGCATCGCCGCGATGAAGAGCATCGCCACGATGGAGTGAACGATCTGCGCGAACTGCATCCCTTCGATACCTGACAGATAGAACGGGAACATCAGCACATATCCGGTGGCCGCCACCAGGCCTCCGCCGATGACCACGATCCAATAGATCGCCTTCTGGCCGGCGTTGAAACGATAGGCCGGTGGATGATCGTGACCTACTATACCGCCACGGCGCTTGATCCAATCGACATCCGCCTTGTTCGGGACGTTGCCAGCGATCCACATCAGGAAGATCAGCACGACTCCGATGGTGAACGGAAAGCTGAGGTAGTTGTGCGCATACTTCGCCCACTGCGACCATTCGGAAAACGCCTCGTGGCCAATCAGCGGCAGGAGCAACGGACGGCCGAAGGTGATGTTCAATCCGGAAATCGCCAGAACGACAAAGCAGGTCGCAGTCATCCAATGCACGAAACGCTCGAATAAGGAAAAGCGCACGATTGTGCGGCCGGATCGTCCGCTTTCCAGACGGACCATGCCGCGCGTCAAATAGAAGATCACGAGAACCGCCAGCATGCCGAGGATGGCAACCCCGCCAATCCAGCGCAGCGCCACGTTGCGGAATTCACGCCACTCGCGGCCAGCCGGCTGCATGAGCACGCTGGAGCGCTGGTCGGGAATGCTGACGCGCCCCTGGATCCGGTCCATTTCCTGGAGCAGCTGCCGCTCGTTAACCGAGCTCGCTGTCGGATTGACCTGCTGGGCCAGTGACGGTGCCGGCGCCGCAATGATCAACAGAAGCAATGCCCACGCGCCGATGGTGACTGGAATGAACCTTCCGGATGACGACATGAACTCCTCCTCGGCATCTGCGCCGCGTGGCCGCGGCCTGCTTCAGGACTCGATCGTCTCGCGATAGGCGGTTTTCCAGCCCCATGCGCCCGAGCCGTAGCCGCGCTTCAGTACGCGCTCTCTGTAGATCTGGGCGATGATCTCGCCATCGCCGGCGAGCAGCGATTTTGTCGAGCACATCTCGGCGCAAAGCGGCAGCTTGCCTTCGGCAAGCCGGTTCGCGCCGTATTTCTCGTATTCCTCCTTGCTGCCGTCGGCTTCGGGACCGCCGGCGCAATAGGTGCATTTGTCCATCTTGCCGCGGGAGCCGAAATTGCCGACCTTCGGATATTGCGGCGCGCCGAACGGACAGGCGTAGAAGCAATAGCCGCAGCCGATGCAGAGGTCCTTGGAGTGCAGCACCACGCCGTCGGCGGTGGTGTAGAAGCAGTTCACCGGACACACCGCAGCGCAGGGCGCATCGGTGCAGTGCATGCAGGCCATCGAGACCGAGCGTTCGCCCGGCTTGCCGTCATTGATGGTGACGACACGACGCCGGTTGATGCCCCAGGGGACCTCGTGCTCGTTCTTGCAAGCCGTCACGCAGGCGTTGCACTCGATGCAACGGTCGGCGTCGCAGAGAAATTTCATACGTGCCATCGTCGTTGCTCCTTATGCCGCCGCGATCTGGCAGAGAGTGACTTTCGTCTCCTGCATGTTCGTCGCGGGATCATACCCGTAGGTGGTGATCGTGTTCGCGCTTTCGCCGAGCACGATCGGATCGGTGCCCTTGGGGTAGTTGCTGCGAAGATCCTTGCCTGCGAGCCAACCGCCGAAGTGGAAAGGCATCCAGGCAACGCCCTTGCCGACACGCTCGGTGACGAGCGCCTTCATCCTGGCCCTCGAATTGTTCTCTGCGCCCGTGACCCAGACCCAGCCACCGTCCGTGACGCCGCGCTCGGCGGCATCGGCTGGATTGATCTCGATGAACATGTCCTGCTGCAATTCGGCGAGCCAGGGGTTGGTGCGCGTCTCCTCGCCGCCGCCCTCATATTCGACCAGACGGCCGGACGACAGGATGAGCGGAAATTGCTTCGCGATCCCCTTCTCGACCGCCGCCTTTTGCACCGAGAAGCCGATATTGGGCACCCGGAACTGCTCGGCGTCGGGCAACGTCGGATATTTCGCGACCAGGTCGACGCGCGGCGTGTAGATCGGCTCCCGGTGTACCGGAATGGGGTCGGGCAAGCCGAACGCATTCATCCGCGCCTTGCCGTTGCCATAGGGCACGCAACCATGCATGAGCGCGACACGCTGGATTCCGCCCGACAGGTCGAGCGACCACGACACCACGTCTGGCTTGGCCGGGTTGATCTTGTTGATAACAGCCATTTCGGCTTCCGTGAGCTCCGTGTCCCAGCCGAGCTTCTTCAGGCTCGCCAGCGTGAATTCCGGATAGCCGTCCTCGATCGCCGAACCCTTCGAGTACGAGCCGTCCGCGAGCAGGCTGACCTTGCGCGTGGTGCCGTCGGGCAGCTTCTCTTCGCGCTCGACGCCAAAGCGCGGACGGAACGTGCCGCCACCGTCCATCACGTGCAGATTGGTGTTGTAGAGCAGCGGCGTGCCCGGATGCTTGACTTCAGGTGATCCCCAGCACGGCCAAGGCAGACCGTAATAGTCGCCGCCGACCTCGGGATCGTCCTTGGGCGCCCGCATCGTCAGCATGTCGAACTTCGCCTGGTTCTTCATATGCGCCTTGAGGCGCTCGGGCGATTGCCCGCAATATCCCGTCGACCAGCTGCCGCGGTTCATCTCACGCAGCACATCCTCCGCCTCGGGCAGATTGTTCTCGACCTTGATGTTCTTGAACATCTTGTCGGCGAAGCCGAACTTCTTCGCCAGGAGATAGATGATCTCGAGGTCGTCCTTCGATTCGAAGATCGGCTTCACGACCTGCTCGCCCCATTGCAACGAGCGGTTCGAGGCAACGCGCGAACCCTTGCACTCGAATTGCGTGGCAACCGGGAGAATGTAGACTCCATCCTTGCGTCCCGCCTCGACCGAGAGCGAGGCCCAGGTCGTCGGATGCGGGTCGGCGATGACGAGCAGCTCGAGCGCCTTCAGGCCATTAAGGGATTCAGGAATGCGGGTGATGCTGTTGCTGGCGTGCCCCTGCACGAACACGGCCCGCACATTGTCCCTCTGCGCGATCCGATCTTTCGGCAGCGTCACCGCTTCGAACCAGCGGGTCAGCGGGATGCCGGGCGTTTCCATGATCTGCTTGGAGTCGAAGCGCGACTTCAGGAACTCATGGTCGACTTCCCAAACCCGCGACCAGTGCTTCCACGCGCCTTCGGCGAGCCCGTAGTAGAACGGCAGCGTGACGATATCGAGCCCGACATCGGTCGCGCCTTGCACGTTGTCATGGCCACGGAAGATGTTGGCGCCCATGCCCGCTCCGCCGACATTGCCGGTCATCAGCAGTGCGATGCAACTGGCCCGCACGTTGGCGGTGCCAACGGTCTTCTGGGTCTGGCCCATGGCCCAGATCAGCGTTGCCGGCTTCTCGGTAGCAAACATCTTGGCGACGCGCTTGAGCTGCTCGCCGGGAATGCCGGTGACACGCTCGACTTCTGCCGGATTCCACTTCTCCACTTCTTTCCGGAGATCATCGAATCCATAGACCCGCTGTCGGATGAACTCCTTGTCTTCCCACCCGTTCTGGAGGATGTGCCACATCATGCCGTACAGCACCGGGATGTCGGTGCCCGGCCGCATCCGAACATATTCGGTCGCGTGTGCCGCGGTTCGCGTCAGGCGCGGGTCGATGACGACAAAGTTGGCCTTTTGAAGCTCCTTGCCCTCAAGCAGATGCTGCAACGATACAGGGTGCGCCTCGGCTGGATTGCCGCCCATGATGACCTGGGTCTTGGCATTGCGGATATCGTTGAAGCTGTTGGTCATCGCGCCGTAGCCCCAGGTGTTGGCCACACCGGTAACGGTCGTTGAATGGCAGATGCGCGCCTGATGATCCGTGTTGTTGGTTCCCCAGAACGCGCCGAGCTTGCGGAACAGATAGGCGCCTTCGTTCGTCATTTTGGCCGAGCCGAGCCAATAGATGGAATCGGGCCCAGATTTCTCGCGGACTTCCAGGAGCTTGTCGCCGATCTCGTTGATCGCCGTATCCCAGGAGACACGCGTCCACTGCCCGCCCACAAGCTTCATCGGATAGCGCAGCCGCCGCTCGCTGTGCACGAGCTCGCGCACAGAAGCGCCCTTGGCACAATGTGATCCGCGATTGATCGGGGACTCCCAGCTCGGCTCCTGGCCGATCCACACCCCATTCAGCACCTCCGCCGTCACGGTGCATCCAACCGAACAATGCGTGCAGACGCTCTTGCGAACGGTTGCTCCCGATGTGAGGGGACCTGCCACTGCTGCTTTCGCCTTGCGGACGCCGCCGACCGGCAGCGTGCTCACTGCAGCGAGAGCGCCGCCACCAAGGCCAGACCGGAGCAGGAAGGTGCGGCGGTCGAGACCATTGGTTTGCCCGGACAAACCTCCCGCGATTGATCCGCGTGAAGCGGATTCGGAACGCTGTTGTGTTCTCCTGATCAGCACGGCCGCCTCCTCTCAACCCGGATAGCGATTGACACGGTAGTACGCCTTCACATGATCGGTCTCCTTGTAGCGCGCCTTGCGTTTCTCATCGTCGGTCTCGCTGTCCGCCTGAGCAGGCGTGATCAAGGGCGTTGCCAGCGTCGCGCCCGCACCGACCGTGCCGATGCCGACCTTGCGAAGGAAATCGCGGCGTCCGACTGTCGTTCTCTGCTCGTCCCTCATCGCATCTCTCCTGGACCAGCGGCGCTGGTCAGTTGACGAACGTGAAAGCCTCGGATTCGATTTCCAGAAAATTTCGTCCAAGTGTTCCGACCGACCGGTAGAATTTGGCGTTTTCCGCCTTCTCCATGTCGGCAAACAAACGTCCCATCCAGCGGGACACATGCTTCTCGAAGAATGTGCGCTGTGCTTCCGTTGGCACTGGGAAGCGTGCCACCGCAAGGCCCGCCATGATCTCGCACAGCGTCGCCGCGTGATCCTCGGGCTCAAAATTGCTCTCGACCCGCTCAATGCCGAGCGCGGCGAGATCGTCGCGCAGGCGCGACAGCGGACGTTCGTGGAGAAACCCCGTCAAGTAATAGGATGCGTAAGGCAGCAACTCGCCGCGACCCAGACCGACGAAGAGGTCAAAATATTCGCGCTCGACCTCGGATACGGCCGCTACCGATGCAGCTTCTGCAATGGTTGCATGGGCGCGTCCAAGCGGCGTCGCATCGCCATGCAGTTGCGCGATCTGCTCGAGCAATGCGGCCGACGGCGCGGACGAGAGCAAGGTTGCAAGCAGCGCGTATTCCTGCGCGCGCGCGGCATCGGTCGGATCAACCGCGTCGTCCGGCGCGGCCGGCTCGCTATAGAGATCGGGACGAAGCACTTCGCGCGACACACCCGTTGCGCCTTCGACCGCAATCACACGTTGCGCGGGCACCCTGTTCCAGTTCGACACCGAGGGCTGGGCAATACCGATTTTTCGGGCAAGCTCGGCAACGCCGCCCGCCGCATCGATGGCTCGTTCAAGGCCCGCATCGCGCATGCCGACCTCCCATCCAGGGGGCCAAGCGCTTGATTGCGTTTGCGTAACAAAGACTAGCCGCGTGTCCGGGAGCGGTCAATTGATAGCCATAGCCTGAGGCTATCGCATTTAGTCGCAGTCTACCGGGGCAACGCCCCGCCATGTGTGCGGTGCCGAAGGGGAGTCTCTTCACTCGCAGCTACGGGTTGCGATGCAGTAGAATTCGACGGCAATTCCGCGGCTGCGAACTCGCCGAGCGGTCGAGGTTCCGTGATCGCCTTCACCGGATTTGATGATTGCTCGAAACCGGCCTCCGCGGGAGCCGATCGCGCGGCGTCTTCGGCAGCCTCGCGCGGATTGGGGCGGCCCTCGGCGGCCTCTACCACGCCCCCGACGACGCGGCGGACGAGAGCGTCAATTTGCTCGGCCGAATAGTCCAGCGGACCGAAGCCAGCCATGGCGTTCGGGTCGTTGAAGTCCCAGGCGTTTTCCGCCAACCCCACGAAATCGCGGATGGTGGGATCGGCGCTCCAGGCGCGACGGAGCGCCGCCCGGCTCAACTCCTGCGGAATGCCTTTGCGCAGGAAAGCCGTGATGTCGGTGGCAGCATCGATCGATTCAATCGGGGGCAATTTCGACAGCTCCGTCTCCGGGGGAGCCGGCTCTGCCGCGGCCCGGTTGGACAGCGCCGGCCCATGCGCCTCAGCGGCTTCTTCAGGGGCTGGTTCAGCGTGACCGGCCTTCGCCTCTTGCTTGCGGCGCGCCCAGCGCGCCAGGAATTGCTCGTCGCTCATTCGTGCTCACCGTCGTGGTGACGCCGCGCAAGCGCCTCAGGATCGGCGCGGCGTCGCTCGCGCTTGACGAATTCCCTCTCGACGTGGTGCTCGGCGATGAAATTTTCAATCGCCTTATGCAGTATCTCAGGCATTGGCACCGCTTCGACCAGATTGGCACCTGCTTCCGTGAATGCCTCGCCTTCCGCTGGATCTGCGGTGACGGCCGAAACGGCATAGGGCCAGGCGCCCTCGGAGGGAGTCAATACGATCCAGATGCGGGGAGCGCCCGTGGCAAGATTGTCGCGGTAGCGCTCGGTTTCCGAGCGATAGAGATCGACCATGGCGTTCCCGGCATAAAAGAGCGTCAATCCCTCCTGCGCCCGTAGGACAGTCCACGGCATCATCTCCGACTCATCCGGCAAGACGCCGATGCCGCGCCAGACAAAATCAATCCATGGGGAATCCGCCTTGCGGCGCTCGACGACAACGCCGACCGGAATGCGCAACAATGGCAGCGCGCCGGGGCTCACGTTGCAGCCTCCAGGTGCTTGATCGGCAACCCCGTCAACAGATTCTGCGGCTTCATCTGCACCAGCTGATCGGAGGTCGTTGCAAGGATCAGGTAGACCGGCTCGCCCCCGACCGCATCAACGACCAGGCTGGAATCTGGAAAAGTGAGCCGGAACAGCGCTAGCACACGACTTGCGGTGCGGTCGTCCAGCGCCTCTCCATGCCAAAGCTGGTCGCCCATCCGGGTGGCTTCAGCATCGAGCCCAACATACCAGGTGAGCTTCGCATCGCGCAGGGCGGTGAGCGGCTCAATTCCGACGGCAAATCCAAGCAAATGAGTAATCCAGCGCCCCATGGCCTCTGCCAGCGCAGCGGGGCCCCGCGTTCCGCCGGTGAAATCGAGCGCAAGATCGAACTGATCGCTGCGCTGCCAGTAGCTGTCGGCATTCCCCTCGCTGAGGACGTCGATCTCCGCGCCGGTTGTTGCCCCCAACATGGACATCAGCGACAACACGGGCGTTTGGCTTGGCCCGCCAATGATTTCCTCGTCGCCCAACAGCAGCAAGTGTTCGTGCGGCACGATACGCTGCGGCCGGAAGAACAGTTCGGCCGCGCGCAGCACGAACGGGTCCTCGCAGCCGTCAAGCGCATTTCGCAGGATCACGTGAACAAGGTGGTTCACAAACAGCGGCGGCAGGTTGACGTGACGTGAGCGAACCAATGCAAGATAGGCCGCTTCCAACGTGGGTTCGCGCAGCAGAAGCTTCCGAAATGCCAGTACGAATTGCCAGTTCTCCCGCGCATCCGCATCGGCGATCGCAGCTACCTCCTCCGCAGCGACTGCCCGGCCCGGGTCAGCGAGCAGCTCCTGGTGCAACCTGCGTTCGACCGCGCAAGCGTCGTTCGGCGGCATCAGTTCGGGACGCACGAAGTAGGCCTTCAGGAACTCATCCGTGACCACGAGCCCGCCGCTCGCATTGTGATCGAGCAGGTGGTGGCCGCAGGCGATCCAGAAATCCCTCATCGGCGCGACGGCTCCTCGCTCATATTCGCAAGATTGAGATCCTTGTCGGGCTCGGTGTCATCCTCCACTTCCATGAACGAGAACGCCTTGCCGTGACGCTGGCCCTCGCGCAGTTGCAATCTGCGGAATGACTCGCGGACCTCGCCATTGCTCGCCGAGCGGTGGACCGCGATCAGCGCGCTGATGGGATGTGTGCAGAGTGATTGCGCAAAGGCGACTTCCTCTTCAGCGGCAAGGCGCGCGGTTGCAAGGTCCGGCGCCCCGAACCGTTCGACCAGTTGTTTCGCAAGGAGCTCCACCAACGTCCGGCGATCGCCTTCAGTCGCGGGGACGATTTGCACCAGTGTCGACCAGCCCCAGGATTGCACGCCGAGGAAACCGCTTCGAAACGCCGAACGGTCCTTGCCGCTCAGCTTCGCTGCATCCCGATTACAAAAGCGGAAGGCGCCCGACACCGCCCAATCGCCGGGCTGCGCCGGCACGTCGAACACGAACGTGTCGGATGGATCGAGCGCGATGGTGCGCAAGAGCTTCACAGACGCGGTCCTCCGAGTATTGAATCGAACCATGACGGCGATAGCAAGCCCTTCTTCAGGTCGTGCCGATCGGTCCTGTTTGTCCCAATTCGGCGGGCAATAAGATCACTGTTGTCAGCGATCACATATGTGGTTTGCCGCGCACGCGGCAACCGACTTAGAAACTCGCGTGCGATGCCGTCGAATCCATCGGCTTGCCAGGCGTCGAGAGCGCGCATCAGATGCCGCACAAAGCTCTCCGTCACCTGAATCGCGCCGGCCTCACCAAAACCCTCCTGATCCAGGGCGGAAGCGAGCGGATAAACGCCGGCTTCCCTGTCGCTCATCGCAACCGTTCGGATCATGGCACCGAACACCAGCCAGCGCGGCGGCTCGTCCTCCTTTGCGGACGAAGGCCAGCCGAGCCGCCCGCCACCAACGAGGCCGCCGTCAACACGGATCGCGTCCGGCCAGTCGATCGCGATCTCCTTGTTCGGCGGCGCATACGCGCGCAAGGCGTCGGTCAGCGCCACCATCCCCGCATAGAAAGCGCGGCGCGCGGTACGCAACGGCTCGCCAGGTTCAAGGACGACTGCGAACTCGGCAAGATCGAACCGCCCCACGTAGGTCAGCGTACCTGCCCCACTCTCTTCGGCGATATGCATGGCATGGGCGAAAGAGTCACGACTTTCGCGCAGCCTCACCAGCGTGAATGGCGGAGGCAGATTGATTGGCTCCGTGACCGATGAGTGCCCAGGGGCTGTCGGTGTCAGGCGGACCTCCAGCTTTCTTTTCTTCTCTTGTGAGAATAACTTAATCGACCAGGAGGGGCGACGCGAGTCCGCTCGCCGTCGTTCCCGGACCTCTTCAGGAGGTGAAGGGCTGCGCATGCCTGATCCGCCGAACACGATCCTGATCTGCTCGTGCGAAGACACGATGCGCCTCGATACGGCCGCCGTGAAGCGAGGATGCCGCAAAAGCGAAATCGCCGAGTTCCGCCAGCTCTGCAGGGCCGAGCTCGATCATTTTCGCAACGCGGCGAAGGCGGAAGGACCGCTCATCGTCGGCTGCACCCAGGAGGCCCCACTGTTTGGCGACGAGGCGAAGGGGCGTTCGGGGAAACTGGATTTCATCAACCTTCGCGAGACGGCCGGCTGGTCGGTGGAGGGAACCAAGGCAGGCCCAAAAATGGCAGCACTGCTCGCCGCTGTGTCCGAGGCTGCGCCTGCTTTTCCGTTGGTCACCCTATCGAGCGAAGGGGTGATCCTGATCTATGGCCGCGACGAACTTGCGGTCGAAGCTGGTCGATTGCTTGCCGATCATCTCGACGTGACGATCATGATCACAAAGCCGTCACAGATTATGCCGCCGGCGACGACATCCTTTCCGATCGTCCAAGGAACGATCCGTAACGCCAAGGGCCATTTGGGGGCCTTCGAGTTGACGGTCGACGACTATGCGGCCCCCCGCCCCTCCTCGCGCGATACGCTCGTCTTCGAGGCTCCGTGCGACGGCCTGACTTCGCGCTGCGACATCGTCCTTGATCTCTCCGGCGGGAAACCGCTTTTTCCCGCGCATGACTTGCGCGACGGCTATCTCCGCGCGGATCCGCGGGACCCGGCCGCGATGCTGCGTGCGGTGCTCAGGGCACGCGACCTCGTCGGCAACTTCGACAAGCCGAAATACGTCAATTTCACCGCAGAGATCTGCGTCCATTCGCGCTCGAGGCTGACGGGTTGCCATCGCTGTCTCGATCTCTGCCCGACCGGAGCGATCACGCCACATGGCGATCACGTCAAGATCAACGCCGAGGTCTGCGCCGGATGCGGCCAGTGCGCCACGGCCTGTCCGACGGGTGCAGCAACCTATGCCCTTCCGCCGCCCGATGCGCTGCTGCACAAATTGCGCGCAATGCTTTTGACCTACCGCGAAGCCGGCGGCTCCGGTGCGGTCGTGCTGCTGCACGACACCCAACATGGCAGCACGCTGATCGATGCGCTCGCCCGCCACGGCGACGGGCTTCCCGCCAATGTGCTGCCGTTCGCCGTCAACGAGGTGACACAGGTTGGATTGGAAGCGGTCGTGGCATCCTTCGCCTATGGCGCAGCGGGGATACGCTTTCTCCTCCGCGCAAGACCTTTGCACGACATCTCCGGGCTTTCTCAAACCATAACGATGGCTGATGCCATTGTTTCCGGATTAGGTTTTTCGGGGCGCCGGGTTGCGACTATCGAAACGGACGACCCGGACGTGCTGGGCGAAGTGCTGCGGTCGATTGAACCCGCGCCGGCCGTGGAGCGTCCCGCAACCTTCAAGACGGTAGGCAAGCGGCGCGACCTGCTTCGCTTCGCTCTTCACGAACTGCACCGCGTTGCGCCTGTGCCGACCGACGTCATTGCGCTGTCCCAGGGCGCGCCGCTTGGTACGGTTACCGTCAATACGGACGGATGCACTTTGTGCCTGGCCTGCGTGTCGGCCTGTCCCACCGGGGCTCTCCGCGACGATCCCGAACGTCCCGTGCTTAAATTCGTCGAAGATGCCTGCGTGCAGTGCGGATTATGCCAGAGCACCTGCCCGGAAAAGGTGATCACTCTGAAGCCGCAGATCGATTTCCGGGCCGCAAGGGCTCCGGCACGGATCATCAAGGAGGAGGAGCCGGCGCTTTGCATCCGCTGCAATAAGCCCTTTGGGGTAAAGAGCACGATCGAGAAGATCGCTGCGAAACTCGAGGGCCGACACTGGATGTATCCCGCGGGCGACAAGCGGCTGGACGTGGTCAGAATGTGCGCGGACTGCCGCGTCACCGCCATGAGTGAACAACAGTTCGACCCGTTCGCCGGCGTGCCCGAACGCGCTTCGCCTCGCACGACCGATGATTATCTCCGTGAGCGTGAGACCAAGCGTTAGCTACTTGGCGGTGGCGCGCGCCAGGAAATCCGTAAGCGCCTTGCGATCCTTCGCGGATCCAATCCGCTGCTCCGGCATTTTTGTGCCAGGCGTATAGGCGTTCGGACCGAGTTCGAACAATTTTGACACGGTCTCGGGCGTCCACACGATGTCCATCGCTTTGAGCGCGTCGGAGAAGCGATAACCAGGCAGCGACGCGATCCTGCGGCCGTATAAGCCCGCAAGCGTGGGGCCGGCGCGCTGCGCGTCCTGCTCGGACAGGGTATGACAGGCAACGCACGCCCTGAACACCTCGGCCCCGTGATCTCCCGTATAGGCTGCAAGCGGATCGTGCGGCGTAGCTTGCAACGATGAGCCGATGGGGGCGCCGGTCAGCGCATTCCAGCGCCGGATCCTGCCGTCGACGCCGCCCGTCAGCAATGTTGCGTTGTCCGGCAGGAAAGCGACCGACCACACGGGCGAACCTGTATCGACCAGGCTTCGCGCGATGCCTCGCGCCTTTCGGTCGATGACCGTCACGACACCGCCAATTCCTGCAGCAGCGACCGACGTGCCGTCTGGAGAGATCGACAACGCGACAATCGGCGTCTGGCCAGCTTGCACCTCGCCGCTTTCCCGGCCCTCCGACATCAGAAAGCGTAGCTTGCCATCAGCACCACCCGTTACGATCTCGCCGTCAGGCGCGACTGCCACGGCATTAAGGGGTGAGCCCAGCGTGATGACATTAGGGGTGCCACCCGCCAATGGCCAGATCCTCAGTTCACGATCGTAACCCACGCTCACCAGCGATCGTCCATCCGGCGTGAATGCGACGCCGTTGACGTTCTGCGCATGCCCTTCCAGCACCTGCTGCGCGCCATCGCCGAGCGACCAGATACGAACTGTATGGTCCCAGGAGGCAGAAGCCACTCTTGCGCCATCCGGCGAGACTGCAAGTGAAGCGATCGGCGCGCCATGGCCCTCGAAAACCTGATCCGGCTGCTGCCGGCCAGGCGTCCAGATCGCTACCTTCGCATCCGCTCCGGCAGTCACCATCCGCCCATCCTTCAGGAAGGCCACCGCGTTCACCGCATCGGAGTGAAAGCGAAGGACCTGCTCGGCGGATTCGGTCTTGAGCGACCATCGGATGGCGGCGGTGTCGAAGCTGCCCGACAGAACATTTTTGCCATCACTGGAAATCGCAATCGCCCGCACGGGCCCACCGTGACCTGTCAATTGCGCTGGCGCCGGCGCTGAATGCATCGCCAACAGAGCGGCAACGATGCAGAGACTGGTGCTGAGACGTGGGACCCAATTCATCTGCGGCTTACAGGTCGTTCGGGCATGTCGTCGGTGTTGACACGGCGTACGTGCACTCGCTCGGTCTCGTCAATGATTGAAGCCGTTATCCGGTTTCCATGCTGCACCGCAGGACGGGCATGGCTCCGCTACTCAATGCCGCAACGGCTGTTGTCGGCTTGAACCGGGCATAGCCTGAACCTATGCTTGATCTGACACGTCGAGGACGACGTCATGCAAATACGACCTAAAACGTATCTGCATTTCATTTCGTTGTGGCGATCACTTCGCGATGCGATACCGCCACACCGTGACGATGTGCCCGCTGAAACGTCACCGTTCCTCATCTATACCGCGGCCGTGCTGATGCTTCTCTTGGCCATTCTGGAACTGGACGCTCATCGAGGCGAGCTGGAATTGCTCGGCCTTTTGGGGAACGACTACCCGATTCCGCCCGCTTTCCTGGGCCCGTAGCCCCGCCTCTCGACCACGATTTCGTTCGACCTCGCAGGCTCAAGCGCATCGATTTGCGAGCCCTGGCTGAACGGTCTGCTGCGCGGCCTTCTGCCTAAAGCGCGATGAGATTGGGATGAATCGTCATCGCGCTTTAGGTTGTTGTTTGAGCATGATCTTTTCGGAAAACCGCTGCGCACTTTTTCGGATCATGCCTTAGCGCTTGGAATCCCGCGGAAAGACCAATGACCGATCGTCAAAATCGTCGACCGGCAGCTTGTCTGCGCTTCGACCGCTTTGCATGCCCTGCAATGTCGACGTGCTTGATGTTCCGGCGCGCCCGACCGTTGCGTTCGAGTGTGATCGCGGGATGCCGGTCACAGCAGCAAGCAGACCAACAGCGGCGATGGAACAAATGATCAAAGGCTTCATGCGAAATCTCCTGTCCGCCAGAAATCCCCGCAGCGATCTGATTAGCGCGAAGCCTGACGTGGGGGTGTGAGCCGCCTCACACCTCCCGGGATTCTTGCGCTCAGCGCCTGTCAGGTTCCTAGTTTGGAACCGTCAGAGCCGGCTTCATCCCGGAGCGAGGTTCGTCGACCGCGCGGGGCGGCAAGGCTTGTTGGGCGCGATTTGTTTGGCGCGCTGGTCACGAACAATCTTCGGGAGGCGTTGCGAAACAGCACGTCAGGCACGAAAATCTCAGACCATCTACCGCACCAGTTTCGCACCAGAAACGATCTCACCGGAACACAACGAACACGACCGAACGCAGACCAAAACGCGTCCAGATCAACGAAGCCGACTTCGAAGCGGCCGCATTGGCACGGGGGCGGCTCAGTTTTCGGACAATCACATCTTGATCGCATTCGCGAAGAGCCCGTCACCCCACTCGTACAACGGCCGCATGAAGTCCGATTGGGTGTGGATTGCTCGACCTTTGCGTTCACGCCATTTTCGTCCGTAGGTATCGAACGGAAAGTGTCGCATGTAGTAGTCGCAGGTCTCTTCCCAATGGTCGACCGACAACGATTTGCCGTAGTGCTGGCAATAGAGGCCAGTCGCCACGCGTTCAACGCCACCCGGCTCGCGCGCATGGTGCTCTGCGAAGGTGACCTGCAACCGGTTTCGCCACAACATCAGAATGTCTCGCCTTTCCGGACCAAAGAAACGACGAAAGTCCAACAGTTCGCGATCGGCCTGATAGGGTGCGTGGTCCCCAGGAGTCATATAGGCATCGAACAGTTGAACCCGCACGCCGTCGCATTCGCTAGAATGCGTTCCTTCTATGAATCCGCGTAAATCCCCGGTAACGCGCTCATCCGCATCGAAGCAAAACATCCAGTCGAACTGCAAATGCTCGCGCGCCGTCTGCAACAAGAGGCCGCGATGCCGACCCTCAGCAATCCGGCGCGCCTCGATGTCAGCTTCCCATGAACGATTTGTCACAATCAGAGCGACTTTCGGGTGTTCGCATAGAATCTCCAGCGTACGATCCGTGCTCGCGTCATCATAAGCGACAATCGCATCGACCTGCTTGCCCACGTAATCCAGTGTGTCTCTGAGAATAAGCGCTTCGTTACGAACGCGGGTAGCGCCGATTAGAAGGTGCTTGTCACCCAATAGACCTGTGTTGCAAGCAATAATTCGTTCGCCCTCGCGAAGTAGCCAACCAATGGTGCCCGGCATGATCGACGCCTCCCGACTATAAAAAATTGACACCAACGATGGCGGACGGGCGCGTATCAGCAAGATTAAGAACTCTCGTTGTCGCCGCATCGAGCCGGCGAGCCGCCCCTCTTGACCATCCCTCCCCATACGCGATTTCGTGATATCTTCTCAAAGAGGTTGTTAGATCAGCGAATGCAAGGCCCTGACCGCGGCTTCGCGGGTCTCCACAGGAACGAACAAATTTATCGAATGTGGTGATAGAACGTACTTTTCAACGACAATCCCGTGGGATTGCAGAATTTGCATCGCCTGAAATGGCAAGTCTGAAGAAACGCCGCCGAAGCAAGTGAGGCTCACCGAACTCAAAGTCTCACGCCCTTTGCGCAAGTCCTTGCTCCTTTCCAGCGTGCGCAGCAGAGTGTCGAGCGTTTCCGACTCGCAAGTCATCATGATGCGCGTTTTTCCGGCGGTGAAAGCCGAGACGAGGACTTGCGGCCAAGATAGGCCGTTTTGCTTGAGATGCTGCGCAAATTTCTCAAAACCATGACTGAGATTCGTTGAAGCGATCTCCACATGCTCAATACGAGCCATCGAATTGACGGCCAGAATTTTTCCGGTTTCCATTCCGATAACCTCTTTCATCACTCGCGTGCTGTGTTCGTAATTGCCCCATTTTCGTAAGAACAAAGGGATATTTTGGCTTTGTGCCAGCTCCACGCTGCGAAAATGCAAAACCTTGGCGCCCCAAAAACACATTTCGGATAACGATGCAAAATCCAGCCGGCGCAATGGCTTTGCGCTCGCCACGACGCGCGGATCGGCCGAGCAAATTCCGTCGACCTCTTTGATAATTTCACAGCGCTCGGCCTTTAGCGCCGCAGCCATGGCGACGGCAGTGGTGTCGCTGCCGCCCCTGCCTAGTGTGGTGATCTCTTTGGTTCGCGGATTCACGCCTTGAAAGCCCGCTAAAACCACGATGCGTCCGCGATCGAGTTCTTCGAGCACGCGCGCAGGCCGCACATCTAAAATTCGCGCGGAAGAATGAGATTCGTCTGTCATTACACCGGCCTGACTCCCGGTAAAACTAATGGCTGGCGCACCGAGATCAGACAGGGCCATGCTCATCAACGACATGCTGATGCGCTCACCGGTCGTTAGCAACATATCCAGTTCGCGGCGGTTGGGATGCGGGCTTACTTGATAAGCCGCCTTAATTAATTCGTCGGTCGTCTTACCCATCGCTGAAACGATCGCCACGACGCGATGACCACGGCTGTGCAAATCGGCGAGGCTCCTCGCAACCGCGCGGATTTTTTCCGGGGTTTCTAGACAGACGCCGCCGTATTTTTGCACGATGGTCGGATTGTTGCGCATTTACGTGCGACGGCAGCTGTATGAGCGGTGGCCTGATGTTCGCTTCGCTCCGCCGGATAGTTTCATGCATCTAGCTCCAGAACTGCTTGCGGTCCGCGCAAAGATTGGATCACCCCTATCGAATTTCGCGACGTTTTTTCCGCGCGCCAGCGCGTCTCTGAGGTTCAGAGATTAGGCCAGTGCACGCGGTTGCCCACGTACCTCTCCGCTCATCGCCTTTCACAGCTCTCCAAGTATTCGATACAAGAATCGTTTTTCTTGGCGGAAGATTGGCGGTCACGACAAGATCGGCTGGGTAACGCTAAAGGTTCTGCCGACCCGAAAAATAATCCCTGAATGAAAGTGTCGTACCGGTTTCGCCGGGAAATGGCCACACGCACGTCCTCGGACCAGCGGTGCCGCCGACCCGTCTCCACCGCTTCAAGCCGTTCGACTTGGGCACTGAGCCCATCACCGTCCATCAGGACAGTTCTCAATACCGCGCCTCTTTCGGCAAGGCGGCCCCGCCGGATGTGTCCTAACAGAGTGGCCCGACGTCGTGTTTTCTAGGACGTACCAAGACTTGTCAGCCTTGCACTCCCCAAAGGCCTTGCCCAAGGCAGCTAACGAAAATTTGGGTCCAGATGCTGGACATAATCGATGTGGATCAAATATCATCCACCATTGCGCGCGATTGTTCCAAGCTCCGAGAGCTTGGCGGCCGGACCCTGTCGGCTGAGACAACAACTGACGCCCCCCGAGCCCGTGCCTACTTTCGCTTGGTTGCCCTGAGTTAGTGCGTCGCTACCAGCAGGTTGCGCTATGCTGAAACACTTGCTCATTGAAGTCATTGGTCACGTTTCCGGTCTCAGCGACGCGCAGCTTGAACAAATTGAGCGGTCGTTGCCCGCGACCAAGGCGCTGATCGATCTTCTCAGTAAGGCACATCCGATCATCGAACAGGCGGAAACGCTCTATAATGAGGCGCAGCCGCTAATCGATCAAGCAAGGAGAGAGTGGCAAACGGTCGGCCCTGCAGCGCACATTTTGATTGATGTGATCTCACATCATCTCAACAAAGGCAGTTCGCCGGCGGAGGCCACTGAGGCAGTGCGCGCGGCGCTCGGCGGGTCAATACAGAACGTTGCGCAGGATCGTGGGATGGACCGGGGAATGAACCGCGTGACCGTGTTTGGGGGGACCGGCTTCGTTGGTTGTCGCGTTGTACGCCATTTGAGCGTCTCCAGCGTTACGGTGCGTATAGCCTCACGGCATCCTGCGCGGGCCGAGGGCGACAACGCGGAACAGGTCATCGCTGATGCCCATGACGAGCGCTCTGTAGAGGCCGCCGTTATGGGTGCCGACGGCGTCGTCAACGCGATCAGCCTTTACACCGAGCATGGAGGCGACACATTTCATTCGGTGCACGTCGAAGCGGCCGCCAGGATCGCTGGAGTGGCACGGCGGGCCGGGGTCAAACGGTTTGTGCACCTATCAGGCATAGGCGCTGACCCCACATCGCCGTCGCCCTATATTCGCAATCGCGGCGAGGGCGAGGTGGCTGTGCAAGCGGCGTTCCCTGGCGCAGTCGTTATCCGCCCGGCGGTAATGTTCGCGCCGGACGACGCCTTTCTCACGACAATTCTTGGGCTGCTTCGGACCCTGCCGGCTTATCCGCTATTCGGCGACGGCAGGACGAGGCTTCAGCCGGTGTACGTGGACGACGTCGCCGCGGCGATCGCACAGGTCCTGCGGCAAACACAAAGACCGTTTCCAATCTACGAACTGGCCGGCCCGCGCGTTTACTCATACGGCGAGCTGTTGCGGACCATTGCGCGCACCGCCGGATTGCGGCCAATGCTGGTGCGAATACCCTTTGCTTTCTGGAATGCCGCCGCCGGCCTCGCTGAGATCCTGCCGCACCCGCCGCTCACGCGCAATCAGGTTGAGCTTATGCAGATCGACACGATGGTCTCGGGCAGCCGGCCGGGATTCGGTTCACTCGGAATTTCGCCGCGATCGCTCGAAGAAGAACTCAAAGCGATGCTCAAGCATACAAACGAGGAAACTCAAAACACAAATGAGGGTCGAGCCAGGTAGGGTTGAGACTTCGTTACCGTGTCACGATGTGACTACTGATGTCGGAAAGCGGCTTACCTCCGAGGTCGAGCACTAGGCCCGATAGATCGATGGTCGCAGCTCAGGGGTCAGTTCATCCGCCAAAGTTTTTACAAGAGCCGAAGGGGAATGACCCTCCCGAGTGAACCCTTAGCGTGCGGCCAGCCGCCTGGAGCTGTCCGAATTAGGACAATCGATCTGTCACATTAGGATACCCAACGGAGTGCTCCTTTTGCGCAGTCACCTCTTCACTTTGACCGGGAATAAATTGAGTTGGCCGGCTCGACTCATCCAGCCCAAGTCCGGACGGCAGGCGGCCCTACCACGCGACTCGCGAGGCGGGGTCGTTGCGTGTAGGGCTATCAGATGTGCTACCAGTTGGGCCGCAAGATGGTAGCGGGAAAAGCAGATCATGACTGACGATCAGGTCAATCTCGTGGTTCGGCACCTTTGCGAGCAGTTGCACTTGACGCTCCGATTGAAGGGCAGCGAGGCACATCCACCAAACGCCAAGGATATTGGTTTCGATCCTGCCTCTGTAAGAACTGTGTTGCTGACGTTCGGCGGGCTTCACAATCCACCACGAGGCAATCGGGGCGAGCGAAGAGCCGCCGTGGTCCTAATGAAAAGCCCAGGACAGAGGTCCCGTGCCAAGGTCCGGGTCGTACGCACCGGTCCACCTTTGAGCCGGTGACTTCCGGTCTACTCGCGTGAACGGAATTTGGCAGACCAACGCGACTGGTCGGGCTCGTGCCAATAGACGTCTTTTGCGTCTACTCAATTATTTGAGTCAGCTTGTGCGAGTAGTGTCGTCGGAACTACGAGCTTGAGCGCTTTTGCAGTTCTAACGTTGATCCATAACTCGACCCGCGTCGGCTGTTCGACGGGCAAGTCGCTGGCTCGTGCACCCTCAAGGATTCCTTTGACGTGGTAAGCTGATCGAATAAAATGACGCCGTCTCGACGCACCGTAAGCGAGTAGACCACCTTCCCCGACGAAATCCGGCGATGTTGCGAAGCTCGGAATGCGGTGCATCAACGCCAACGCGGCGATGCGGCTTCGATACGCGAAACGAGGACGACTTCGCGACTCCATCGACCATCGGCCCCGGACCCGGACCCGGCGAGCGCAAGAGCGCACCCGCGTTAGCATTACTTGGGCCGCTTAACGATACCAGATCGCTTCGCAGATGGCCTCCGGGTGACGATCGTTTCAATACCTTGCAGCGTCCGCGCGAATTCGGACCGCAGGTGCTGCGCGTGTGCTGCATCCTTCGGCTCAGATAAAAATGCAATCTTCACGAAGAAGCGGTTCAATCGCGATGTGACGAGAAGATTGTCAGAGTGTTGCGAGCGTAAGTTCGTGATCTGTCGTCGCATCTCAACGAGATCGAACCGGTCATCGTCGGGCTTATTCGCCAAATGAAGCTCATACCGTTGCGGTAGATAAACGAAGCCGCCGCGCCGAGTATCTTGGCGCGACGACCTCGCCATGGTGAACCCGGACGGGGCAATGTCCGGTGCAGAGAGGTTAGCGCTCCGCAGCTCGGGTGCAATCGAAGACGCGGATTAAGCTTGATGTCGTCGCGGAAGGTTAAATCTGGAACAAGCGCTACTGTGGTCTGCAGCACGCCCGCGCGTCCAGTTAAGCGCTCCTTCTCCAGCGACGTCCCGGCCACGCGATCAAGGTCGGAGCCTAGCGCTTTGGCGCGGGTTACGTCGCGCTCAATCGATCGCTCGGACTTGCCAGATTTTGCCGCCGTGTCCTTAGCGAAACTGTCCATAAGGCCGTCAAGCCGCCTTTCGCTTGGAGATCAGCTTCGCCCGTTGCGCCGACGTCAGGTCGCGGCGGATCAGGTTTTCGTCGATTTCCATATCCAACCAAATTCAACTTCACGAAGCACTCGCCCGGCGAGCGTGGCGACCCCGCGAATTGCCGCTATCGAATGCCGCTAGCGCCGCTATTTGTTGATGTAAGTGACTGAAAAACACTTGCTGGCGCTCCCTAGGGGAATCGATCCCCTGTTTCAGCCTTGAGAGGGCTGAGCAGCAAGAGTGAGTTCGCCGCCGGAGTTGTGGCTAGGATCAAGAGCCGAGCCCCTGGTTCAGGCGGAGTTCCATCCATCAAGGACTAGGTGGTTGGCTCGAGCTTTTGTCAGAATTCGCGGCCTAGTTCACGAGTCGCGACCCGCTAGGCTGCCTTTGACGAGACTTCGACCTACGACATTTAGCGGGCAACGCGAACTCAGAACTCAATATCGAGCGCGCTTCCCCTATCGACTCACGAGTTTTGGCTTTTGGTGAAAATCGACTCATGATTCTTGGGTTTCTCGACTCGCGAATTTTTGGCAGGCCACGATAAATCAATGGGTTAAGCGACTCGCTTTTGATTGGTCCCGACACGCTTCGCGAGCTTCGGCTAGGCAAACCGGTGCCGCAAATGGCAAGCGAAGCGGCGAAGGCTGCCGCGCCGAAGCCCGACGGGCGAAGGCGGGCTGCGAAATCAATGATTTGGGCCTTGACCGAATTTTCCGGTGGACCGGCTGATTTTGTTGGAGCCAGACATGATCAAGATCGCGACACTCCCCGTTGCGACACGCGATGCCCGCGAGCGCATCCAGCGGCGGATGTGTGGCGCCGTTCCTGCCTCTCTCATTCCTGCCTCTCTCATTCCGGGACTGAACATGCGCAAGCTTCTGGCGATTTTGGTGATCTCGTGCTGGGCCACTTCGGCTTACGCACAAACGGCCGACCTCATTGTCACGAACGCAAAGATCGTGACGCTGGATCCTGCATCGACGATCGCGCAGGCGCTCGCCGTCCGCGACGGCAAGATCGTTGCAGTTGGCGGCAACGATGCCATGGAAGGCCTGATCGGGCCCGCGACGCGCCGCGTCGACGCCGGCGGACGCACGATCATTCCGGGATTGATCGATTCCCATATTCACGCCGTGCGCGCCGGCCTCACCTACGCCACCGAGGTCAACTGGATCGGCGCAAAGACCATTGGCGAAGCCATGGAACGCTTGCGCCAGGCGGCCAAAGCGCGCCCGGTGTCCTGGATCATCGTGGCCGGTGGCTGGAGCGACTTGCAATTTGCGGAGAAGCGGCGGCCGACGCTCGCCGAGGTGATGTCGGCCGTTCCCGACAATCCGGCCTACATCCAGCTGTTCTATTCGGCGCTGCTGATGACGCCGAAGGCGCAGCAAGCCCTCGGGATCTCCGCGGATCAGTTGCCGGCCGGGATCACGGCCGAGCGTGCCACATCGGGCGAAACCACGGGCTGGTTCAACGGCTCCATCGTCAGTATCTCCGCGCTGTTCGATCGCCTGCCGAGGCCCAATTTCGAGGACAATGTCGCCGGGACCCGGCAGTTCTTCACGGAGCTCAATCGTCTCGGAATTACCGGGATCGTGGATCCCGGCGGTTTCAGCATTTATCCCAGCCACTACGCCGCCTTGCAAAAGCTCTGGCGTGAAAAATCACTTTCGGTGCGTGTCTCCTACAGCCTGTTCGCCCAGAATGTCGGCGCCGAATTCGAGGAGTACAAGAACCTCACGCCGTTCCTGCCGATGGGATTCGGCGACGACATGCTGCGATTCAACGGAATCGGCGAGCGGATCACCGGCGCCATGTACAACAACAACGCGCCCGACGCGGCGGCGAAGGACAAGTTCCTCGAGATCATTCGCTGGGCGGCAAAACAAGGGCTGACGGTCACCATCCATTGGCAGGAAGACAAATCCGTCCATCACCTCCTCGACCTCTATGAAGAGGTCAACAAGGAGACGCCGATCGCGCCGCTGCGCTGGTCCATCGCCCATCTCGACAACACCTCGCCCGAAACGCTGGCGCGGATGAAGGCCCTTGGTGTGGGCTGGACCATGCAGGACGCCATGTACCTCGGAGGCGACCGTATCGTGGCGCAGGCGGGCGAAGCCGCGCGCAGCATGCCGCCCATCGTCACGGCGTTGCGGACGGGCGTCCATGTCGGGGCCGGCACGGATGCGCATCGGGTCGCATCCTACAATCCGTTCGTGGCGCTGCAATGGATGCTCGACGGCAAGACCGTCGGCGGACTATCGACGCGCGGCCCGGACGAAACACCCAGCCGCGAAGAGGCCTTGCGCCTCTACACCGTGGGAAGCGCCTGGTTCTGCTTCGACGAGACGCGGCGCGGCACGCTCGAAAACGGCAAGCTCGCCGACTTCGCGGTTCTCGATCGGGACTTCATGTCCGTCCCCGTCGAGCAAATTGGCGCCACGGCGTCTCTGCTGACGGTCGTGGGTGGCAAGGTCGTCTACGCAGCGGATGTATTCGCAAACGCAAAATAAGAGCTGGAGGCCCGCCGTGCCGCTCTCGCGAAATCTCGGCCTGTTGTCCAATGCAGCGATATTTGCTCTCGTCTCACACCATGCAGCTCGGGCCGACATACGTTCCAGCCAGTTCCTGGGCGGCGGTCCCTTGGTGGCTGCCCGGCAGCCGCGCTCATTCAACCACCTCGTCGGCGCGTAACAGGAATGACTCCGGTACTTTCAGACCGAGTGCCCTGGCGGTCTTCAGATTGATGACGAGGTCGAACTTGGTCGGCTGTTGGACTGGCAAGTCGGCGGGCTTCGCCCCACGCAAAACCCTGTCGACAAAGGTCGCAGCAAGCCGCCATAGGTGGGTTGCGTCCACGCCGTAGGACATCAGCCCGCCCGCATCGACGAACTCTCGGTATTCAAACATCGTTGGAATTCGCGCGGTCAGCGCTCGGGTCGCAATGGCGAAGGTGAGTGGGACGCCGACGGCATAGAGTGCGTCCGCACGGTCCCTGAGGGCCTCGAAAGCCGATGCAACGTCCTCTGCGCGCCGGATTTCCAATATCGTCGCCTCGAGGCCGAGCGCGGATGCCGCCGCCTGCACCTCATCCATCCTGTTTTTGAAACCGGGGCTATTGGCATTGACCATAACGGACAAGCGGCGGAAACCTGGGACAACCTCGCGCAACAGCTCGAGGCGCTTGCCGGCAAGACTGATGGGGTTGAGCGCCAGGCCGGTCGCATTGCCGTCCGGTCGGGCCAAACTTGCGACGAGGTCGCTGCCAACAGGGTCGCCAGAAATGGAGACAATTGGGATGAGCGATGTCGCGCGTTTTACCGCGAGAGTCGGAGATCCCCCCACCGTGACGATGACATTCACCTTGAGCCGGACGAACTCGGTCGCAATTTCCTTGGAGCGTTCGGTATGTCCCTCCGCAGAGCGATACTCGATCGCAACGGTCCGCCCCGCGATCCAACCGAGTTCGCGCAACTGATCCTCGAAATCTTGGGCCGACCAGGCCGGGCCCAAGAATCCGATGATGGGTAGCTTTTTCGTCTGCTCCGCCCGCGCCGGGCTCGGGCCCATAACCGCGGCAACGCCGACGAGCGTGATGAACTCGCGCCGCCTCATTGAATTACTCGTTTGAAGCGCCCGACTGAGGCATACAGCCTAGCATTTTTCAACCGGGAGCCGAGCGAGAAAAGGGCTGGCAGCCCGCCCTAACCGTGCGACGCAATGTCCGCAACGGGTCTTGGGTGTGTGCAAACGGATAGGTCGGCACGCGGCCGTGGTCGCCAATCGTTGCAGGCGGCCGATGTCTCGCGTCGGAGCGTCCAATGACTGGCC
>NZ_SPVJ01000067.1:0-26293 GCF_004634465.1 Bradyrhizobium sp. MOS001
CAAGAAAGCGAGGTCCAACACCCCGCTTTCCTGCAAAATCGAATACTACATCAAGACAAATTCTGCTTATTTCTCAGATCAATCCGCATTCTTCACGGACGACGATCCAGTATTCCAGCGGCGGTTGTGATTGAACCGCGAGGCCGCGGCGTACTGGATTCCCCGCCTGCCGCCTACGCTAAAGCTTCGGCGCCCCTCGACCTCAAACCCCGGCGAAGCCTTGGCGTAGCCGGGTCGCGGGGAATGACGGCGGAGCTTGTGGAACAGCGGAGCTTGGGGAGAGGGCTTCGCGCAACAACCGCGCCCTGCCCGATCCTATCAAAATGCTCCTGTTTTGCCCGACGTGTCAAACGCCCGGGCAATCGGCATAGGCCCGCCTCGCTACCCGCATAAGCCAATGATCCGGCTAACGCCGGCCACTGTGCATGGGGTTGTTCTCGCAGTTTTTGTTGCAGGCGGCCTCACGCCGCCTGCGACACCACCCGATTGCGGCCGTCGTGCTTGGCGCGGTAGAGCGCGGTGTCGGCGCGCTTGAGGACGTCGGCGACCGCCTCGCCCTTCTGCTCCAGCGTGGTGAGGCCGATCGAGATCGTGACCTCGATGCGCTTGGTGCCCTTGTGGACGGCGAACGGCTCGCCCGCGATCGAACGGCGCAGGCGCTCGGCGACCATGCCGGCGACGTGGAGGTCAGTCTCCGGCATCACGATGACGAACTCCTCGCCGCCGTAGCGGCAGGCCAGGTCGATGCCGCGGATCGACTTGCGCACGCGCACCGCGAACTCGCGCAGCACGTCGTCGCCGGCGTCGTGGCCGTAATTGTCGTTGATCGACTTGAAATAGTCGATGTCCAAAATCATCAGTGCCAGGGGCTTGCCGCGGGTCGAGGCTTGGTCAGCGAGCGTCGCCAGATGGCTCTCCATGTAGCGGCGATTGTGCAGGCCGGTGAGCGCGTCCGTGATCGCCATCTCGATCGAGTTCTGCACGTTGTCGCGCAAATGATCGGTGTAGCGGCGGCGGCGGATCTGCGTGCGGGCGCGGGCCAGCAGCTCGGTCTTGTCGATCGGGCGCAGCAAATAGTCGTTGACGCCGATCTCGAGGCCGCGGAGCAGCCGCGTCGAGTTCTTGGGGTCCGCGATCGCCAGGATCGACACATGGCGCGTGCGCTCCAGCGAGCGCGCCTGGCTGCACAGCCGCAGCCCGTCGAAATTGTTGAGGTCGAGCGAGACGATCAGCAGGTCGTAGTTGCCTTCGGCGGCGTGGAACAGCGCTTCGGTCGGGTTCGGCTCGACGTCGATGGTGTGCTCCGCGGCGAGGATCGTCGCCAGTCGCTCATAGGAGGACTGACGGTCGTCGACCAGCAGAATGCGGCCGCCCCGGCCGGTGTCGGCCACGGCGCTGCGCTCGGGCGCCTGCATGCCGATCTCGAGCGAGGTGATGGCGCGCATGCGCAGCTCATCGGTCATCATCTTCAGCCGCGTCAGCGAGCGCACGCGCGCGATCAGCACGACGTCGGAGACGGGTTTGGTGAGGAAATCGTCGGCGCCGGCTTCCAGCCCGCGATTGCGGTCGGCGGGGCTGTCGAGCGCAGTGACCATCACGACGGGGATGTGGTGCGTCGCCGGATCGGTCTTCAGGCGGCGGCAGACTTCAAAGCCATCCATGTCGGGCATCATCACGTCGAGCAGGATGATGTCGCATTCGGCGCGGCTGGCCAGCGCCAGCGCCTCGGTCCCGTTCGAGGCGGTCATCACGTCGAAATATTCGGCGGACAGGCGAGCTTCGAGGAGTTTGACGTTGGCGGGAACGTCATCGACAACCAGGATACGCGCGGACACTTTGAACTCACTTCCTATCCGATAAAACGCCGGACCGTCTCAATGAATTTGCCGACCGAGATCGGCTTGGACAAATAGGCCTCGCAGCCGCCCTCGCGGATGCGCTCTTCGTCGCCCTTCATCGCGAACGCCGTGACCGCGACGACGGGAATGGCGCGCAGCTCCGGATCGTCCTTGATCCAGCGCGTGACCTCGAGGCCCGAGACCTGCGGCAATTGGATATCCATCAGCACGAGGTCGGGCCGCATCTTGCGAACGAGGTCGAGCGCCTCGTAGCCGTTGCTGGTGCCGGAGGTCTGGTAACCGTGTGCCTCCAACAGGTCGCGGAAGAGCTTCATGTTGAGCTCGTTGTCTTCCACGATCAGGACGGTCTTAGCCATCCCGCCCTCCTGATTGGCACGAAGCCGTATACATGTGACGCCTCAGGCGCCGCTCGCCGGCGCTTCGAAAACTGGATTCAAACTAGCCTCAGATTCGCTTGAGTTTCGTTAAACCCGAGGGCCGACTTTCTGCGATGTGGTTTCCAGTTGCTTGTCGGCGGTCTTGAGACTCGGGCATGATGGCTTCAAAGTAGACACCGAAAGTTAACGGAAAGGCAAACCGAACCCTTGAAAAAGCCTGTTCACAACCCTCGCGAAGTCGCTGAAATCGTTGCGATTCAGGCGCTCTCCTTCGTGGCCGGCGATCCGGAGCGGCTTGGCCTGTTCCTGGCTGAGACAGGCGTCGGTCCTGAGACCCTGCGCAATGCCGCCTCGGACCCGAATTTCCTCCTCAGCGTACTCGATTTCGTGATGCGCGATGACGCCACCGTCAAGGCCTTTGCCTCGACCGCGGAGCTGCATCCGACCAACGTTGCTGCGGCGCGGCAGGTGCTGGGCGACGCGCTCGGCGACCCCTCCTGGGAGCGCGACGTGCCGTGACCGTCCCAGATACGGCCGGCCCCCGCTGCTTCTGCCGGGATTGTCTGGCCGATCTGGATATGGGCGTGCGGCGCTGCTCCGCCTGCGGTTCCCCTCGCCTCGTCCGCCACCGCGCGCTCGCAGGCCTGACCATCGCCCATATCGACTGCGACGCCTTCTATGCGACGGTCGAGAAGCGCGACAATCCTGACATCGCCGACAAGCCCGTCATCATCGGCGGGGGCAAGCGCGGCGTGGTGTCGGCCGCCTGCTACATCGCGCGGACTTACGGCGTGCGCTCGGCCATGCCGATGTATAGGGCGCTCGAGGCCTGCCCGCACGCGACCGTGATCCCGCCCGACATGGCCAAGTACGTCCGTGTCGGCCGCGAGGTGCGCCAGGCCATGCAGGCGCTGACACCGCTGGTCGAACCGCTCTCGATCGACGAGGCCTTTCTCGATCTGTCGGGCACCGAGCGGGTGCACGGCATGGTTCCGGCCAAGGTGCTGGCGCGGTTCGCGCGCAACATCGAGCACGACATCGGCATCTCCGTCTCGGTCGGCCTGTCCTGCAACAAGTTCCTGGCCAAGATCGCCTCCGACCTCGACAAGCCGCGCGGCTTTGCCGCGCTCGATCAGGAGGAAGCCCGTTCGATGCTGGCGGAGAAGCCGGTCGGCTTCATCTTCGGCGTCGGCCCGGCCACGCAGGAGCGCCTGGTGCAGCGCGGCTTCCGCATCATCGCCGACCTGCAAAAGGCCGACGAGATCGAGATGATGCGGCAGTTTCCGAGCGACGGCCGCAGGCTGTGGCGGCTCGCGCGCGGCATCGACGACCGCCGCGTCGAGCCCGATCGGGGCGCCAAGACGATTTCGAGCGAAACCACCTTCGAGACCGACATCCGCGATTTCGCGACGCTCGAGAAGATCCTGTGGCGGCTCTGCGAGAAGACGTCGTCGCGGCTCAAGAGCAGCGAGCTTGCCGGCTCGACCGTGACGCTGAAACTGAAGACTGCCGATTTCCGCCAGCGCACCCGCTCGCAGTCGATCGCAGGCCCGACGCAGCTTGCCGCCAAGATCTTCTCGATCTGCCGCGAGATGCTGGCGAAGGAGATCGACGGCACCGCGTTTCGCCTGATGGGCGCCGGCGTCAGCGCGCTGCGCGAAGGCTCGCCCGCCGACGACACCGACATGCTCGACCTCCGTGCTGCGCATGCCGAGCGCGCGGTGGACAGTCTGCGCAAGAAGTTCGGCAACTCCGCCGTCATTCGCGGCATCGCGTATGATGGCCCTGAAACAGGACAGCAGGAATGATCGAGTCCTGCTCAATTCAGTCGCGTTCGAAGATCCGTGCACCCGGATAGACACGCCGGGCATACTGAATGACCAACTGCCGATCCTGACTCGCCAGGAACGGCGTTCGGATCTGACAAGACCCGACGATGAGGTGCCACAGGCCGTTGAGCTTTCCAATCATGACGTTCATTTGAGCTTCCTCGCAGTGACCCGAGTAGACTCAAATTGTAAGAATCGCCGGCCGTCGCTCAATTGTACCAGCGTAAGGTCAGCGTATGAGAAGGATTGGAAGAGATATACAAAGGTATGTTGGCGAGGCCCCTGTCAGGTTCCGGCGCTGATCGGTTTCGCAAGGGCTGTACGCATCCGAACGCGCTGAGAGGCTGGCCATCGTGACAGGCGAACGCGACCTCGACGCGCTGTTGAGAAACATGAAGCCGGAGCTGCTGGACGGCACCTTCGTGTTTTGCACGATCCCACCCAACGAGCCCGTTCCCGCAGCGGTCAACCCGCTGCTGACGTTTCGCGAGCAGGAAGGAACCACGCTGGTGATCCTGCGCGAAGAAGCCGAGGCGTCAGGTTTACGCGACGCGTTCGCCTCGCGCCTGATCACCCTGACGGTACACTCCGCGCTCGATGCGGTGGGCTTCCTGGCTGCAGTCACGGCGCGCCTGGCCGAAGCCGGCATCAGCGTGAATGCGGTGTCGGCCTTCCACCACGATCATCTTTTCGTACCTGCCGACAGGGCCGATGAAGCGATGGCTGTTTTGCGAGCGATGTCCGCAGCAAAGTAAGATGGGTAGAGCGAAGCGAAACCCATCGAGCTCTTCCTGCGCAACAAGGGTGATGGGTTTCGCTTCGCTCTATCCATCCCACGGTCGGATCAATCCGCGACCGCCACCGCCTCGATCTCGATCAGCCATTCCGGCGCGGCGAGCGCGGAGACGCCGACGAGGGTGCTGGCCGGCGGCTCCATGCCTTCGAAGAAGGCCGAGCGGGCCTTGCCGATGATCGGGCGCAGCTCCGGCTTGTAGTTCACGACGAAGGTCGTGATCTTGACGATGTTGGCGTAGGTCGCACCGGCCGCCTTCAGCGCATGGCCGAGATTCTGCATCACCTGCGTCGTCTGCGCGGCAATATCGCCCTCGCCGACGATCCGCCCTTCCTCGTCCACCGACACCTGGCCGGAGATGTAGATCGTGCGCGCACCGGAAGCGGTGACGACGTGGGAATAGGCCGGATTGTGATGCAGGCCGCTGGGGCGGAGATGGTCGAGCTTGGGCATGGTGCTTGCCTCCCGGGTTTGTGGTTGGGAGGGAGCGTAGCTGGAGAGCGAGCGGAGGGCTAGCCTCGCCCCTCAATTGCAGGGCTTGCTGTCCTTCGCGTCGAACTTGCCCATCGCGCCGGAAATCACGAAATCGTTGTAATCGAGCACGAGCTGGCGCGAAACGCCGTTTTCGTAGAGCTCGAACGCCATCGCGTAGACCGGCGTCTGCTCGCCTTCCTTCTGCTGGGACTCGCGGTCGAAATAGCTGACGGTAACCGGCCAGCGCTTGAGCGACTTCATGTGCTCGTCCGTGGTCGATGCATCGGGCGAAGCAGTGCGGTCGGCGGGAATCGGCTGACCGATCACGGTCAGCGTGTTGTAGACCTTCTGGCCGTCGTCGGAGCCGTCATACACCGACAGCTCGAGCAGCGACTTGCCATCCTTGGCGGCGGCAATGATGCGCTGGATCTGCTCGGTCGGGAACACGATCTTGCCGTCGAGGGTGAAGCTCTTCGGCGCCGGCAGCTTCAGCTTGACGTTGATGTGGTCGCCGTCGCGTTCGGCCGAACCGTCGACCCGGCCGGCGTCCGCCTCGTTCATCCGCGTCTCGATCTTGAAGCGGTAGCTTTTTCCCGCGGCGTCCTCCCAGGAGTTCGAGCGGAGGTCGCTCAGCGTGATCTTGCCCTCGCCGCTGTCGAGCTCGGAGACCTGGCGGAATTCGGAGGTGTAGCCCTCGCACGAACTTCCCGTGAAATTGTAGAGGATGCGGCCGCGCGCGCTGTTGATCGAATTGGAGCGCGATTTGACGAGGCTGAGGTCATAGAGCGCCTGGTGCGCAAGGAACGGACCGCTGGCCGCCTGCGCTCCACCGCCTGCGCCGAAAGCAGCCGCCGCGAGCCCCATCACACCGAGCGAAGTCCGGAAAAGGTGCACCATGTGTCATCCCTGGGGAAAGCGCAGATTCGACATTTTAATGACCGTTCCATTGCGTCGCAACTGAGGCCGTTTCACGTAAAGTTGCGGCCCCCGCCTTGAACCTGCTGCCTGGCCACAACAAAATGCAGTCGCTCCGGTTGCTTGCATGTGACGGCACGATGGGCGAAACAGGGCGCGCCCGGCCTCCAAATGGACGCAGCCGGGCGGATGAAATTTGGACAACGAGGTCGAACATGGCGGGCACGGTCGAGCAGAAACTGGCGGAACAGGGCATCAAGCTGCACGAGGCCCCTACCCCTGTCGCCAATTACGTGCCGTTCGTGCGCACCGGTAACCTGCTGTTCGTCTCCGGCCAGGTCTGTTTCGACCCCGCCGGCAAGTTGATCGCCAAGGGCAAGCTCGGTGCCGGCGTTTCGATCGAGGACGGTGCCGCAGCGGCGCGCGGCTGCGCCGTCAACCTGCTGGCCCAGGTCAAGGCGGCGCTCGGCGACCTCGACAAGGTCGTGCGCGTGGTGCGCCTCGGCGGCTTCATCAACTCGGCACCCGACTTCCTGGACGGGCCGAAGGTGCTGAACGGCGCCTCCGACCTGATGGTCGCCGCTTTCGGTGACAAGGGCCGCCACGCCCGCACCACCGTCGGCGTCGCCTCGCTGCCCGCGGACGCGGCGGTCGAGGTTGAAGGCGTGTTCGAGGTCGCCTGACACGGAGCTGACGGCGTTGCGCGCTCCTGATTGGCTGACAGCCCGGCCGGTCGCCCATCGCGGCCTGCATGACATTTCCCGTGGCATCGTCGAGAACATGCCGGGGGCGGTGCAGGCTGCGATCGCAGGCAATTTCTCGATCGAGGTCGACATCCAGCTCTCCGCCGACGGCGAGGCCATGGTGCACCATGACCACGCGCTCGGCCGCCTCACCGAGGCCACCGGCGAGGTGGTTTTGAAGACCGCGGCCGAACTGAAGGCGGTCAAGTTCAAGGACACGGACGAGCGGATGATGTCGCTGTCCGACCTCTGTGCCATGGTCGCCGGCCGCGTGCCGCTGGTGATCGAGGTGAAGAGCCATTTTGGCGGCGACCGCAAGCTGGTGATGCGGATGGCCGAGGTGTTGTCGTCCTATCAGGGCCCCGCCGTCGGCATGTCGTTCGATCCCGACCAGGTGCTGGCGCTGCGTGAGCTGTTGCCGTCCCGCCCGCGCGGCATCGTTGCGCAGCGGACCTACGAGGACGAGTACTGGGCGAAGCTAACGCAGGCGCAGCGCGACAGCATGCTGTATCTGCGCCACGGCTTTCAGACCCAGCCGCATTTCGTCGCCTTCAAGGTCGACCACCTGCCGGCCCCCGCCCCCTGGATCGCCCGCAACGTCCTCGGCTGCGCCCTGCTCGGCTGGACCGTGCGCACCCCGGAACAGCGGACGCGGGTCGGACAATATGCGGATCAGATGATCTTTGAGGGGTTCGTGCCGTAGGGGGCACACCTGTTGCACAGCGATTGCTCTCGTGTCCCGGACGCGCTGCAACGCGCCAGCGTTGCTGTGCAGAGGCGGGACCCAGAAGGCGGCACGCTATGCGGAGAGATGGGCCCCGGCTCTGCATCGCGCCGCTGCGCGCTGCGATGCGTCCGGGGCACGTGAGAGCTCGGTTCCCGCCTCTTGAAGTCGCTGCTGCAATGCACGATCTTGGGCACGATGGCATCATCTGAAATCACACTCGAGGCTGTACCCTCGATTGGCGAGGTATCTGCCGAGGATTGGGACGCCTGTGCCAATCCCGACAAGGCTTGCAACGGGCATGGCGCCGGAACTTCATCCGGGCTTCCAGGCGATTCCCTCGGCCTCTCAAAACCCGCCTATAACCCGTTCGTCTCGCACGCGTTTTTATCCGCGATTGAGAAATCGGGTTCAGCAACGATCCGCACCGGCTGGGGGCCGCGGCATCTGGTGGCCAAGGTCGATGGCCGCGTCGCCGGGGTCGTGCCCTGCTATCTGAAATCGCATTCCCAAGGCGAGTACGTCTTCGACCGCGGCTGGGCGGATGCCTATGAGCGCGCCGGGGGACGGTACTATCCGAAACTCCAGGTCTCGGTTCCCTTCACCCCGGCCACAGGGCCCCGGCTGCTGGTCCGCGACGGCGTGGATCGCGAGCGCATCGCGGAGACGCTAGCGAGCGGGCTGGTGGCGCTATGCGGCGTCAGCAAGGCCTCCTCGGTCCACGTCACCTTCGCGCGCGAGGCGGAGTGGAAACTGCTCGCCGGGCACGGCTTCCTCCAGCGCACCGATCAGCAGTTCCACTGGCACAACGAGGGATTTGCGACCTTCGACGATTTCCTCACCACGCTCAATTCGCGCCACCGCAAATCGATCAAGCGCGAGCGGCGCGATGCGCTTGCCACCGGCATCACCATCCACTGGCTCACCGGCAGCGACATCACCGAGGATGCCTGGGACGCCTTCTTCGAATTCTACATGGAGACCGGGTCGCGCAAATGGGGCCGGCCTTATCTCACGCGCGAATTCTTCTCGCTGATCGGCGAGACCATGAGCCAGGACGTGCTGCTGGTGATGGCCCGCCGCAACGGCCGCTGGATCGCGGGCGCGATCAACTTCATCGGCTCGGATACGCTGTTCGGCCGCAACTGGGGCGCGGTCGAGCATCATCCGTTCCTGCATTTCGAGGTTTGCTACTATCAGGCGATCGATTTCGCGATCAAACACGGCCTCGACAACGTCGAGGCCGGCGCGCAGGGCGAGCACAAGATCGCGCGCGGCTACCTGCCGCGGACGACCCATTCCGCCCACTTCATCGCCGATCCCGGCCTGCGCCGCGCCATCGACGATTACCTCAAGCGCGAGCGCGCCTATGTCGCCGAGGCCGGACGGGAGCTGGCCGAGCTCGGCCCGTTCCGCAAAGGCGTCGACGAGGCGCCTTGACGGTTTGCCACGGCTGATGACAGTAAGCGCAAAATTCGAGGAGCCGCCGCCATGACCGCCTACGACCCCAACAACATCTTCGCGAAGATCCTGCGCGGCGAGTTTTCCTGCCACAAGGTCTATGAGGACGAGCATGTGTTTGCCTTCCTCGACATCATGCCGCGGGTATCGGGCCATACGCTGGTGATCCCGAAGGCCCCTGCCCGCAACATCCTCGACATCAAGCCTGACGACTACGCCCACGTCGCCCGGGGCGCGCACAAGATCGCGGCCGCTGCGATGAAAGCGTTCGAGGCCGACGGCATCACCGTGCAGCAGTTCAACGAGCCCGCCGGCGGCCAGGTGGTGTTTCATCTCCACATGCACGTGATGCCGCGCCACGACGGCGTGGCCATGCTGCCGCCCGCCAGCCGCAAGGAAGACGTCAAGGTCCTGGAAGAGAATGCGGCCAAGCTGATCGCGGCGCTGAAGGCGGGATAGATATCAGCCCTGTAGCCCGGATGGAGCGAAGCGTAATCCGGGACCTCCCCGCATTCCGCTTCGCTCCATGCGGGCTACGATCGCCGCCCCTCACTCCGTCTGAAAATCCCCTGCCTGCGGGGCGGCCAGCGGCGTGAATTCGCAACGATCTGGCTTGATGTCGATCAGCGGCGTGTTGTCGATGCAGTCGAGCCCGCGCACCAGAATGGCATTGCCCTCGATGCCGACGAGCTTGACGATCGAGGTGCCGATCGGGTTGGGCCGGACCGGTGAGCGCAGCGAAAACGTGCCGCGGGTCTTCTCGTTGTTCTTCGGGCTTTGCCGGACGATGTCGCGGCGCGACTTGTCGAGCCAGTAGAGCACCTCGAGATTGCTGTAGAAATCGACGCCCTTGATGGCCGGCACGAACGGCTCGAAGATCTCGAGCCGGCACACCGGGCCGTCCTGACGCCCCTGTCGCGGCGTCTCCATCCGCGAGGTCCAGGGCGTGCGGATGCGGCCGATGAAGACGAGGCCGGCATCCTCCGTCGACGGCAGCTCGATGGCGACCTCGCCCTCGCGGAGCTCGTTTTCGCGAACCATATTTCCCGTTCCTTGCTGTTCGCCGGTGGTTTTAGCCTAACCACCACTTTCCGGCCAGCATGAAGACTTCGCCTGTCACCACGCCTGCGAAGATCGAGCGGCGGGTCAGCAGGAAGGCGACGAGGCCTGCGCCGACCGCGCCATAGCGCAAGACGTCCGGCACGCTGGCGAGCGCCCCCGGCGGCTCCACCACGATCTGGGCGATGACGCCGGCCAGGATGGCGGTGGCGACCGCCCTCACCCAGACCAGCAGCTCCGAGCCCTCGTCGATGCCGCCGCCGAACCACAGGCCCAGCATGCGCCATATCTGGTTGGGAACAACGCCCGCAACGAACAGCACGACGAGTGCGTGCCAGTCGCCGATGAGCTGCGCAAAGCTCATGCGCGCACCTCCCGCCACCAATGCACACCATAAGCGATCGTGCCGGCCACCAAACCGCTGACGAGAATGTCGAGCCCGGAGTTCATCTTCGCGGCCAGCGGATAGAGCAGAACCCCGAGCGTCAGCGCGACGACGTCGGCGACCTCGCGACTGTTGCGCGCGGTCGAGAACAGGAACGACAGCGGCGTCAGCATCAGGATCGCGGCGCCGAGCGTCTGCGTCAGGTTGGCGGCAAGGAAATAGCCGACCGTGTTGGCGGTGAGACACACGGAGACCAGACCAAAACCAAGTCCGTTGACGAAGGCGATGCGCCGCTCGCGCGGCACCTGCGGCAGGAAGCGATGGCATTCGACCCACAGTGTCACCGCCGTAAGATGCGCGGCGAAGAACAGCTCGCGCCGCTTGGTCGTCGGCGTGCGCATCAGGGGCAGCACCGAGACCACCATCGGAAACAGCCGGATCGCGCTGACGGTGACCGCGATCGCCGATTGGATGATGGTCGCGCCGGAGCCGAGCGTGGTGATCAGAATGATCTGCGCGGGGCCCGCCCAGACGAACAGCGTCGAGCAGAGCGCCCAGAGCAGGCTGAAATGGGTGTCATGAGCGAGGGCGCCGATGCCGAGATAGGTCGCGAACAGGACAAGCGTGAGGATCGTCTGCGTGATCGAACGCAGTCCCCACGCAAACGCGCGCCAGGAACTTTGCCATTGAGGGGAATCGAGCGGAGGAAGCGCCACGGGAGTCTTTGGCCGGATTGCGGAATCGTGCCCGCATAACGGGCAATGCTGTGGCTGGCGTCAAGGAAGCGCGCGGCGGGGCTGGCATGCGCGCGTGGGCAGACGCGCCTACCCGTTCACACCCCGGTTCTTCAGCACGAAGCAGGCACCGCCGGCCTTGCGGATACGGTTGCACAGATCATCCGCCTCGCTGCGCGTGTCCGCGCCGATGCGCACCTGGTAGAACGCGCGCGTACCGCGGCTGCGCATCACCGAGCTTAGCAGGCTCGGATCGCGCTCGCCGATCACCGCGGTCAGCCGCGTGACGGCGCGGGAATACATCGCCAGCGCCCTGTTGCGGTCGAAACCGGCAGCGAGCTGTACGCCCCAGACCTTTGCGGCGGCGAGCTCGACATGCTGTTCGAGCTCGGCCACAAAGGCATTTGGCGCGCGCTTCAGAAGCGCCATGAGATCGCGGCAGCTCGTCGGCGGCGAACTCGGCGGTCCCTTGCCGGTCGCTCCCGCCTTGGCCCACGCGTCAACGCTCGTGCCGGTGATGGCATAGACGTAGTTGCGGGTCTGCTCCGGCATGCCGCCGGTGCCGGCGAGCCATTCCTGCACCCGGCGCGGCCCGGCGTTGTAGGCAGCAGCCGCAAGACCGAGATTGCCGAACTGGTTGCGCAGCTCGTTCAAGAACTCCGCCGACTTCGGCAGCGCCTGCACCGGGTTGAAGGGATTGAGCAGCCCGCGCTCGCTCGCAGTGCCCGGCATGAACTGCGCGATCCCCTGCGCATGCTCGCCGCTGCGCGTCATGGGTCCCACGGCATCGGCCTGGAATCGGCTTTCCTGCCAGATCACGCGGGCGAAGAATTCCAGCGGCAGATTGGCATCCCGTGCGGCGGCCTCGACGATCAGGCAGATCGATTCCCGCGTATCGCTCTCGCGCGCAGTGGCCGGATTCGCCGGTGGCATCGCAAGCTCCTCGACGCTGGGGACGGCGATATTGGTCTTCGCGGGCGAGCTGTCCCACGCCACCACCCGTGTCGCCGAGACGAGCAGTGCGGCGATGATGAGTGATGCAATTCGCGTCAGCCGTGCCCAAGCAGCGCTGTGGCGCGCTCCGGCGCGGCATGCAACAAGATGATCTGCCATGTTGTGGCATCGTGCCATGGTTCGACGAGTTGCCAATATATGCTGTTTGACCCGCTTCTCCCAATGCGCTGCCCTGCCCCAGGGATCCGCGCGATCCTCGTCCTCCTAGCCCTCGCCCTGTCCGCCGCGCCGGCCATGGCGCAAGTCAACTGGCGGATGACCACGGAATATCCGCAAAACAACATTTCCGGGATCGGGCTCACCAGTTTCGCCGATCGCGTCGCGGCGCGCACAAACGGTTTCGTGACCGTAGCTAGCGCTTTCGACAACGAGCTCAAGATCAACTCGGGCGAAATGCCGCGCGCCGCGCTGGATGGTCGCATCGCCGGCGGCGACGCCTTCGCGGGCGCGCTTTCGGGCCTCGACCCGGTGCTCGGATTGTCCACCCTGCCCTTTCTGGTGCAGTCCGTCGACCTCGCCCGCGCCACCAATCTGCGGGCGCGCCCGCTCTACGAGAAGGCGCTCGCGGCGCGCGGCCTGAAGCTGCTCTATGTCACGATCTGGCCGGCCACGGGCCTCTGGTCGGACCATGCGCTGGAAGGCGCCGACGCCCTGCCGAAACTGAATTTGCGGGCCTACGACGCCAACTCCGGCGAGGTCATGCGCGCAGCCGGCGCGAATGCACAGTTCCTGCCTATGGACGCGGCACTCGCTGGCCTCAGGGAACACCGGCTGAATGCGTTCCTCACCTCCGGCGACGGCGGCGCGGGACGCAAGCTCTGGGACTTCCTGCCCTACTTTACAGCGATCAACTACGCGATGCCGGTCTCGATCGCCTTCGTCCGCAGCGACGCATTTGCCGAACTGTCCGAGCCGATGCAGCGCGAGGTGCTGGCCGCGGCGGCCGAGACCGAGCAAAGCCAATTCGCGCTATTGACCCATCGCACCATCGAAAACTATGCGCGCATGCGCGACAACGGCGTCCGCATCGCCGAGCCGGCGCCGGCATCCCTCGTCGCCGCGCTCCGGAAAGCGGCAACGCCCGCGATCGCCACCTGGGAGACGCAGGCAGGCGCCGATGCCGCGGCGATCGTCGAATGGGCAAGACAGCAATAGAGCGAGCCGTGGCGGCCGCCGGCATGCGACTGCGGTGCTGTCTTGAAACGTCCGCCAGTCCCGCCCTTCACTCGCTTCGGTCCTATGCCGAGGCCGGCTTTTCTGCGCTGATTGCGCGGTCCAGGGCATCGATCAGCGTTTGAAGCTCGACAAACTTGTTCCGTGCTCGCTCGGCATTGTCGCGATCAAAAGGAGCGGCCAGCACCTTCGCATGCGTGTCCCTGTCCTCGATCATTCGATCGCGGGCCTTCTTCAATATGTCCAGTCGCTCGTTCATCTGTGCCTCTCCGCCAATATCTGCTCGACCACGATCAGGGCCTCAGTCGAAACCAGCCGGAAGCTCGCCCTTTCGGAAGAACACCGTAGGCTCATCGTCATAGTCACCCATTTCGGGATCGCCGCTGGACGAGAACGCGACGACGCCGAGTTTGCTCAAGGCCAATCTCTCCGCCGTACGCAGCGCGCCGCTTTCCGACTTGCAGACGATGGGAGAGTCGGCCTTCAGATTTCCACCCTTGCCGGCGTTGAACGCCTGCACCACGTAGGTTGTTTCGCGGACCATGACGGCACCTCTGACCTGTTGACACACGGAGTTGTCGTCAACGACCGCGACAACCGCGCTCAGCCTCGCATCGCTTCGATGAGCGCGGAAATCCTGATCGTTGCAAAGCTTGAGAAGGTGTCCGACACGGCATATGGCAGGATGATCTGATCATTGTGCCTCATCGCACCGCAGGTATAGACGACGTTGGGGACATACCCTTCGCGTTCGGACGGTTCAGGCCGCAGCAGCGGCTCGGCCGAGCGAGCCAGCACCCTGGACGGGTCGCGCTTGTCGAGCAGAGCCGCTCCGATCGAGTATTTCCGGATCGGGCCGACACCGTGCGTCAGCAGCAGCCAACCTTCGTCAAGTTCGATGGGCGCCCCGCAATTGCCGATCTGGACGAACTCCCAGGGAAATTGCGGTTTCAAAAGCACCCGGCCGCCCTCCCATGTGTAGAGGTCGTCCGAATAGACCAGATACAGGTTCTCATTGTCCTGTCGCGCGATCATGGCATAGCGGCCGTCGATCTTGCGTGGGAACAGCGCCATGCCCTTGTTGTGGGCTGCAGCCCCCCGCAAAGGCGTTAGTCGAAACGACATGAAGTCGCTGGTCTCGATCAATTCAGACCGGATCGCCCGTCCGCTATAGGCCGTATAGGTCGCGTAGTAGATCTCCCGATCGCCGTCGTTGAATTTGACGAAGCGCGCATCCTCGATCCCGTTGGATTGGGATTCGGTCACGGGAAAGATGACCCGCTCGCTGAGGTCTTCCTCGGGCCTGAACACCAGTTCCACACGGTCGCCGTCCGATCCGGATACGCGATGGCTGATCCGGGGGACCGAGGCAAGGCGCGCCGTCGGATCGACGGCCAGGCTTCCGTCAGCCGCAATCGTTCCGGTTCGAAACGTCAGTGACGACACATGCCCCTCGCCGATGGCCCGGAGGCTGACGATGAATCGCGAACCTCCCTTCGGTGCCCCCGATTGATCGGGGTGCGGGACGATGCTGGGGTTGAACAAGGCAGAGGCTTCGAACGAATACTCACTGAGAAAATAGGCACCAATCAGCTGGCGCTGCGTCTTCGAGAAGACGCCATGCGTGGCGAAAGCGTCCTCCATTTCATCCGCTCGGGTCTCGAACCGCTCCAGGAGGTTACGATGTCGCCCCTGGAAATTGTCGAGCACATCCGCAAGCTGAACTGCAACGGCATCCGAACTGAGCGCAAGAACCCGGTCGACGATATGATTTGCACGCATCTTGTCGGTCGGGTTCAGGTCGCGGGGTTCGGTTGCCGGCTTGAAGGGCCGCACGATGACTCGCGCTGGATCGGGGCGCAGATTAAGCCCCTGCCGGTTCAGGAAAGAAGCTTGTGACACGGTATCCTCGGCGTGCTGAATGAAAAGATGAAGTTCAGGCGCTCACGGCGCGCAAGGCTGTGGGCCTCGTCAAGCTCGGGTTGACGCGCGCAAGCTGGCGCATCTCGGCAAGCCCGAGGAGATAGCAAACAACGGACTCGCCCCCGCGGTTTTCGTTGGCGCGATCAGCGTGCAAACCATCCCGGCAACTGCCAGTGAGCGGATCGACCAGCGCCACTGAGAGATCGTTGCTGCCTAGGAACCAGGCGAAGGCCCGAGTTGCCATGGCTTTCCATTCGGCATCGCCATCGGCACGCCACGCGGCGAGGCAGGCGGCGATCGTTGCCGTTGCCTCCACGGGCTGCTGATCAAATGCACGGGGATGTTGCCGCCGCTCGCCGAAGCCGGCGGTGCCGACCGGCCGGAAATGCCCTGCCGCGGTCGTCTGCTGCGTCATGAGCCAGCGCAGAGACCTCAATCCGGCATCGAGATATTGGGGCGCATGCGTCGCCATGCCTGCGAGGATCAACGCCTGCGGCAGCCGCGCGTTGTCGTAGGCCAGCCCTTCCTCGAACCACACCCAGTCAGACGTCTCGACCGACGCCAGACAGGTCATCAACCTGCCGGCAAGGGAATGCCGGACGTCCCTGGCGTGGAGATCGTCCGGAGCTACAGCGCAATAAGCGTCCAAGCCCAGCAGCATGAATGCCCATGCACGGGGCGAACGAAAGCTCGCCGCGATCGACAATGCCTGGGCGAACAGAGCAGCGGCCCACAGGCGCCGGGCCGGGCTGGCGTCTCTGCGTGCAGCCTCGCCCAAAGCCCATAGCGTCCGCCCGTGACTGTCTTCTGACCCTCTGTCCTCAAGCCAGGTCCGATTGAACCCCATGAAGTTGCGAAATTGCCCGGTGTCGGGATTCCAGGCGTGCTGCACGAATGCCGCAAACCGGCTCGTCAGGATTTCCGACAGCGGCTGTTCGCCTGGACCATTGAGGGCGCAGGCCAGCAGCAGCGCTCGGGCATTGTCGTCGACGCAATAGCCGTGCGCGCGATCCGGCACCGAATGGACCGCATGCTGGAACAGGCCGACATCATCGCACATCGACAGGAAATGGCCGATCTGCATATCGGGCGATGCGGGGCTACGTGGCTCCGGCACATTGATGTCCGGGCACGCGAAGAGTTTAAGCCGATGGCCTTGCCGTACATTCTCGAAGACGGACACATAGCGCTCGGCCACCCGTTCCCATGTCATCATCCGGCTCGCCGCATAGGCGCGCCGCGACATCGCCTTCCGGCGGGCGTCGTCGGTCAGCAGGCCTGCGATCTCATTGCCGATCGCCGCGGCGTCGCTGAAAGGCACCAGCACGCCGCACCCGTCGGCAAGCAGCTCGCGGGCGTGCCAGTAAGGCGTCGAGACGACCGGCTTCCCCAATCCGAAGCTGTAGGCCAGGGTTCCCGAGGTCATCTGGGCCTCGTTGAGATAGGGCGTGACATAGACGTCGCACATCGAGATGAATTCGAGCAGCGTGGCGAGATCCGCGAACCGGTCGAAGAACACCACGTGGTCGTCAATTCCGAGTTCGCGCACCCGCGCCATCAGGCTCTCGCGATAGGCCTCGCCCTGGTTTCGGACCAGGTTGGGGTGCGTTGCGCCAAGCACGACATACACCGCATTCGCGCAGCGCTTCAGGATCGACGGCATGGCGTCGATCATGATTTCGATGCCCTTGTTCGGTGACAACAGGCCGAATGTCAGGATGACCGATTTTTGCTCAAATCCAAGCTTGGCCTTCGCTGCATCGGGCTCGACGAAGGCGACGTCCGGAATGCCGTGGGCGATGACCTCGATCTTGTCGTCAGCCACCCGGTAGACGTCGCACAGCAGTTCGCGGCCCTTATTGGCCATCACCACGACCTTCGACGACGCCTCGACGATGCGCTCCATGACCGTCCGCTGCGCAGATGTCGGATCGGCGAGCACGGTATGGAACGTCGTCACCACCGGCATGGCAAGGCGGGACAACAGCACGAGGATATGGGCCCCGGCCTCACCACCGAAAATCCCGAACTCGTGCTGCAAACACACGGCATCGAACCGGCCGGCATTGAGGAAATCGGCGGCCCGCATGTAGTCTTCGATATTGCCGTCCTTGATCTGGAACGCGACCGCCGGAGGATAATCATAGGCTTGACCGCGATCGGTCATTGCCACGATGCAGGTCTCCAGATCCTGGCGCGAAATCGATATCGCGTTCTTCAGGTCGGTCGTATAGGTCGCAATTCCGCATCGTCGAGGCAGCGAGTTGCCGATCACGGCGATACGGCGGAGCGGCGTCATGTCGGCACCTCTATGATTTCGCTTGATGTCGGAGCGTGCACGGCGGGCGGACGCGCCGGCGAATTCTGTCGTCCGTCACCTCTGCCACGCGCTGCTTGATTGCAAACCTCAACAGCCGCGACAGATATTCTTCAGCTTCGCCGCGGTTCTGGCCTCTTCCGCAATGAAGGGGTCCTTGTAGGCAGCCCGCGCGGCGTCTTGTTCGGCGGCAGTGGGTTGCTTCGCTTTCGGCGGAAACGCGGCGTCGTAACAGGCGAGCCGGCCGCTCGTGCTTTCGATCGCGCGGCAGTCCGGCTCTCTGGCGACTGCACTTTGCACGAATGTGCCAAGCGCCAATGCGACAATAAGCATTTTCATACGGGTATCGTTCCTCGCGGAGGATCCGGGCGCGCCGTTTGACGCCCCTGCGTTCCTCATGCCTCGAACTGGTCGAACTCGTCAGACAGCAGAACCCGGCCCTGCGGCGTGCATATCCGCACGTCGACATAGCCTTCCTGCAACAGCTCCCTCGCCTTCTTCAGAGCGGCGGCCGTCGTGGTGCGGGCCAGGCTGACGTAGCCGCTTTGATCGCGTCCGCTCACCAGAAATTGGAGCGGCGTCCTATCCATGCAGAAAAGCCGCAGCGGCCACCAGGAGCAACAGAAACAGCGGGACGATCACCGGCGGCACGATCCAGTCGGCCAGATTAAAGCGAGGCATGCGCGCTCCTCCTCGTTCGGCGGGAGCGCTAGTGACCCTCAGTCACCGATGGATGCCATGGGAAGGGCGGTGATCGCAGGACCCTACGCTTATGCCCTGCCAATAGCGAGCTTTAAAACGTCGCGCGACGCGGCGGCGTTGCCTTGAGCAGCGGCCTCGTTTAGGTCAAACAACGGCGGTATCAACACGGGCACGACTGGCATGGCTACAATCTTCTTCGATCTCGACGGCACGCTGACCAACCCGAAGCCCGGGATCACCCGCTCGATCCAATACGCGCTGGAGCGGCTCGACCTTGCCGTGCCGAGCGAGGACGAGCTGACCTGGTGCATCGGGCCGCCCCTGCACGCCAGCCTGAAGAAGCTCACCGGAAGCGACGAGCTCGCCGACCGCGCGCTACTGCTTTATCGCGAGCGATTTGCCGATATCGGCCTGTTCGAGAACGAGGCCTATGCCGGCATCATCGACACGCTAACGACGATCGCCGCAACCAGCCAGCGCATGTTCGTCGCCACCAGCAAGCCCGCGGTCTACGCCATCCGCATCGTCGATCATTTCGGCCTGAAACCGTATTTCGAGCGCGTGTTCGGCTCCGAGCTCGACGGCAAGCGTGTCGACAAGCGCGACCTGCTGCGCTATGCGCTCGACGAAACCAAGGTCGATCCCGGCAGCGCGATCATGATCGGCGACCGCAGCCACGACGTGATCGGCGCCCGCACCAACGGCATGACCGCGATCGGCGTGCTCTATGGTTATGGCAGCGAGGCCGAGCTGCGGGATGCCGGCGCACATCACATCTGCGCCGCGCATCCCGAACTGCTCGGTCACTGCGCAGCCTAGGCGCTGACGGTCTCGACCGCCGCCAGCATGCCGGTCTTCGAATGGCAGTTCAGATACTCGAAGAGCTGCTCGTCCGCGGCGGCCACCGTGACCTCGTGATAGAGCCGTAGCTTTGCCGACGGCCCGAGCGTCGACAGGTATTTCATCGCCGCGCCGAATATCTTGACGTGGGTCGGATGTGACTCCGCCCAGCGCTCCAGTGCGGCGAGGCTCTTCCACCAGCTCTGGCCGTAAGACTTTTCGCTCACGCTGCCGTCGGCGGAGAGCACCTGCATGTAGCGGTTGGCGTAGCAGCCGATGGCTAGCCCGTCGTCGCGCAGGAAATCCATGCCCTCGCGCAGCACCGGCTCGACATCGTCGAGATAGAGCTTGCGCTCCGACGCCTCCGTATCGCTCCAGTCCTGCCCGGAGCGGATCAGGCAGAGATTGTCGTGCGCCTTCACCCGCAGCCGCGCGCCGTCGCGGATCAATTCCGGCGCGCCGCCCGGCGTCATCGGATCGGTCTGCGACAGCGGAATGCGATCGCGCATGCCGCCCCAATAGGCGTGCTCCTGCACCTCGCCGCTCATGCCGTCGGCGATTGCGGCCACGCCCTCGGGCCGGTCGAGCGAGGAGAACAGCGTCTCGTGCCGGGCGACTGTGGGACGCAGCACCTCGATGAAGGTGCCGATGCCCTCGCGCGCCTTCACAGCCCACGCCTCGCGTGCCGGCGCGAACCATGCGTCGAAGCGCGCGATGTCGTCCCAATAGGCAACCGACACGACGGTCTCATAACCGGCGCGGTCGACGTAGCGGGCGCGGTCCCAATGCGAAGGCCCGCCCTCGGCAGCAAACCGCGCCGCGATCTCGGCGAGTGCCGCCGTCGCAGCCGACGGCGCCGCGTCGCGATACTGCACACCGAAATAGGCCATCACGACGCGGCTTACGGCGGGCTTGTAGCGCGCCACGAACGACGGATATGGCGGCTGGTAATCGTCCGGCACGCGCTTGTGGCGCGTGCGCTGGGTCTCGAGATGCAGAGGAATTGCGGATTCCATGATCGTTCCCTCCCCTTGATCCCGGCGATCAGCTCGCCGCCGCCGCGATATCCGTGGGCTCAATGGTGTCGACCGGCAGCGCGAACTGCTCGACGCGCTGGTATCGCTTCTTGTTGAGCAGGAGCCGCGTCACGTCGGGCCGCGAATAATGCCCGGCGGGATCGGCAGCGTTCTTGGCAACACCGATGGCGCCGAGATCGATCTCGGCAATCAGCAGCCCCTCCTGGTCCGGCGCCAGCTTGTCGCCGATCTGGCTGCCGTCGGGGCCGTAGATCGCGGCGAATCCGCCGCCGACATGCAGCAACGCATTCTTGTCCGGACGGTCGCAGAGCTCATCGATCATGGCCTGCGAGACCGTCGCGCACGGCGCGAGCACGAAGCAGGAGCCCTCCACCGCATAGACGCGCGAGGCGGCATTGTTGACCTCGGCGCCGAGCGCCGGCGCAAAGGGATCGTAGAGCGAGAAGCTCGGCCAGGCCGCGACATGCACCTGCTCGTTCTGGGCGTACATCGCATATTTCGACAATGGCTGGAGATGCTCCCAGCAGCACAATGCGCCGATGCGGCCGATGTCCGATCTTGCGTGGACGGCGAGATCGCTGCCGTCACCCTCGCCATAGACCGTGCGCTCGGCATGGGTCGGCCGCAGCTTGCGGCGCTTTGCGATGGTCTCGCCGTCAGGCCCGATCAGCCATTGCGCGAGATAGAGACTGCCGCCGTCGCGCTCGGACAGGCCGAGCACGGCGGTGAGCTTTGCCTTGCGTACGGCGTCGCGCAGCCGCTCGGCCTGCGGACTGTCATAGGACAGCGAGTTGTCGAAGTAGCGCTGCACGAAGCCGCGGCCGATCGCCCAGGCCGGCGAGTCCATCCAGATATGCCAGGGGTAGCCGGGGATGAAGGCCTCGGGAAAGGCGATCAGCTTGGCGCCCTTCTCGGCCGCGTCCCTGATCAGCGCGATCGACTTGTCGATCGACGCGTCGAGATCCAGCCAGGCCGGCGCCGCCTGCACCACCGCGACCTTGTATTTCGGATGTTCGATGCCCATTCCCGCCTCCATTGCCGGTTGATCGGAAGCCACGTCCGATGCAGTCTATTTGGCCAAGCCACCCGGCCGGGCGCTCGACCGCAGTGGAACAAAAACTCGACTGGCCGGGATCGCCGACGGGTACGGGACTTGCCTTCGGTCAGGCTGGATCTGCGCCAACATGCGGTTTTGCTGGATGTGACAGGGAGGCTTGCCGATGCCAATCCAGTTCACGACAGACGGCAGCCCCGGCTACCGGCGGCTGGCGCTGTGGCAGGACATCGTCTGCGACGTTTTCGTCGGGCTCGACTGCAAGTCCGACCTCGGCAGCGCCTTTCGCGGTTCGGTCACGCAGGCCCCGCTCGGCAAGGCCGTGTGCTCCGAGGTCTGCTCCGACCGCCAGCACGTGTTCCGGACGCCATCCCGCATCGCGCGTTCGGATCAGGATTTTGTCCTGGTCGCACTCGGCAATCGTGGCGACGGAGGCGTGGTGCAGGACGGCCGCGAGACCGTGATCCATCCCGGCGAGTTCGCGCTCTACGACACGACGCGTCCCTATGAGCTGAAGTTCAACCACGCCTTCACGCAGACCATCTTCAAGGTGCCGCGCGAGATGTTGCAGCGCCGGCTCGGCGCCACCGAGACGCTCACCGCGATGTCGTTCGGCGCCGATGTGCCGCTCGAACGGCTCGCCTATGATTTCATCTTCAGGCTCTGCCAGAGCGCGGACCGACTTGCCCCGGACAACGCTGCGGCGTTGTCGGAGCAGGCCGTCGATCTGCTCGCGATGGCGCTGAGCGAACGGCTCGGCAAGACATCGCTGCCGTCCTCCACCCATCGCTCCGCCCTGCTCTATCGCTTGAAGGCCCACATCCGCGCTCATTTGGCGGATCCCGACCTCTCGCTGTCGGAGGCCGCGGCTGCACTCGGCATCTCGCCGCGCTATGTGAACGATCTCCTCGCCGACGAGGATACCTCGTTCCAGCGCCATGTGCTCGCCGAGCGTCTCGCCCAATGCCGGCGTGACCTCGCCTCGCCCGTGCTGGCCCATCGCCACGTCAGCGAGATCGCCTTCGCCTGGGGCTTCAACGACCTCTCGCATTTCGGCCGCGTTTTCCGCGAGCATTTCGGAATGTCGCCGCGCGACTTCAGGCAGAGCCAGTTGCGGCACTGACATCCAGCCAGCTATCACCTTGAGCCTTCGCTGCAGGCGAAGGCAAGGCTCGTCAATTCCAGATTGCCTTGTCCGGCTGCGCGCATCAGGCTGGCGTGCATGAGGACTCACGCCACCATAAGCGGATCGGAGCTGTTGCTGGGCGTGATCGCGATCAGGCTCGCGGTGCTGGTCCTGGTGGGCTGGGGCCTGACGCTGCTGCCGCGGCAGGCGCGTGACGGCGAAGCCGCCTGCTTCCCCTCGCCCGCAACCAGGGTCGAGGCTCAGTCATCGGTGAAGACGCCAAGCGCGCGCGTTGCCGATGCAGCATTCGATGACATGCGCCTGCACGACTAGGCCATTCCCGAGCAAGGCCGGTATGTGAGCGCGTGATAGGACGCGGCCCGCGCTTGCATTACCATCGCCCAAAGGCCGCACCGGTCAACCAGCGGCCAGCCGAGGAGCATATCGATGGAATACCGACGCTTGGGCCGATCCGGCCTCATGGTGCCCGCTTTGAGCCTGGGAACGGGCACCTTCGGCGGCGTCGGCCGCCTTGCTGCATGGGGCACGACGGACGCGGCCGAGGCGCGGCGCCTTCTGGATATCTGCCTCGATGCCGGGGTGTCGATGTTCGACACCGCCAACGTCTACTCGCTCGGCGAATCCGAGCGCGTCCTCGGCGAGGCCATCAAGGGCCGCCGCGACAAGGTTCTGATCTCGACCAAGGCCACCTTCCGCTTCGGCGATGGGCCCAACGACATCGGCTCGTCGCGGCAGCATCTGCTCGCGGCCATCGACGGTTCTCTGAGCCGGCTCGGCACCGATTACATCGACCTGTTCCAGCTTCACGGCTTCGACGCGTTCACCCCGCCTGAAGAGGTGCTTGCGACTCTCGACGTGCTCGTGCGCGCCGGCAAGATCCGCTACGTCGGCGTCTCCAACTTTTCGGGCTGGCACCTGATGAAGTCGCTCTCGGTTGCCGACAAGCATGGCTTCCCACGCTACGTCGCCAACCAGACCTACTATTCCTTGATCGGGCGCGACTACGAATGGGAGCTGATGCCGCTCGGTCTCGACCAAGGGCTGGGCGCCGTGGTCTGGTCACCGCTCGGATGGGGACGCCTCACCGGAAAAATCCGCCGCGGCCAGCCGAAGCCCGAGGTCAGTCGCCTGCCCAAGACCGCCGATTTCGGCCCGCCCGTGCCCGATGAGCACGTCTATCGCGTGGTCGAGGCGATCGACGAGGTCGCCAAGGAGACCGGCAAGAGCGTCTCGCAGATCGCGCTGAACTGGCTGCTCCAGCGTCCGACGGTCTCGACGCTGATCATCGGCGCGCGCAACGAGACGCAGCTGCGCGAAAATCTCGGCGCGGTCGGCTGGACATTGACCAAGGACCAGATCGCAAAGCTCGATGCGGCGAGCAAGGTGACGCTGCCCTATCCCTACTGGCACCAGCGCACCACCTTCACCGACCGCAATCCGCCGGCGGTGTAGCGACGGCCAACTGCCCGACCGCTCGGCTCCCCGAGCCCTCGCGAAAGCGGTCCCGACCCGTTTTCCTGTGCCGGAAGGCCTGCTTCCGGCACAGGAACCGTCCGGGTCCTGCCGGGTTGCGATCCATCCTGCAATTTCCTAATCCGGGGATGAATCACGTGCTCCAATCAAGCGCGCCTCCATCATGTCGTCTGCCCCGATCGAGCATGCCGACGGCCTGCCGCAGCCGCAGCGCAACCAGGCGGTGCTGACGATTGCGCTCGGCATCATCATGGCGGTCGTCGACAGCGCCATCGCCAACGTGGCGCTGCCGACGATCGCAGCCGACCTCGATGCGAGCCCGGCCTTCTCGATCTGGATCGTCAATGGCTACCAGCTCGCGATCACGATCTCGCTCTTGCCGCTGGCGTCGCTCGGCGAGATCGTCGGCTATCGCCGCGTCTATCTGGCCGGGCTCGTACTGTTCACGCTCGCATCCGCCTTCTGCGCGCTGGCGCATACGCTGCCGCTGCTGACGATCGCGCGCATCATCCAGGGTTTTGGCGCCGCCGGCATCATGAGCGTCAACGCGGCTCTGGTGCGCTTCACCTATCCGCGCAGCCAGCTCGGCCGCGGCATCGGGATCAACGCGCTCGTCGTCGCCTTCTCGGCCGCGGTCGGCCCGACGCTCGCCGCGGGCATCCTGGCAGTCGGAACCTGGCCCTGGCTGTTCGCCATCAACGTCCCGCTCGGTGCGCTGACGCTGGTGCTCGGCCTGCGCAGCCTGCCGCACACAAAACCCGCCAGCCGTTCCTTCGACTGGCAGAGCGCAGGGCTGTCCGCGATCACCTTCGGCGTCGGCATCGCGGCCGTCGACAGCGTCGGTCATGGCGAGGCCGCCATCACCTGTCTCGTCCAATTCGCCATCGCCATCGTCGCAGGCGCGCTGCTGATCTACCGCGAAACCCACATGACCTCGCCGCTGCTGCCGGTAGACCTGTTGCGCATCCCGGTGTTCGCGCTGTCGATCGCGACCTCGATCGCCTCGTTCTGCGGACAGATGCTGGCCTTCGTCGCGATCCCCTTCTACCTCCAGAGCCGCTTCGGCTATTCCGCCGTGCATATGGGCCTGCTGATCACGCCATGGCCGATCGCGGTGGCGTTCGCGGCCCCGCTCGCCGGGCGCCTGGTCGAGCATTATCCGGCCGGCCTGCTGGGCGGCATCGGGCTCACGCTGTTTGCCTGCGGCCTCGGCGCACTCGCCTTCCTGCCTGCAAGCCCGACGCCGCTCGACGTGATCTGGCGGATGGCGCTGGCGGGGGCCGGCTTCGGCCTGTTCCAGACCCCCAACAACCGCACCATGATCGCGGCCGCCCCCCGCGAGCGCGCCGGCGGCGCCAGCGGCATGCTGGGCACGGCGCGCCTGCTCGGCCAGACCACCGGCGCGGCGCTGGTGGCGCTGCTGCTCGGCCGCTATCCGACCGAGGGAACCAGGATCGCGCTCCTTGTCGGCGTCGGATTTGCGCTGTGCGGTGCCGTGCTGAGCATGCTGCGGCTGTCGCCCGCGGGCGCGCGCGGCGCCGAGCACGTCCGGGTACAGGACGACCAGCGCCTGCGCGGCGAATAGCTCACGTCCAGGTTCTGCTGTTCTCGCGCGCAACTTGTGCGTGGCTTAACTATCTGGACCAATGACGTATTGCCCTCCCGCTCCGGTTGCGCTTCATTGACGCGGGGAATAAGGGGCATTTCATGCGTTCATTTGGAATTGTGGCGCTCAGCGTCATGCTGGGCGGCTGCGCGTCTGTCACGCGTGGCACGACCGAAAACATCAGCATCTCATCGACACCGTCGGGCGTGGAAGCCGTCGTCAGCGGAATGGAAGTTCCGACCACCTGCACGACGCCGTGCTCCGTGGTCGTCAAGCGGAACGCCGACATTTCGATCACCTTCCAGAAGGAAGGCTATGAACCGCAGATCGTGCCGCTCAGCCGGGACATACCGACCTCCGGGGCCGCAGGCTTCGCGGGAAATCTCTTGCTCGGAGGTGTCGTCGGCATGGGCGTCGATGCTGCCACCGGGGCGGCAACCGATCACAAGCCGAATCCTGTCATCGTGACCATGCAGCCGTCAGCCCCTGCCCGCGCACGGCCACCCGCGCCGAAGAAGCCGCGGCCGCCGGCAGCGCCTGCGCCCGACACCGGCACCTAAAGCGTGATGGCATTAAGTTCGATAGCCTGAATTTTTCAGGTAATTGGCGCATTCCTCGGGGGTGAAGGCATCGAGTGCGTGGCCGATTGCGGCG
>NZ_SPVJ01000068.1:0-25823 GCF_004634465.1 Bradyrhizobium sp. MOS001
CACTATGCACTGTGTCCATTCTAAGCCTAACGGTCCGAACAAACCGCAGACTCGCAGATCACCCCGTCATCCGGTAGGTGGCCGCTGAACAGCGCTTACACTTATGACGTCTTCGAGCGAAGTAGAGGTCGGTTCGCGTCAACAAAATGCGTCAAGCCAAAACTCCGGGAATCTCTAGGGTTCGCGAATGGACTCATCCAATCCACGAAGCAACGGATAGAGGAAATAGGATATCACGCTGCGCCGTCCGACCTTCATTTCGGCGGTCACCGCCATGCCCGGAATAAATTGAGCGCGCTCTTCCGGCAGCCGAAGGTGAGTGTCGGACAGGTCGACCAATACGCGGTAATAGGGAGCGGTCGCGTGGCGCGCACCTTCGGCTTTCGGATCCGGCGGGAACGCGTCCTGACTGATGACGTGCACCTCGCCCTTGGCCGTCCCGTATTTCTGGAACGGGAAGGCATCAAACTTGATCCGCACGGGCTGGCCTACCGAAACCCGACCGATGTCCTTGCCCTCGACATTGACCTCAGCCCGGAGCGGCTCATCGCGGGGGACAAGCACAAACATCGGCTCGGCCTCACGGGCGACCGAACCGACTGTCCGGCTGGCAATATCCAGCACGATCGCATCGGCCGGCGCCTTCAGCACGATTAATTGCCGGCGAAGCTCGGCCTTCTTGAGGTCTTCGGAGGCGCTGTCCCGCTTCGCGAGCATCTCCACGAGGTCCTGATAAGCCGTCTTGCGAAACTCCTCGCCGTAGACCTTCTGGTCTGCCTGGGCCTTATCGAGCCGATGCTCATAATCGGCCATATTGCCGCGAGTACGCGCCAGATTGCTCTCAACATCAAGACGAGCGTCACGCGAGAGCAGCAAATTCAGCTTCGAGCCAACTTCCTTATCCATCAGCGTCGCACGCATGACCTCGATCGACCTCATCGTCTCGAGCCGCTGAACGAGCACCGCCTCTTCGTTCTGTGCAGTCTTCAGGTTCGCGCGAGCAGAGGCGATCTGCGCGCTGTAGTTTTCCATCTGAGCATCGTAAGTCGCTTTGCGCTGCAGGAATATCTTGCGCTGCAGGACCTGATCGGCGTTGATGGACTGCCCGATGACATAGTCCTCACTATTCACTTCGGCCTTGAGACGGTCGATCCCGGCATTGAACACCCCAACCTTGCCGCGCAACTGGTCCAGATCCGCTTGCGAGAATGTCGGATCGAGCGTTGCCAGCAGGTCTCCGCGATTGACCCGGTCGCCTGGCCTGACATGTATCTCGCGGACAACGGAGGTTTCGAGCGGCTGAACGACGAGATTGGGGCGCGTGGTGACCAGCTTGCCCTGGGCCGTCACAATCATGTCGACCTGCGATCCCGATGCCCAGCCGATCGCGGCGAGTATCAACGCCAGGACACAATAGAGCGTCATGCGGGCGATGCGCGGTGGAGCCCGATTCTCGACCTCAATCGCGTCGGATTGGAATTCCGTCACCACCGGAGGCCGGTGTCTGGCGGGTCTGAACAGCGCGCGTCGCCGCCGTTCGGTCATCGGCGCTTGAGTGCTTGCATCGCCGCGGGATTTCTCAGGCTTGGTCATGCGACCTGCTTCGTCTGCTGGTTCCATAGATGCCGGTAAATCATGCACTTCGACAGCAACCGATCGTGATGATCGACGTCGACGATCCTGCCACGATCGATCACCAGGATCTGGTTTGCGTCTGAGAGCATCGACAGCCGATGCGAGACGATGATGACGGTCCGTCCCTCGGCGATGCGGCGGAGATTGCGCCGGATAATCAACTCGCTTTCGGAATCGAGCGCGCTCGTCGCCTCGTCCAGGATCAGGATGCGGGGGTTAACGATAAGCGCCCGGGCAATCGCAAGGCGCTGCTTCTGTCCGCCGGACAGATTTGAGGCATCCTCCTCGAGCATGGTGTCGAAGCCGCGTGGAAGCCGCTCGATGAATTCATCGGCGCCCGCAAGCTGCGCTGCGCGGACGACCTCGGCAAAGGTCGCGTCGCGCTTCACGCAGGCAATATTGTCGCGAACAGTGCCGCGAAACAGGAAGTTGTCCTGTAGTACCAGTCCGAGATTCTGGCGCAGATGAGTGAGATCGAGCTCCCTCGAATCGTATCCGTCGACCCGCAGCAAGCCCTGCTGCACCGGATACATCCCGGAAATGAGCCGCGTCAGCGTGGTCTTGCCGGAGCCGCTTCGGCCGACGATCCCGAATATCGACCCCGGCGTGATGGAGAAGGAGACGTCATCCAGCGCCGGCGCGCCCTCCGATCCGTAGCGGAACGAGACATTCTCGAAATCGATCTTGCCGGCGAACTCGGGCCGAAGCCCCTCGCGATTGCCGTCGCGTTCGGGCTTCTGGTTCATTACCTCGCCCAGCATCTTCACCGCCAGGGCAACTTCTTGATACTCGTGAACCATTGTCACCATTTGGACCAGTGGTCCCGACACGCGTCCTGCCAACATGTTGAAGGCGACCAGCGCGCCGATGGTCATCTCGCCACTGAAGACGTCCAGCGCTCCAAGCGAAATGATGCCGAGCGTCATCATCTTCTCGAGAAAACCGGTGGTAGACTGGGCCACGGCAGAAATCTTCTCAACGCCGAACCGCATTGTCACTGACTGCGCGCAGCGATCGTCCCAGACCCTGCCCTGCAGCGGTTCCATCGCCAGCGACTTCACCGTACGCATGCCGTGCACGGTCTCGACCAGCAGAGCCTGCCGCGCACCTTCCGCCTGGTAGAGGTTATAAAGACGCCGACGGAACGGTCCCATCAGGAGCACGACGACCATGCCGCTGGCCGCAGTGAAGGCAAGCACCATGCATGTCAATTTGAGACTATAGAGCGCCAGCACCGGAAGGAAAACGAACAGGGACAGCGCGTCGAGTGTCGTCAGGAACAGACGACCGGTCAGGAACTCGCGAATTCGCGCTGCCTGTTGCATATGCTTGACCAGGATGCCGGCCGAAATGTGCTCAAAGAAGGTCACGGGCAGACCGAGGAGATGACCGAACGTCTTGGTTGCGACACGAATATCGACCTTGTTGGTCGCATAAAGCAGAATATAGCGTCGCAGAAATCCGAAGATTGCGTCGAACGCCAGCGCGGCAGTCGCGCCGCCCGCCAGCACATAGAGCGTGGTAAAGCTCTCATGCACGAGCACCTTGTCGATGACGAGCTGGAAGAATATCGGGATCGCAAGACCCAGTGCATAGAGCATAATGGCAGCGATCGCGACGTCGACGAACAAGCGCCATTGACGCGCCAATTCGGGAATGAACCAGCGTAGCCCGAACGTCGGACGATGATCCGATGCAAGCCGCTCGCGCTTGATCAGGACGGCGTCGCCGCCCCAACTGGTACAGAACTTATCCCTAGCGACGATCAGAGGCTCATCCCGGCGTTCGGCGAGCGGATCGAACACACTGACCGCTTCGGCGCCATCGGCCCCATGACCTGCCCCGAGAACCACGATCCAGTTGCCGTTTGAAAGTCGGAGCAGCGCCGGATAAGCCTCTCCCAACCGAAACAGCGCCCCCCAATCGAGATTCGTAGGCGTTGCGCGCAGGCCAGCCTCCTTCGCTATGCGCAGCAACCGGGTCGTCGAGACCGGGGTCCCGTCGATGACATAGGTGTGCTTGAGGCGTTCGACCGGCAGGTCAACGCCGTGATAGGCGGCGGCCTTTGCGAGGCATTCCAGTTCTGTCCGCAATGCCGGACGCAGGGCCTCATCAGCGCTCACAGGCGGAGCTCCCGAGCCCGTGACTTCGGCTTCAACGGAAATTGCTTGAGACATTTGGGGACCGAGGGCTGCCAGACGGATCGCGTTCTGCCGTAATAGTGTGAGACTGGCCAGGAGGGCTCGGCTGGTTGCGCCGCACCGCGCCGGCGTCGATCAACCCCTGCAGCGCCTTCTGCATGACCTCGACCGAGTTCGCAAACGACTCCACTGAAAAGATCAGCCTCTGCTGGAACACCCTCTTCGGCGCATTGTTGGCATCGCGTTCGGTCGGCGAAAGACTGACCAGGTCAACCCGGACGATCGATCCGCCAACGGTGATCTCCTCCACTCCGTCAGTATAAAGTTCGGCATGCATCGAAGCCTCCAATGCTGCGAACTCGATCTCGAATCGCGCGTCGGCCTGCAGCCAAGGGTTCGACGCCGACGATAGTCACGGATCTAGGGCGGCCGCTCGCTTCAAAGCCGGCCTGTTGTTGCTTCGATATCCGTCCGACACTCACGGAAAAATTGCAGGGCGCCGTAAAACCGTGCATCGGAGCGGTCAAAACAGACAACCCGGCTCTTGTGTCAGCATCTCCGACACCTGAAATCACCACCAATATTTCTGCAAATAAATAAATATCGCGGCGAATTAATTGTCAATTGATTATCTCTCAATTCGGCATCCGCGTAATTATTACGATTAATCTAGGTCCTCCCGCAAGCTGAAGTTCCTTCAATTCGATCGGCAATCTTGCTTTCCGCGAATGACTAAGCAAATATCCGTCTCGCCCACGTCAAGCATGAACAGATTCCCGTTTTGAGAACGATTATGCCCCGCCTCGCCTGCCGGCGGGTTCCCCGGTACCACCGAAATTAACTAGAGCGCATTTAATTCATTTGAACGAGGGTGATTTTTCAGTATATTTTAAATACAGGGCAGCATGGCATTCGGCGGCCATACCAAACTACGCTGGCGGCTGTTCCGGCGAGATTAACAAGCGGCAGAGGCGAACGGAATGCTCCAGACCAATATGCTGCAAACTGACAGGCTCCGCGCACCTGCCTTCAATGATGAAGCCGAAGGCGGCGGCATCGGCGAAATCATCAGCGCCGCCCTTGGATTTCTCTGGCGGCAGTACCTGGTGCTCATTCTTGCAGCCGTACTCGGATTGACCGCTAGCCTGATCTATCTGCTGATCACGCCACCGACCTATACCGCCCAGGTCCAGGTCATGCTTGAGAACGCGAAGACACAGTTCATCCAGCAACAATCCATTCTGGCAGAGCCGGCCTTCGACCTCACCTTGTTCGAAACGCAGGTCCAGGTCCTCAAATCGAAAGCAATGGCGATCAAGGTCATCAATCAGCTCAAACTCGCCGACGACCCAGATTTCAAGCAACCGCCCCCGTCCTCGCCCTCCCACTGGCAGCGGCTTCGCGCGGCATTGTTGCCGTCGCCGCCGGACGATCTGCAGCCCGCTCCGACCGGCGAGCCACTGGAAGGGATCGTCACTACGTTTCAAAAGCGCACGGTGGTGGACCGGATCGGTTTCAGCAACCTCATCGAGATCAACTTCAGTTCGAGCAATCCAATACGAGCTGCCCAGATCGCCAACGCAATCGCGAAAGTCTATCTCGCCGATCAGGAGAAAGCGAAGCTGGAGACAAATCGCCGGGCAAGGACTTGGATGCAGGAACGACTGCAGGAGCTCGGAGAGCAGGCGCTCGAGGCTGAACGCGCTGTCAGCGCCTACAAGTCCAAGAACAACTTGATTTCCACTGGGGGAAAGCCGATCGACGATCAGCAGATCACCGATCTCAGCAGCCGATTGGTCGCCGCTCGTGCGCAGACGTCCGATGCTGCAGCCAAGCTGAACCGTTACGAGGCAATTTTGGAGGCCAATCCGGCAAACTCGCCGTCGATCGGCAATTTGGATGCAGCGGGCAGCGACGCACTAAGTAGCCCCATCATCACCAGCCTTCGCCAGCAATATCTCGAACTCGAGCGACGCGTAGCCGAGTGGGTACCACGATTTGGCCGCGACCACGCCGCGGTCGTCAACTTGCGAAACCGGATGCGCGAGCTCCGCGGCTCTATCCTTGACGAGGTCAAGAGATATGCGGAGACGAGCCGGAGCGAATTCGAGGTCGCCAAGCAGCGACAGCAGGAGATTGAGAAGCAAATGTCGGGGGCCGTGGAGCAGTCCCGCTCGACAAATCTGGCTGAGATCACGATCCGCGAATTGGAAAGCAAGGCAAAAAGCTTGCGCAGCCTGCACGATACATTCCTGCAGCGCTACGTGGGGGCAGCGCAGCAAGAGAGCTTTCCGATCGCGGAGGCCCGGGTGATGAATCTCGCGGTGCCGCCGCAGAGCAAGAGCAAGCCGAAGGGCGCAATGGTCATGGCGCTGGGCCTGGTCGGCGGCCTCGGCTTGGGCCTGGGACTGGGCCTGTTCAGGGAGATGATGGATCGGGTCTTCCGCACGTCCGCGCAGATCGAATCGACGCTGGGACTGCCTTGCCTGTCACTGGTGCCGGCGTTGCGAGCTAAAAGGACGTGGGCTTGGAGCCTCGACCACGACATGCGGCGGCGGAGAGTTTCCAGCAGTTCAACGTTCCACGGAACGGTGGTCGGCAAGCCATTATCTCGGTATGCCGAGTCGATCCGCGCCATCAAACTCGCCATAGATCTCAATCCCAGCAAAGCCTCCAATAAGGTGATCGGTATCACCTCCACCCTGCCGAACGAGGGGAAGACGACGATTGCTGCCTCGCTCGCCCAGCTCATCGCCCATAGCGGCAAGAGCTGCATCGTAGTCGATGGAGATCTCAGGAATCCGTCACTTTCGGCCAGTCTTGCCGCGAACGCGACAACGGGTATCGTCGACGTCATCAGCCATAACAGATCGCTCGAGGAGACGATCTGGCGGGATCAAAAGACAAACCTCGCGATTCTCCCGGCGGTCAGCCCAATGCCGGTGCTCCACACCAGCGAAGTGCTGGCCGCGGACTCGATGCGCAAACTATTCGATCAGCTACGCTCGACGTATGATTACGTCATCGTGGACCTTCCGCCCCTGACCCCGCTGGTCGACGTTCGTTCGACGACAACCTTCATCGACTGTTACGTCCTGGTGGTGGAATGGGGGCAGACGAAGGTGGAGGTCGTCAAGCATGCACTGCACACGGCCCCGAATGTTTACGAGTGCCTTATTGGGGCGGTTCTCAACAAGACCGACATCAAGGCAATGTCGCGCTATGACACGCAATGCAGGGACTACTATCGGGACGAGCACTATATCCGCTACGGGCTGACCGGCTCAAACTGACCAATTCATACCCCGCCAAGGATCATGGGCGCAGCGCCCTGTTCCATCATGTTGCAGATTAGCAACAATCACCGATTGCCCTTCAGGTAACCGCGATGATTCTCTGGTCTGAATCACGTATAAATGTACTTTGTACATACTTGGAATTCATACTCGGACGACACTTGGGGAGTATTAGCCATTATCGCGCTGCCAGGATGCGGGAGGATTGTTGCTGTTCTCCTGGCGCTATCTAGCGCCGGGTGCATCATCACGCCTGGATCCGGGCCATTGTCGATGGACGTCCGATCGGCCTCGGAAGGACTTGAGGCCGCCGCCCTCCCCTACGCCCTGGTCAAGCTGACACCCGAGGTTGTCGAAGTTCTCGGCCGCTATACACCAAGGCTGTCCACGGCCTTTGCCGCCAAGACGCCTCCCAAGGCATTCCGCTTCGGCGTGGGCGACACGGTCAGCATCACCATATTCGAATCCGGAGCTGGCGGCCTCTTTACCTCCGACGCCGGCGTCCGCGCCGGCAACTTCGTCACGGTTCCAAACCAGGCCGTGGACGAGAAGGGTTATATTGCTGTTCCCTACGCAGGCACCATCCGGGCACTGGGCCGCACCCCTTCGGAGATTCGCGACGAAATCACGGACAAACTCAAGGGCCGAGCCCTCGAACCACAAGTTATCGTGGCTTTGGCCGAGCAGAACACGTCGTTGATCAGCGTCCTTGGCGACGTGCGGGCCGGAGGCCGCTTCCGCGCCAGCCCGTCCGGTGAGCGCGTTGTCGATGCCGTCGCGCGCGCCGGCGGCCCCATAACGCAAGGTTATGACATGTGGGTGTCGCTCGAGCGCACGGGACACCGGGCAAGCGTTCCGTTCGGCGCACTGATGTACGAGCCTTCCAACAATATTTTTGTGCTGCCGAACGACATCATCTATCTCTACAGCCAACCGCAAACCTTTGTCGCGTTCGGCGCGTCCGGCCTTCAGGGGCAATTCAAGTTCGACGCGTGGCGTGTTTCGCTAGCCGAGGCGGTCGGCAAGCAGGGTGGCATGAACGATGGATTGGCTGATCCATCCTCGGTCTTCCTGTACCGGGGCGAAACGCGGGAAGTGGCCAAGGCAATGGGCGTCGATTGCGGGCCCTTTAAGGGCCCGATCATTCCCGTCATTTATCTGATCAATTTCCGCGATCCGTCAGGCTATTTCCTCGCTCAAACTTTTGAGATGCGGAATAAGGATGTCGTCTACACGTCCAACTCGGCGTCAGTCGAGACCACCAAATTCCTGACCTTCCTGCGAACGATCATGGCCACCGTAAACGACCCGATCATCTACGCCACCAACGCCTACGCGCTGAAAGCCGCTGCCGCCGGCACCGGATCAACCACGGTCATCACGACTCCCCAGCCGATTACCACTACCAGTCAATAGTGTGCGGCGGCGACGCCGAGCCGACATGATCACAATCCCATCTGCTTCGGGGCGGCGCAGTCAGGTCGCGACTTATCTCGATCGGCCAGCATTCTTTACCGATTGCCTACCGGTTGAACCGCATCCGATGCCGGTAAGGACATAGACCCAGCAACCGTCGGCCTGACGATGCTGATCGGACTCCGTAGCTGCTGTACGTGCTGACCTGATGTCGAGGATTTGTCGCCCTCCAGGATCAGGCGCGTTGCCGGCCCTTGGAGCCACTCTCGCTGATCCGAAACTCTTCGATCTTCTTTCCTGATTTCATCGCCGCGACAAGCCACCGGGGTTGCTTGCCGCGTCCCGACCAGGTCTCGGAGGTCTTCGGATTGCGGTACTTTGGGAGCACTCTCGGATACTTTCGTCGCGGCTTTTCGCCTCGGAGCGTACGAGCACCACCCGAATCCGGCATGTCGGCCACGCCCCGACTGAGAACTGCCAGCCTCTTCTCAAGTTCGCGCTTCTCGGCCTCCATCCGGGCCGACAATATCGCGCTGATCTTCTCATGAAGTGACCAGAGATCACCAATAGACATGAACTTGAGTTCGAGTTCTTTCCCCCACATGCGCTTGTCCCCGGCGCCGCCCATATAATGAGCCGTCATATTTCCCTGTTTAATTTGCAATAAAGGAAAAACCAAGAATTTACTAAGGCAAACTTTGGGAAAATCGGTCATTTGCACAATTTTGTGGGGACAAGCTACTCCAGAAGACGTACCAAGCGAGGACAACTCGCAATCGAATATATTGCGCGATTCAAAAGCAGGTAGATGGCGCGGCCTCGCGCAGGCTGTTGGCAGGGAATGCGGACCACTGGCGCAATCTCTCTCACGCCTTTCCCCGAAGCGCTCGCCTCCCGGGCAAATGAGCGGCCGCAACCGGCAGCGAAGAACTTCAGCATCTCTCAAGACGAGACGTCGACCTCGATTTGAGCCTTGAGGCCCGGACGTCCGGCAGTGCCGCGAATCCCATGAAAATCGGCGCGAGAACAACCTCATTAAACATTAGGTCGTCATCGCCCTTTCGCCCAAATACATGAACCGCATTTAATTACATGGCCGCATATTTAATTCTCGACTAACAGATGGAATGATATTAAACAATAATTAATCTGTGACCGGCCTGTCGCATTGCGGCCTGCGGGAAGGTGCCATGATCGGGGTAACCATTGCGAGGGCGAGCCTGCAATCGCGGCGGGATGGCGCATCGAGATGCACGAGTTCGCGAACCGGCACACGCTTGGTCGCGAACTCACGATCCCCTGGCGCGGGCATGCAATCGCCCGATGCCGCTCGGTATCCTGACATCGAAGCCGCCATTGCAGGACCTGCCCGACCCGACCTCTGTCGCCGCGTTCCGTTTGTCCAGGCTTATCCCCCTTCTCTCGCGAGAACATAGATATGACGAAGTTATTTCAGGAAGCGTCTGATTGGAGCCGTATGGCGCTCGGGTTTCAGAATTGGCAACGGATTCCCCAGCGGAAGAAATCAGAGGACGCGTCTATTGCAGAAGACTGGAATTGGTTCTTGTCTGGGGGCCTGTCGCGGTCGCAGGAAGAGTCGGCGAACGCCTCCGCGCTCATAGGGCCGCTGTCCTTCGCAGAGGCGAAAGTCGGACTTGCTGGGCCGGCGGCAGGAGGCCCCGCCCCGATCGCCGCGACGTCGAATCCCGTCGTGATCCTCGACGGCTCTCCCTCGCCGGCCATGGCTGGCGGCCTCACCGGGTCTTTGTTCGCCAAGGCTTCTGCCGTGGCCACACCGGCCAGCGCACCACTTTGTTGCGGTTCGTGCGGCTACATCAATTGCCCAACCCAGGTGATGAGCCAGGGCCACACCAACTCAACCCAGTTGGCTGGCCAAATCGTGCATAGCAGCGGATCCGGAGCTGATTTCGTGCCGACCAGCAAGGTCGGCCTCATGGGCAGCTCCATCAGCGACGCCATGTCAACGCAATTTGTGGCACCGTTGGCGAACTGGAACACGCAGCTGCCTGGCGGCGGCGGCGGGGAGACTGGCACCACACTGACTGGCCAGATCGGGATTCTGTCCGGCTCCGTTACGACTGCGGTAGCTCCTTCGGCATCATCCGGCCTCCGATCGGCGGCTACGTCAGCGTTCACCGCGGCTGATGCGACAACGACCGCGACGGCCGCAGCAACAGCCCTCAACCCGATCGTCCTCGAGAACCAGAAGCAGGGGAATCCTGAAAGCGAGTGGGGTATCGACGGCGCGGGCGACTCGAACATCGAAGGTTTCGCGACGGACATCAGCGTCAATCACGGCTCGACGATCAACTTCAAGATCGACACGGATTCGACGCACTACAGGATCGATATCTACCGCCTCGGATATTATGGCGGCATGGGCGCCCGGAAGGTCGCGACGATCGATCATACCGGGCTGCAGAATCAGCCGGCGCCCTTGCGAGACAGCACGACAGGACTGGTCGACGCCGGCAACTGGGCGGTTTCGGCAAGTTGGGACGTTCCGGCGGATGCCGTGTCAGGCGTCTACATCGCAAAGCTCACGCGTCTGGATGGAACGGCGGGTGAGAATGAAATCCCCTTCATCGTGCGGGACGACAGCAGTCACAGCGACGTCGTATTCCAAACTTCTGATGAGACCTGGCAGGCCTACAATGGATGGGGCGGAGCCAATTTCTACGGCGGTAACGGACCCGCGACCGGCCAAGGCGCCGGCCGCGCCTACGCGGTCAGCTATAATCGTCCGATCGCCACGCGGGGCGGTGTGGGCACGTATGCCGGGCCGCAGGATTATCTGTTCGGCGCCGAATACGCGGGCATCTCCTGGCTCGAGCAGAACGGTTACGACGTCTCCTATATGGCGGGAGTTGACGTCGACCGCTTCGGCAGCCTGCTGCTCAATCACAAGACCTATGTCGATGCCGGCCACGACGAATACTGGTCGGGTCAGCAGCGCACCAATGTCGAGGCCGCGCGCGATGCCGGCGTCAACCTGATGTTCTGGAGCGGCAACGAGGTTTATTGGCGTACCCGCTGGGGCAATAGCATCAGCAGCGATGCGACCGCTTATCGCACATTGATTTCGTACAAGGAGACGTGGGCAAACTCCTCGATCGACCCGAGCGACCAATGGACGGGCACGTTCCGCGACCCGCGTTTCAGCCCGCCGGCAACCGGCGGCGGCAATCCGGAGAACTCGCTCACCGGACAGCTTTTCGACGTCGACGACGTCGGCACCAACCTCCAGTCGATCCAAATCCCCTATAGCGATTCCGATCTACGCTTCTGGCGCAACACCAGCATTGCAAACCTGCAGCCCGGACAGACTGCGTCGCTGGTCCAGAACTATCTTGGCTATGAGTGGGACGACGCGGTCGACAATGGGTTTGATCCTGCGGGCCTGGTGCGGCTCTCCTCGACGACCTTGCCGGTGAATACCTATCTGCTCGACTACGGCAACACCACCGGCGCCGGCGTCTCGACCCACAGCCTGACGCTCTATCGCGCACCAAGCGGTGCATTGGTCTTTGGTGCGGGGACCGTCTTTTGGCCCTGGGCGCTGAGCGACAATCACGATTTGGAGCAAACGCCGACCGACCCGCGTGTGCAACAGGCAATGATCAACCTGCTCGCCGACATGGGCATTCAGCCGGGCACGCTTCAATCAGGACTCGTCGCAGCCACCGCCTCGACGGACCACACTCCGCCGACTTCCACCATCAATCCGCTCGGAACCGTTACGGCAGGAACCATCGTCACGATATCTGGTACCGCCGCGGACGTCGGCGGCGTGGTCGCCGGCGTCGAAGTTTCGACTGACAACGGCGTAAGTTGGTACACGGCCGTCGGCGACACGAACTGGACCTATTCCTGGTCGCCACAGGTCGGCGGCACCTACACCATCCGCACGCGCGCCGTGGACGACAGCGTTAATCTTCAAACGCCGACAGCCGGCATCACCGTGACCGTCACGGCACCGACTTACGTCTCACTGTTCTCGCCGAGCGCAACCCCTGCCGTCGTCAACACCACGGACGCGAGCGCGGTCGAACTCGGGGTAAAATTCCAGACCGCGGCCGCTGGCACCGCAACCGGCGTACGGTTCTACAAGGGCAGCCAGGACACGGGCACCCACACCGGCGAGCTCTGGTCGAGCACCGGCCAAAAGCTTGCAACCGTCACCTTCACCGGCGAGACGGCCAGCGGCTGGCAGAGCGCGACTTTCTCTACTCCGATCACGTTGACACCCGGACAGATCTATACCGTCTCCTATCACACCGAGGTCGGCCACTATTCCAACACGTCCAACTTCTTCACCTCTGCCGTAACCAGCGGTCCACTGACAGCGCCCGCAAGCGGCAACGGCGTCTTTGCCTACGGCAGCAGCAGCGTGTTCCCGACGAACACGTACCAGGCGTCGAACTTCTGGGTTGACGTCATGTTCAACCCCCCCAGCGGTACGACTAACCAGCCGCCGGTGGCAGCGAACGACGTCGGCCCGACGGCAACTCAGGGCGCGCCGGTCACGATCACCGCCGCATCCCTCATCAGCAATGACAGCGATCCCAATGGTGACGCCCTGACCGTCACCGCGGTGAGCGGCGCCACCCATGGGACCGTCACGCTCAACGTGCAGAGCAATCCGCAGAACAACACCATCACCTTCACGCCAGACGCCACTTATACCGGCAACGCGAGCTTCACCTATACGGTTTCGGACGGGCACGGCGGCACGGCTACCGCCAATGTCAGCCTTACCGTGGTGGCGCCAGGACAAACGCCGGTGAGCCTGTTCACTGCATCCAGCGCGCCCGCTGGCTCCTTCCAGGACGGCACCCCGCTCGAAGTTGGAGTCAAGTTCACCACCTCCGTAGCTGGTCAGATCACTGCGCTCAAATTCTACCGCAGTGCGGGCGACACCGGTACCGACATTCTCGATCTCTGGAGCTCAACCGGCACAAATTTGGCGAGCGTTGTCTTCAGCAATACGACCGCCAGCGGCTGGCAAACGGTGGCCCTGCCGACGGCCATCACCCTCACCGCCAACACGACATACGTCGCCTCCTACCACACCACGGGGGCCTATGTTGCAACCAACAACTTCTTTACAAGCGCCGTCACCAACGGGCCGCTGACGGCGAGCGCCACCGGAAACGGCGTCTACGCATACGGCGGCACCAACGCCGCCGGCGTCTTCCCGACCAGCACATGGAGCGCCGCCAACTACTGGGCCGACGTCGTGTTCATCCCGTCCGCGTCGGGCGCCCCGTCGAACACTGCGCCGACGGCGGTCGCCGACGTCGCCGACGCCACCGAGAAGGGCGGCATTGCCAATGGTTCAGGCGGCTCGCCCGCCACCGGCAACGTCCTCACCAACGACACAGATCCCGACACCGGCGACACCAAGACCGTCACCGCCGTCAGCTTCGGGACGACGGCGGGTACGCTCGGCACAGCGCTCGCCGGTGCCCACGGCAGCATCGTGCTCAGCGCCAACGGTACGTTCACCTACACCATCAACGAGAATGATTCCGCCGTGCAGGCATTGCGGCTGCCAACGAACACGTTGACGGACACGTTCAACTATACCATGCGCGACACCGGAGGCCTCACTTCGACCACCACGCTCACCGTCACCATCCATGGCGCTGACGATACCCCGGTGCTCGCGAGTCAGACCGCCAACCAGAACGCGAGGGTCGGGTCGTCCTTCTCGCTGGTGCTGCCCACCAACACCTTCACCGACGTCGATGCCGGCGACACCCTTGCCTATACGGCAACGTCCGCCGACGGTACTGCCCTGCCCACCTGGCTCGCGTTCAACGCATCCACACGCACATTCAGTGGCACGCCGACGGCTGCCAATATCGGCACTGCCAGCATCAAGATCACGGCCACCGACCTTGCGGGCGCTCCCATCAGCGAGACCTTCAATATCGCCGTCGGCTCGTCGAACGCTGCGCCGACGGCGGTCGCCGACGTCGCCGACGCCACCGAGAAGGGCGGCATTGCCAATGGTTCAGGCGGCTCGCCCGCCACCGGCAACGTCCTCACCAACGACACAGATCCCGACACCGGCGACACCAAGACCGTCACCGCCGTCAGCTTCGGGACGACGGCGGGTACGCTCGGCACAGCGCTCGCCGGTGCCCACGGCAGCATCGTGCTCAGCGCCAACGGTACGTTCACCTACACCATCAACGAGAATGATTCCGCCGTGCAGGCATTGCGGCTGCCAACGAACACGTTGACGGACACGTTCAACTATACCATGCGCGACACCGGAGGCCTCACTTCGACCACCACGCTCACCGTCACCATCCATGGCGCTGACGATACCCCGGTGCTCGCGAGTCAGACCGCCAACCAGAACGCGACGGTCGGGTCGTCCTTCTCGCTGGTGCTGCCCACCAACACCTTCACCGACGTCGATGCCGGCGACACCATGGCCTATACGGCAACGTCCGCCGACGGCACTGCCCTGCCCACCTGGCTCGCGTTCAACGCTTCCACACGCACATTCAGCGGCACACCGACGGCTGCCAATGTCGGTACCGCCGGCATAAAGGTCGCGGCAACGGACCTTGCGGGCGCAGCCACCAGCGAGTCCTTCAATATTGCCGTGTCCACCACGCCCCCGCCTGCGCCGGTCAGCCTATTCAGCGCCTCCAATACGCCTGCGGGCAGCTACAATGACGGCTCTCCGCTTGAGCTTGGCGTGAAGTTCACCTCCTCCGTCGCGGGCACGATCACCGGGCTGAAATTCTACCGCAGTGCGAGCGACACCGGTACCGACATACTCAATCTGTGGAGCGCCACCGGTACCAATCTCGCGAACGCCACCTTTACCAGTACATCGGCGAGTGGCTGGCAAACGGTTCAACTCGCGACGCCCATCGCCATAAACGCCAACACGACCTACGTCGCCTCCTATCACACCATGGGTGCATATGTGGCGAGCGGCGGCTTCTTCAGCTCCGCCGTTACCAACGGGCCCTTGTCGGCGCCCTCAAGCGCGAGCGCGGGCGGCAACGGCGTCTATGCCTATGGCGGCACAAGCTCGACCGGACTGTTTCCGAGCAACACGTTCAACTCCGCCAATTACTGGGCCGATGTTGTGTTCCAACCACAAGTAGTCGGCTAGGCTGGAGAAAGTGGGAGACCAAAGATCTCCGCCGCGACCGTGCAGAGCCGATTTCTCAATGCGGCAAGAGGCCGTTCCTCGATGGCCTGGTTGAGTGGATCGACTTTTTCGAAGTCGTGGCGATCGACAAGATTTCGGAGTTGCCGATGCGCGCGGCGCGCCGGCGAATTATCCCTGCGTTCAATCCGGCCGAAAGTCGCTCTTCTGCGGTAGGTAGCCGAGGCACTGAGCCCCTGGAGTTTCCCATCGAACGTCCCGGCTGACCGCTATCCTGACCTGGCCGCTGCACCGAAGTCCGACGTGGACGCACGCCGGCATGCGCCCAGGCGGGTGCCTTCTTCCCGCTCGGCCTTCGCGTGCTTCTACGGCGCCACCTCAAGCAAGAGTTCATCCACCGATCGATCGACATCCAGAAGGGCAGGATCGTGCTCTCGTCTTCCGAGCGATTAGTTGCCGCCGGCCGACCAGGCGCACGTCTCGATCTCGAGCGGCTGGCGGTTCCGACGCAGCGCGCTCCCGGAGACCCGCTCCTGGATGATCGACGCGGCGCCCAGCGCTCGATCCACGGAAGTCGGTTGATGCATTTGGGGGCCGTGGTTTCTGGAAGTGGGCGCTTCAGGGGCTGTCGACCTGAGCGGTCCAATCTCACCTGCGCAGGAGTGCCCCAGATATCCTGATCCAAGCGGTCGGGCATTTAAATGTATTTAATTATTTTATGCTGGCGCCCCCGGCGATTTTGGCGTATTTAATGTTGTATTAAATAATAGTAGCAACGAATAGATTCGCCAATGATTTCAAAGAGTCGCTTTATCCCAATCGACACTCGCGGCGAGATGACGAGATCGTCCCTCAGCTCAATGATGAGGGCCAATCGTAAATGGCCGATCAGCTACAGATCAATCGAGGCAATTGTGGTTTGTGGCGACCTGTTTGCGATCTTGATTGCCAGCATCGTTTCTACCCTGCTTTTCCCCAACCATGATGTCTCGACCGCGACCGACATCGGCAGGGCGATTGGTTCGGCCATTGTCGTCTCGGCACTTTGCGTCTCGCTCTTGAAGACGCGGAGCATGCATACTCCGTCCGCGTTGCTTGATTTGGGACACCAAGTCCATGCGGTGTGCCTGTGCTGGGCAGTCGTATTCCTTCTACTGGGCGCAGCCGTCAGCGCCTTTAACTTGGGATCAGAACTCTTCCGCAGCGCCGGAGCTATTTTTCCTGTCCTCGGACTGGTGATGTTGATCGGACAGCGCGTTTTCGTGAGGGCGCTGGTGTTGAAGGGTCTCAGCGAGGGCAAATTCTCTGGCGGAAATGTCATACTGCTCACCGATCAGGCGCGATCGGGCGAAACCGGACTGGCACGGACGCTCACAGCACTCGGTTTTCGCGTAGGTGGATCGTTTTGCCTGCCTCGAACAGGTGCGAGCTCAAATCATCGCAAGCGGCTGATTGATCTCGTCATCAGGCATGCCCGAGGCACCGACATCGAAGAAGTCATCGTTGAGGCGGATCCGAACCGATGGCACGAACTGCGCGAATTCATTGCAGACCTTAGGGTTTTGCCGATTCCTGTCGTCTTCGTCCCAGTCGGAGCCGGGGCCGAAATGTTCGGTCGCCCTACGCGCGATTTCAGAAATGCCATCGGTGTCGAGGTGCAGCGTAGGCCCCTCACACACGGCGAACGCGCTGCAAAGCGGTGCATCGACGTAATTGGAGCAGGAATTTGCCTGATCCTGCTGATGCCTCCTCTGTTGCTGATCGCAGCCGCCATCAGATTGGACTCCGCCGGACCTGTCCTCTTCAGGCAGCAGCGCTGCGGCTTCAATGGCCGCGGTTTTACGATCTACAAGTTTCGCACCATGCGGGTGATGGAGGATGGCTGCTCAATTACCCAGGCGGTCGCCAATGACTGCCGCGTGACCAAGGTCGGAAGGTGGCTTCGCAGGACAAGCGTTGACGAACTGCCGCAACTGCTGAACGTGCTGGAGGGGAGCATGTCGCTGGTCGGACCGCGACCACACGCGATAGCGCACGATACCGAGTTCGACCTAGCCGTGCAGCAGTACGCCTATCGGCGACGGGTGAAGCCCGGACTGACTGGCTGGGCTCAGATACATGGTAGCCGCGGGCCGACGCCAACGAGGGCGCTAATCGAACAGCGGGTCACATATGATCTCTGGTACATCGACAACTGGAGCCTTCAACTGGATTTGGCAATCCTACTCCGGACTCCAATGGAGGTACTGCGGTCGCGTAATGCCTTCTGAAGCGCAATGAGATTGGCAATTACGTCGTGCTTTGGATTCTCTTTCGACGCTCCTTCGGACGTACCGAAGATCATTGAACGAAGATCACTGAGCAACGGGGCGGTGACAGCGCGCAGCTCCAGCGACCGTCTCTGACGCTGGGATCAATCACTGGCAATTCCGGCAAACTTGTCGAGGAAGCTTGCCCGTCTCGATGCGTACTTACGTATGTCGGAAGTCAGGCTCTTCGGCGGGCTTTGGCGCCAGTGTCACCGATACGAAACTCCTCGATCTTCTTCCCGGATTTCATGGCTGCCACAAGCCATCGAGGAAGTTTTCCCCGCCCCGACCAGGTTTCAGATGTCTTTGGATTGCGATACTTCGGAAGCACTCTCGGATATTTCCGGCGCGGCTTCTCCGTCTGCAGGGCCCTCATCGCATCGGGAGAACTCGACACGCCCCGACTTAAGACTGCCAGGCGCTTTTCCAGTTCTCGCTTTTCCGCCTCGATACGCGTCGCCAAAATCGCGCTGATCCTCTCGTGCAGGGACCAGAGATCATCGAGCGACATCGCCTCAAGTTCGGTCTTGGTTAACGTCATGCTCGTTCCGTGCGTCATTCGTGACTGTGTCACTTAATTCGTGACTGTGTCACTTATGACCTCAAATCTTCTTTTTCAAGTAGTTTATGCGCCTGAAAAGGCGCCGGTAATTTAAATATGCTAATAACTGCCCCGGAGCCCTAGATTTTGGGCTATCCGGTTCGGTATCTAGCCCTCGCAACTAAGAGCGCCGCGCAGAAGGTCCCTCTTCCGTGATGCAAACGCCAGCTGCTGCCGCCTCCGAATCGTGACAGATGGCCTGCGAATCGAGCTCTTGATGCGCCGTCCTACCAACGGGCGTAAACGTGCGCGAATCAACTGGATATCTCTCAAAGCCAACCGCCGGAGCTCAATCTGGGCCTTCAGCGTTGCGATATCGCGCAATTCGCGTGTTGGAGTAATAAAACTATCAATGACTGCACCAAGGTCGGAAAGAGCGACTTCAACTTGGTCCATTACCAACTCCCTACACTACAAACTTAAATCGCATCAAAATTCTGTCGGAAAGTATCCTGGCAGGGAAACCAGAGTTGGGAGAAGCGTTTGGCTCAGCTCACCCCCTCCAACTCGGTTTCACAAAGCGGTCAATTAACAATCGGAACCGATCGGGCGCGTCGCCCGTATCGCAAGGCGCCTCCAAAGTACCTCAACCCAATGCAACCAAGCGAAATCTGGTCCGGCCGAGGCAATCAGCCCCAGTGGTTGACCGCCGCCCTGCAATCCGGGCACAAGCTTCAGGAGCTAGCGATCCAAGCAAGCGACAAGGGAGCCGAGAAGCCGGCCTAGGCGTGCGTTGCCGAGATCATTCAACTGTGTAGTTGCGGACCGGCCCCCACCTCTTCTTCGCGCGCGTGAGCCATGTGTCTGGCGAGCCGGGCACGAATGCCCGATATCTCGCCGAGAAGGACGTCACACAGGTGAATGCGGCTAGAAATGATGGTGGGAGTCGCCCCCTCACCATTCAATTGATAGAGCTGAGCCTGAGCCAGCCTGATCGTTTGGAGGGAGCTCCAAAGGGAAGTATTACCAGAGTCGTGAATGCCGGTCATCGCCTCGATTCCTCATACCCATACTAAAAAAAATTAAAATCTCAGGTAAGTAATAGAGCAAAAAAATAACCGACACTCGTCCGGAGCCTGTTTCATCCTCTCGCGATCGGCGCCTCGCTCCTCGCATTCTGATGGAGTCCAAATACATCGCGCTTGCCAGCATTAGCAAGGATCCGCAGGTGACCCAAAGTACCGCGGAATGCATTGCATCGGCCACATCGCACGGGCGTCGAGGGGGAAGCTCCTTCGGCAATATCGAAACGAATACTCAGGGAACTGCAGGCTTTACAAACTAACGTAAATTCGGCGCGGGAATCCATTACTGGCGCTCCTTATCCCGAATTTTCATTGAAATGAACTACGCCGGCTAATCAACCGGGGGAACCTCACTGCACTAATTTTCTCAAACGAACCTATTCCAATATCTGTAACCTGAACCCCTCACCGCGTAATTTAATATCATTTTTGGCTTGCTGCAAGCCCCGCTCACCATTGTCTTAAAATAATACTAACTCCGCTATTCACTGCAGACATTATCCGCTACTGCGCGAATGGGAACTGAGAACGGTGTCGCGCTTGCGCCGTACAAATTTTGCGGCAAGCGATCAACACGCTGACACAAGTTCTCCGCTTCAATCCAGGACCAGGCACCCAGCGCCGCTGTGCGAGATCATGTGAGTGGCGTGTTCTATCGGTTTAAAAATAACGGGCTCCTGCGTCCGGCTCCTCAGCGAAATTGCGACGCTCCCTCATTGCAATCCACTGGGCAGAGCGGGCTGGATTTGCTCACTCTGAGCTCTTCACTTTGAGGGCTCGCCGATGGCTTGCGCCAGCGCAGCTCACTTTGATTTCACGGATTTAAATTTGACATTTATTATTTTTAGGATTTAATACATTTAATTAGAAGACAGAGATGGAATTTTTCCATCAGAGTTAGGAATACCATCCATGGCACGCAGATCCGGCGAGAGCCTTCCGCCACCCGTAAGCCTTGCACGTCGTCACTTTATGGGGATCGCTGCTGCTGGCACTGCAAGACTGTCGAGCATCGTAATTCCATCTGTTTTACTTGCAAGCAAAAGCGCCGATGCCTTGGGTATATTGCCTAGGGGCGACCCGAATCGCGGCCGCGATCATCATTGTTTTGGACGAGGAACGCTCATTCAAACGGTACACGGCGAAGTGCCTATTGAACACTTGACGATCGGCGAATTGGTTATAACGGCCAACGGTGCAATACCGATCAAATGGATAGGTCGAAGAACGATCAGAAGGAACGCGTCAGCCCGCTGGCATCCGAGCGTTATGCCGATCCGAGTGGCACGCTTTGCCTTGGATGATCAAACGCCGCGCAAGGATTTGTATCTATCTGAGGGACACTCGCTCCTGATCGATGGGTTTCTGATCCCGGTGAAACATCTTGTCAATGAACGCTCGATCGCCATCGATCGCGGTGTGGAGAAGTCGGAAACCATCGAATACTTCTCAATCGAACTCGACACTCATCAAGTGATCTTCGCCGAAGGCGCGGCGGCCGAGACGTTTCGGTACGCCGGTGATCAGATCGCCTGGGACAATCGTGACGAGTACGAAGACCTTTACGGCCGCGAACATAAGGTGATGCCGCCGTTTGCACCGCATTGCCGCTACAAGGGCGGCCGGGCAGAGGTGAGCGCCTTGCTCCGGTTGGCGGCTTCTCGTTTTGGCGACATGCGCGATCCCATCCAAATCGCCTATACCCGGATCGCGGCTCGAGCATTGTTGCCGATGGCCGCCTGAACGAGCGCTTGTGACCTCGGTTAAACAACCGCAAGCGACTTGGTGATCACGTCACAGCAACGCTGCGGCTTCAATGACCGCAGCTTCATGCTGCTCGTCGGACCACAGCCACACGCCCACGACACCGAGTTCCAGCCTCGCCGTGCAACAATATGCCTATGGTGCCGGGTCAAGAGCCTGGATTTGATAAAACATGTGCTCGGATCATGCTGCGCCATGATCTTTGAGGAAACGGCGCTATTCTCGGAAACATGACATGGGCATGGGGTGGGCCTGCTTCTCGGCCGACGCGCCCCGGCAGCCTAGTCTAAGCGAAATTGCCAACAACATGCGATCTTGTAGATATCGGCGCTGCCCCGTCCGGACTCAGGCTCTTCGACGACTCTTGCTGCCGGATTCGCCGATCCGGAATTCTTCGATTTTTCTCCCGGACTTCATGGCAGCGACGAGCCAACGGGGCAGCTTGCCGCGCCCCGACCAGGTCTCCGATGTTTTTGGATTGCGATACTTCGGAAGCACTCTCGGATATTTCCGACGCGGCTTCCCCTCCTGCAAGACCCCGACAAAGTCGCCCGGGCTCGGAACGCCCCGGCTCAAGACCGCCAAGCGCTTTTCCAGTTCTCGCTTCTCCGCCTCGATCCGCGCCGCCAGGATCGCACTAATTTCTTCGTGTAGCGCCCAGAGACGGTCAAGCGACATCGCCTCAAGTTCGGCTTTATTCAACGACATGGTCATTCCGCGGTTCCATGCTTTTATAGTGCAGTCATATTGCCTCGCCCATTCTTTTTCAAGTAATTTGCGCAACCAACAAGGTGGACATTAAATACTATTCGCGCTGAACGCGTAGTTGGATCAATGCGAGAGCCTCGCCCGCACTGCGCAAACCGCACGGCAGGCTACTGCTTCGGGATGCCGATCGCCTTCGAACCGCGCCACAGGTCCCTGGAACAAAGCGCTCGATGCGCCTTCGCACCAATGGCCGCAAACGCGAGCGGATCAACTCGAGATCGCGCAGAGCGAGCCGCCGCAGCTCGATTTGGGCCTTCAGCGTTGGAATATCACTCAATGCCGGTGTCGGAACAACAAAACATCTAATGGCTGCATCAAGGTTACGCAGAGGAGCCTCAATTGGGTCCATCTCAAACTCCCTCCAAGCTCAAATTTTTTGTTCATCTCTCAATATGCGCAGGAATCTAATTTTCCGAAGCTCATCCAGAAATAATCACTTATCAAGACAAAATTTCTCATCTAATATTTAATATATTTAACGGGCGCCAATGTCCGATTCTGCACATAATGGTCGTTTGTCAAAGAATATTTGCAGTGCATTCAACCAAAGTACCAATCACGACGAGAAGTACGATGCGCAAGCCCGATTTGGATGCCATGGCCTTCGACGATCTCTGGCTCCTCCATGAGGAGGTTACCAGGATCCTGTCGGAGAAAATCACGACTGAGAAGCTGGAACTGGAGAAGCGACTGGCCCAGCTTGCCCCTGCCGGTCGGAGCGAATCACGAGCTCGCCGACCTTATCGGAAGGCGCCGCCGAAATATTTCAACCCGGTGGAACCAAGCGAAACCTGGTCCGGCAGAGGCAGGCAGCCGCGATGGTTGGTTGCTGCACTGCAATCCGGGCACAAGATCGAGGAGTTCCAGATCGGTGCCGGCGACAAGGAAGCCGAGGGATCGGCCTAGCCGCTTCGTTGCCGAAGTCAATTATGCAGCCGCAAACCTGATCCTACGCCTCCACGCGTATGGGCAATGTGTCTGGCGAGGTTGGCGCTAATGTCCGTTATCTCTCCCAGCAGAACGTCGCACAGCTGAATGCGGCTAGAGATGACGGTCGGCGTCGCCCCTTCGCCGGTCAAGAGATAGAGCTGGGCCTGAGCCTGCTTTATTGCGTGGAGGGAAGTCCGAAGGGAAGAGCCACCAGACTCGCAAGAACCTGTCATTACTTCCTCCTGCCCACTTTTTACAAAACTAACGCTTCCGGGGTGATGAATTTCTCAAGCGACAGCCAAAGCCTGGCGAGGCGACGATGTCACCCTCGCCCGATGAGCTCCCCTTCTCCCATATTGCGGTGGAATCCAAACACGCCTCGATCGCCGGTATTGGCAATAATTCGCAGGCGACCCAGCGTTCCGCGGAATGCATTGCAGCGACCGCATCTAACGGGCGTCGAGGAAGGAGCGCCTTCGGTGGAATCGAAACTGACACTCGGGGAACTGCAGGTTGGGCAAATTAACGCAAATTCGGCGTGAGTATCCATCAACGACGCTCCGTTTCCGAAACTCGACAACAAAAAACGAAAAGCCTGCCACCAATGCAAATATTTCGAGCGCAAACTCAATCCAGTTTCCATCGCTGGGCCCAAGCCGGCACTGCGTCAAAACGCGCTCGTGGCCTGGCTTCCAGCTACCAATATCGGGCAGTACGAACGGCGAATGCGCTGTCGATCAAGCCGCGCTCGAATTTAATAGCATTTTTATATTGGCCGCAATCCCTTCTCGACCACCGCGGTATAATAATATTAAATCAACCATTCAACACGCCCATGAACCGCAACCTTGCGATCAGATACGGATGCAGCGTTCGCGCCGCTGACGTCAGGAAAATGAGAGCGGGATTTCCACTGAGCGCCGGTGTTCGCATCGGCTCGCCGATTTGCCTCGTTACATTCATTTTTGCTTTCCCATGGAGCAAAGCATCATGAGTTCATTAAAGGCGATTTCCGACTGGCATGATGTCACTCTCGAACGACAGATTCGGCAGGACATCTCTCAAAGCGTAGTCAAGTCGACAACATCCGTTAGTCTCCGACGCGGCGACAGATCCAATCGGAATGGGGCTCGCGGGAGCCTATCGCGGCTTCGTTCTCAATACCTCACGCACGTTCACATATACCGTCAACGAACGCCGCCGGGCCAATGCAAATACGTTGCGTCCTATCGGACCGTGACAACCACTGGACCGTTGAGCGTGCGCGTGCTTGGCCGGCAACGCGGACTATACCGACTGCGGGACCGATAGCAGCGGATTGATTGCAACCAACACCTTCAACCCAGCAAATAATTGGGCCGATGTCATGTTCCACCCTCAACTTGCGGGCAAACCTGCAGCAGGATCGACGGCGAGCGGAAATAAGCTGCGGGCGACGGTGCTGAGCGGATTTCTCGGTGCCGGGAAAACGACCGTGCTCAACCACCTGTTAATGAACCGGGACGGCTTGCGGATTGCGGTCCTCGTGAACGACATGAGTCAGGTCAACATAGACGCTGGCCTCATCCGCAATGGAGGGGCCAACCTCTCACATGTGACCGAGGAGCTCGTCGAGCTCAGCAATGGTTGCATATGCTGCACGCTCCGCAACGATCTTCTCCAGGAAGTCAGACGTTTGGCCGCCGAGAAGCGCTTCGACTATTTACTTATAGAAGCCACCGGAATCGCCGAGCCACTTCCAATCGCAGCGACCTTTCACTTTCGCGACGAGGCCGGCGTTTCACTGTCCGACGTCGCGACACTGGATACGATGGTCACCGTCGTCGATGCGACCAGACTACTCGCCGATCTCGGCAGTCGCAGCTTGCCGCACGATTGCGACGAAATGCGTGGCACGAACCGGCAACGGACACTCATCGATCTCATTGTCGAGCAGATTGAATTTGCAGACGTCGTGGTAATCAACAAGATCTCGGACCTGGCCGAACCGGCGCGCGCAAAGCTCCGGGGTGTCATCGCGGCTATCAATCCTGACTCTCGTCAGATCGAAGCGGATTTCGGCAAAATCTTCCCGAGCAAACTCCTCGGCACCGGCCTTTTCGATGCAACGAAAGCTGCAAGCCATCCCCTATGGCACAAGGAACTACTTAACCCGCAGGCGCATGTACCTGAGACGGATTCCTATGGAATATCGAGCTTCGTGTACCGCGAGAAGCGCCCCTTCGATCCTGTCCGATTTCGCTCGTTTCTCGACCAGCCCTGGGCAGGTGTCATTCGTGCAAAAGGACGCTTTTGGCTTTCCACTCGTCCCGACTGGGTAGGCCTTCTTTCCGTCGCCGGGGTTCAGCGCAGATGCGGGCCGGCCGGATTGTGGTGGGCCAGCATCCCCCGATCGCAATGGCCTGCGGAGCCGGAGCTTCAGGACCATATCCGGAATCGATGGGACGAAGCCTGGGGCGATCGCCTTCAAGAGTTGGTGTTCATCGGCTCAGGCATGGATGAAGCCCGAATCCGCACCTCCCTTGATGCATGTCTGGATCCGAGCGAAAAAGGGTTCGATCCGGAAAGTTGGCGCGATCGCGATGATCCCTTTCCTCTTTGGTCCATGTGAAGATTGTGACGGCAAATCACATCTTTGGCAGCGGAGATAAATTGCAAGCCAAGTACATAATACTAGATGCCGTAATGGGCCCTGCTCCGTGCAAGGGGGCATGATGGTGGCTGTCCCCCGATAGATGATGAAACGGGGTCACGACTTGAGTCGGCCCCAAGCATC
>NZ_SPVJ01000069.1:0-23552 GCF_004634465.1 Bradyrhizobium sp. MOS001
GACTGTTCGGGTTCAATGGACTAACGGACGGGGCACCTCTCTCACCCACGGCCTGCAACGACCTGGGGGTTTGCGGGCTCCCGTCCGTCACCGCAACGTTTACAATAGCAGACCTGCGGCGCTTCGACTTACAAGGGGGACTCTCCGCGAATTCAACTTTCACCGTCCCCGCGGAGACTCCCCCTCACCCCAACCCTCTCCCCGCAAGCGGGGCGAGGGAGCGCAGCTTCACCGCGGCCGCAGTTCGGCTCGCGCCGCCGCGCGCATCGATTGCGGCAGCACGTAGGGCACGCCGTCGTCGGCCTGATGAACGACGGCGTCGATTTCGAAGATGTCGCGAATGGTCTCGCGCGTGACGATTTCCGCGCGCGGGCCGTCGGCGGCGAGCCTGCCGCCGTTCAGGACGATCAGCCGGTCGGCGAAGCGGATCGCGAGGTTGAGGTCGTGCAGGATCGCGATGACAGCGGTGCCGCCTGCCGCGCGGCGGCGCGCGGCTTCGACGAGGTCGATCTGGTGGCGCAGGTCGAGGCTCGATGTCGGCTCGTCCAGCAGCAGGAGCCCCGGCCCATGCTCGGCTTCGCCGCAGGCGAGCTGCACCAGCACGCGGGCGAAATGGGTGCGCTGCTGCTCGCCGCCCGATAGCGTCGGCAATTGCCGTTCGCGGAAATGTGCGAGGCCAACCTCGTCCAGCGCGGCGTCGACGAGCGACACGGCATCGCGCAGGCTGCGGTCGCCCGCGCCCATCAGCACGATCTCCTCGACCGTGAAGGGGAAGGTGACGTTGATGTGCTGGGACAGCATCGCGCGGCGCGCGGCAAGCTCGCGCGGCGTATAACTGCTTATGTCGCGCTGCTTCAGGTGCACCTCGCCCTCGCTCGGGCGGAGATCGCCGGAGAGCAGCCGCAGCAGCGTCGACTTGCCGGCGCCGTTCGGGCCGATGATCGCGACCATCTCGCCGGCTTCAACCGATAGGCCGACGCCATCGAGCAGCGTGGCGCGGCCGGCGCGCTTGCTGAGACCTCGCGCCTCGATCACGGCGCTCATAGCGAGGCGAGCCCGCGCTGGCGCAGCAGGATGCCGAGGAAGACAGGCGCGCCGACCGCTGCCGTCAAGATGCCGATCGGCATCTCCGCGGGTGCCACGATGGTGCGCGCCAGCGTGTCGGCGCCGACCATCAGGATCGCGCCGAGCAGCACCGAGGCCGGCAGCAACAGGCGATGCGCAGGTCCAATAACGAGACGGAGCAGATGCGGCACGACGATGCCGACGAAGCCGATGACGCCACTGATCGACACCGCGACCCCGGTCATGGCGGAGACCATGACGATCGAGATCCGCTTGAGGCGCTCGACATCGACGCCGCCGTGAAACGCGTCGGCCTCGCCGAGCACCAGCAGGTCGAGGCCGCGGGCAATATACGCGCAGGCGCCGAGCCCGATGATGAGGATCGGCGCGAGCACGGCGGCCTTGGTCCAGGTCGCGCCGCTCATCGAGCCCAGCAGCCAGAATGTAATGTCGCGAAGCTGGCGGTCGTCGGCGATGAACACCAGCAGCCCGATGCCGGCATTGGTGATGGCGGTGATGGCGACGCCGGCAAGCAGGAAGATCGCTATCGAGGTCCGCCCCGCGCGGCTGGAGATGCCGTAAAGGATCGCGGTCGTGGCCAGCGAGCCCGCGAAGGCCGCGAGCGGCAACAGCTCGGTTTGAAGGAAACGCAGCGTCTCGCCGAAGCGCGAGTCCGTGAACACGATCGCGCTTGCCGCCGCCAGCGCGCCGCCGCTGGAGACGCCGACCAGCGCGGGATCGGCGAGCGGGTTGCGAAACAATCCTTGCATGATGGCGCCGGCTGCGGCGAGCAGGCCGCCGACCATCGCGGTCGCCGCGATCCGGGGAATCCGGATCGACCACAGCACGAGCTGGTCGCGCGCCGTCATGGCGTCGGCGGTGGTGTTGCCTGCGAGACCGAGCGCAGCAGGCAGCCGGGAGAGGGGAATGCCGGCTGCGCCCACGGTCAGCGCGACGATGGCGGTGGCCGCGAGGATCACCAGGAGCAGGGGAATGGCAATCGACGTAAATCGCCGTCCTGCGCCCGCGCGCCGCGGGGTCCGCGAATCCGTCCCGATCGCCACGCTCATTGCCGGCAGTTCGCCGCCGACAGAGCCGACGTGAAGGCGCCGCCCTCGGCCAATGCCGGATAGAGCTTGACGGAGAGATCACGGGCCGCCGCGGCCGTGCGCGGGCCGAAGCCGAGTAGATAGAGCCCGTCCATCGTGATGAAGCTCTTGTTGGCGGCGACGGGCGTCAAGGTGAAGCCGGGATGGGCGTAGACCGCGTCGGCCTGGAGCGAATCCTTGCCGCGCTCGATCGACAGCACCACGTCGGGTTTTGCCGCGACGATCGCCTCGTCGCCGATGTTCTTGTAGCCGTCGTAATCCTCGACCGCGTTTGTGGCGCCTGCAAGCTGGATGATCTCGTCGGCGGCGGTCTTGTGACCGGCGACCATCGCCCGCCCGTTCAGGAGCGACATCACGAACATCACGCGGACCGGCTTCGTGACCTTGGCACGCAGTGCGCGCAGCTGCGCAAGATCCGTAGCCACTGCGGTCGCCAGGCACTCGGCGCGTGCATCGACGCCCATGGCATGGCCGACCAGCTTGATCTTCTCGATCAGGCCTTCCTCGGAGAAAGTCTCGGGCACCAGCACCAGCGGCACCTTCGCCGTCTCCAGGAGGTCCATGGTCTCGCGCGGGCCCGATCCCTGGATCGCCAGGATCAGGGTCGGGTTGAGGCCCAGCACGCCCTCGGCCGAAATCTGGCGCATGTAGCCGACATTGGGTTTGTCGTGCAGCGCCGCTGCCGGATACAGGCTCGTGGTGTCGACGCCGACCAGGCGGCTCTCCAGCCCGAGCGCATAGAGGATCTCGGTAATAGCGCCGCCGATCGAGACCGTGCGGGCGAAGTCGGCAACGGCGACATCGCGATTGCGCGCATCATGCACCGTGATACCGGCGGCGTGCGCGGTCGAGGCGAGCGCGATGGTGCCGGTGAGCAGGAGGTTTGCGAGGGTGCGACAAAATGTCATTGCAGCTTACTTCGTCAGGATCAGCTTGTTCTGCGAGGTCAGGCGAAGGCGATAGGCGTCCTCGCCATGCGCGATGATGATCTCGCGCTCCGCCGCAAACAGCTCGCGGCTGTCGATCCGGCTCCCGCGTATGGTCAAACTTCTCGTTGTTGCAGAAGGGCTTTGTGTCGGCCCTGCCGCATCGCCGCTATTGTCTCCGGACGTTGCTGACATGGTAGGTGTGATGCGCTTTCGAAATTTCAGATGCGTCTTGTTTGTATAAGCGGCATCAGGCGCATTCCAACGGCGGCAATTTACAATCGATATAAACTGCAACCCGATGACATTGACCGTCAGGGTGTTGCCACGTAACCAAATGGAACAATGCGGGCCGGGGGGCCTGCACCAGAGAATAGCCAGCCAGTCGCTCGCCGCGCGAGCGCACGCCAGCCAAACAAGACATATCATGATTGGGTTGGGTGTATGGCTGACGGGGCTAGGTATTCGCGCGCGCTGATTTTGGGCGCGTCGGTGGTTTCAATTGCGGCGGTGTCGCCGGTGAGCAGCTTTGCGCAGACCGCGGATCAAGCCGCGCAATCATCCAAGCCGGCGAAGCCCAAGCAGGCCAAGCGCAATCCGGCCAAGCCGCAAGCTGTTCAGCAGCAGCAGGCCAGCACCAGCGTGTGGGATGCACGCGCGCAGGCGATCGTCGGTGTTCAGGCGCTCGACACCATCACGGCTGCCGCCTCCAAGACCGACGAGCGCGCGGTCGACGCGCTCGCACCGGTCAGCGTCGTAACTTCGGCGCAGATCGAAAGCCGCCAGGCCAGCACGGTCGGCGATCTCATCTATAATGTGCCGGGCGTATGGGTTCAGAACCGCGGTGACGAGCCGTCGACCTCGATCAATATCCGAGGCCTGCAGGATTTCGGCCGGGTCGCCGTCGTCGTCGACGGCGCGCGGCAGAACTATCAGCGCACGGGCCATTTCGCCAACGGCTCGTTCTTTCTCAACCCCGAGCTGATCAGCGGCATCGACATCGTTCGTGGTCCGACCGCCAACATCTACGGCTCCGGTGCGATCGGCGGCGTGGCGTCGTTCCGCACCAAGGATATCGAGGACGTCGTGCGTGCCGGCGAGCGCTGGGGCGTCGACGTCAAGACCATCCTTGGCAGCAATTACGGACGCGCGCTCGGTTCGGCCTTCGGCGGTGTTCACGTCAATCCGAATGTGGACGTGTTCGCGGGCGGCACCTATTCGACGCAGGAGAGCTACAAAGACGGCACTGGCTTCGAGGTCGCCAATACCGGCAACCGGCTCACCAGCGGTATCGCCAAGCTGACGGTGCGCCCGGCCGACGGGCACGAGATCAAGCTCGGCACCATCTTCCAGGAGGACATCTACAGCGTGGGTCAACCGCCACGCCGTGCCGGCGATCCCAACTCGACCAATGCGAACGGCGCCAACAACCTGAGCGGCACGTCGATCTACAGGTCCGACGTCAAGAACTACACCACGACGCTCGGCTGGAAATATTCGCAGCCGGATGACCAGTGGTTCGACTGGGATGCGAAGGTCTACTGGAATCGCACCGAGAACGACCAGGTCAAGACCGCGCATACCAGCACGACGCCGTCGGTCTTCTGCGGCGGCGTGCCCGGCAATGCCGTGTCCGGCTGTATCGGCAGCAACCGTGGATATCTGCTCGATACGGTCGGCGTCGACGTGTACAACACCACGCGCTTCGATACCGGCAGCTGGCGTCACGCGGTGACCTACGGACTGGACGCTTTCCAGGACAAGGTGTCGACGCAGGACAGGACCGGCACTTCGGAAGTGACGACGCCCGGCGGTCAGCGTACGGTCTCCGGCGGTTTCGTGCAGTGGAAGGCCAATTACACCTCCATGCTCGAGGTGATCGGAGCGCTTCGTTACGACAATTATCAGCTCTCCTCGGCATCCTCGTCGTCCGGCGGCGACCGTTTGTCGCCGAAGATCACCGTAGGGCTCGTTCCCACGGCGGTCGTGACGCCCTATGTCAGCTACGCCGAAGGTTATCGCGCGCCGTCGATCACGGAAACGCTGGTCAGCGGTCCGCATTCGGGCGCGACGATCAACGACTCGTTCTTCCGCTGTCCGTCGGGCACGCCGGGTCCGGGCGCGGATTCGACCTTCTGCTTCGTCCCGAATCCGAATCTGCGGCCCGAGGTCGGCAAGAACAAGGAGATCGGCTTCAACATCAAGAAAAACGATCTGTTCACGGCGGGCGATACGCTGCGCGGCAAGATCAACGTGTTCCGCAACGACATCTCCGACTTCATCGATCAGGTCGCCTATGGAAATCCGCTGGTGGTCCCTACCGGCCCGCCGCCGGCGCCCTCCATCACCGTGCTTCCGTTCCTGCAATATCAGAACGTCGCGTCCGCCCGCATCCAGGGTCTCGAGGCCGAGGCGATGTACGACGCGAACACCTGGTTCTTCGGCCTCTCCGGCTCTTACCAGAACGGCAAAAACCTCCAGACGGGATTTGGCCTGTACAGCGTTCCGCCGCAGAAGGTCACGACGACCGCCGGCGTGCGGTTGCTGGACCGGACCCTGATCCTCTCGGTGATGTGGACGTCGGTGATCGCGAACACCGACATCCCGCCGACCTATACGCCGGCGACGTCGTACGATCTCGTCAACCTCTACGCCCAGTATCAGCCGCGGCCCGATCTCACGCTGAACTTCTCGGTCGAAAATCTTCTCAACCAGTACTACCGGCCCTACGCCATTCCGGTCGGCAGCACGGGCGATACGCAAAACGACGTGAAATGGGCGAGCGCCGGCCCCGGGCTCGTGGTCAAGGGAGGCCTGAAGTACCACTTCGGCGGCATCTAAGGAGTACGCCGACGACAGCAAACGGGACGCCGTATTGACCGCCAGAGCCACGCTGATGTCCCAGCGTGGCTTCGGCACGTTCTAAATCATCCGCTCGGCATTTGCCGATCAACAAGACTGACAGGAGAAAAATCGAATGTTCATCGCCATGAATCGTTTCCAGGTGAAGCTCGGCTCGGAAGCTGCGTTCGAGACCGTCTGGCGCACCCGCGAATCCTATCTCGGCAGCATGGCCGGCTTCGTCGAATTCCACCTGCTGAAGGGGCCGCTGCTCGAGGACTACACGCTGTATTCCTCGCACACGGTCTGGGTCGACAAGGCGGCGTTCGAGGCCTGGACGCGGTCGGACGAATTCCGTCGCGCCCACGCGCGCGCCGACAACAAGACCGGCGAAAGCCTCTATCTCGGCCATCCCAAGTTCGAAGGGTTCGAGGTCATCATGACCGAGCGCAAGACGAACGCGGCCGCCTAGATCGCGGCGGATCACGAAAGGGAGCCGGACATGCTGAGCACCGATCTCGCCGATCTCAAGGCGTACATGGCTGACAATCCCGGTGCGGTGATCGAGGACGTTGCGCGCGAGCGCAAGGTCACTCCGCGCGCGGTGATCGAGGCGCTGCCGTCGTCGATGGTGCGCGTTGGTGGCGGCGAGCATTTCGCCGCCGCCATGCAGGACATCGCCGCGTGGGGCGAGGTGACGCTCATCGTGCACACGGATGACGCGATCTTCGAGTTCACGGGCGCGGTCCCGGCGGGCGAGATCGGCCGCGGCTATTTCAACCTGATGCAGCCGAAGGGATTGCACGGCCATCTCCGCCACGAGCGCTGCGGGGCCTTAGCCTTCGTCGAGCGTCCCTTCATGGGCAAGACCTCGGCCTTCGTTGCCTTCGTCAATGCCGACGGCGGCATCATGTTCAAGGTCTTCGTCGGCCGCGACGAGACCCGGGCGCTGCGGGCGGACCAGCTCGTGCGATTCCGGCAGCTGGCGGACCGCGTCGCGGCATAATTTCCTTCTGCCTATCGGGAGATCAGGATGCAGCGCAATTTTGGGCTTCGGCATGTGATCCTAACAATTGGGCTGGTGCTTGCGCCGGGCCCGGCCTTCGCGATCGACGAAGCGCTGCTGCCGCGCAATCTGTCGCCCTGGGGCATGTTCCTCGGTGCCGACATCATCGTGAAGGTGGTGATGGTCGGGCTCGCCGTCGCTTCGCTGGTGACGTGGACGGTGTGGCTCGCCAAGACCATCGAGCTGCGCCGCAAGAGCGCGCTCGCCGTGCAGCGGACGCGCGCGCTCGAGGGCAGGATGAAACTGGCGGAGGCGGCGGAGCGGACCGGCGACGCGCATGATGCGGTCGCCCAGCTCATCCAGTCCTGCGCCAAGGAGGCGGAGCTCTCCGGCGGCATTGTCGATGACGGCCTCCAGGAGCGCGTGGCGCTGCGGCTGGAACGGGTCGAGGCCGCGATGTCCAGGCAGATCGCGCGCGGCACCGGCGTGCTCGCGACCATCGGCGCCACCGCGCCGTTCGTCGGCCTGTTCGGCACGGTCTGGGGTATCATGAATTCCTTCATCGGCATCTCCGAGAGCCACACCACGAGCCTTGCAGTGGTCGCGCCCGGCATCGCCGAGGCGCTGCTTGCGACAGCGCTCGGACTCGTCGCCGCGATCCCGGCGGTCGTGATCTACAATCAGCTCGTCCGCGGCATCGCCAATTACCGCGCGCTGCTCGGCGACGCCTCGGCGCAACTCATGCTCCTGGTCAGCCGGCAGCGCGACCACAGAGAGTTCCGCCTGGCGCGGGCGGCGGAGTAGGCCATGGCTGCGAAGCTCGGCGCACGCGGGGGATCGCCGCTGAGGCGCGGCGACCCCGGCGATCTCGACGTCACCCATGAGATCAACGTCACGCCGTTCATCGACGTGATGCTGGTGCTGCTGATCATCTTCATGGTGGCGGCCCCGCTCGCCACCGTCGACATCGGCGTCGAGCTGCCGGCCACCGCCGCCGAGCCGGCGCCGCGGCCGGACAAGCCCACCTTCGTGACGGTGAAGCCGGATCTCACCGTCGCCGTCGGCGAGGAGACAATGGCACGCGAAGGCCTCGTCACGGCGCTCGATGCCGCCACCAAGGGCCGCAAGGACGAGCGCATCTATCTGCGCGCCGACAAGGCTGTCTCTTATGGCGACCTGATGGAGGTGATGAACACCTTGCGCAATGGCGGCTATCTCAAGGTCGCCCTGGTCGGCCTCGACGGACGCAGCTGATGTCGGCGAGCGCTTTTGCCCTGCATGAACCGCTCGGCGAGCGCGAAACGGCGCGTTGGGGCGTTTCGGCCGCGGTGATCGTGGCGTTGCATGTCATCGCTGCGGTGATCGCGATGAATTGGGTGCGGTCGCAACCGGAGCAGGGCGTCACCCTGCCTGCGGTCATGATCGACATGGCTCCGATCACGTCGGCGCCGCAGGCGACGCCGGATGACGTGGTGCCGGGGCCGGTGATGAAGGAGGCCGATGTCTCACCGCCGGAGCCGATGCAGCGGCAGGCGGTCGAGGAGACCATCGCGCCGACACCGCCGCAGGAGAAGCCCGACGTGGTGGCGCCGCCGGAGCAGAAGCTCGAGCCGACACCGGACAAGCCGGAGCCCGCGAAAATCGTGCCGCAGGAAAAGCCGGCGCCCGAAAAGCCGAAAGTAGTTCGTCCGGAGGCAAAGAAGCCGTCGGAGGCGCGCCCCGCGCCTCGCACCAGCGCGCCACCGCGCGCCGAGCGGGAGGCACCTGCAGCGTCCGCCATGAGCGCGGGCGCGGTCGCATCGCTGGTTGCGAGTTACAATCAGCGCGTCCGTGCGCATCTGATGCGCCTTCACTCCTATCCGTCCGGCGGCAACGGTCAGCGCGGGCTGGTCCGGGTGAGTTTCACGATCGGCCGTAACGGCCAGGTCACGTCCAGCCGCATCGCTTCGTCCGGCGTTGCCGCGTTCGATGCCAAGGCCACGTCGATGATCCACCAGGCCTCGCCGTTCCCGCCGATCCCGGCGGAGATCAAGAGCAGCTCGATGAGCTTTACCGTTCCGGTGGACTTTATCGTGCGGTGAGGTTGCTCTCTCACTCCCTCTCCCCGTTCTTACGGGGAGAGGGAGTGAGAGGGGCTGTCTCCGCGCACTCATCGAGAGTGTGGGAATGGAGTTCTATCCTCGTCATTGCGAGCGCAGCGAAGCAATCCAGACTGCCTCTGCGGAGAGACTCTGGATTGCTTCGCTGCGCTCGCAATGACGGAGGGTGAGGCGCCACTGTCGGTTCCTTCCCTCTCCCCGTGAGAACGGGGAGAGGGAAGAGAGTTCGGCTTACTTCGCCTTCAGGAAATCCGCGACCTCGAGCAGCATGAACTCGTCGTCGTCGGCCTTGTTGGGATCGCGGCTGGACGAGAACGGCAGATTGTTGTCGTTGCCGACGATGATGTGGGTCTCGTCGACGCGATCGACGTTCTCGATGGTGAAGAACGGGAAGGTGTAGACGCCGTCATTGAGCGGCTTGCGGGCCTTCTTGTCGGGGTCCTGGATCTTCATCAGGTCGATATAGCCGATCTTGCGCACGGGCTTGCCGACATTGGCGTCGGTCAGCTCGATCTTGTAGACGCGCTTGAACTTGGCGATGTCAGGGAAGCAGTTCTCGCCGCGGGTGCCTTGCGGGCAGGCCTTGTCGGCCGTGCCTTCGCCGTTGTCGCGCTCGATGATGAGGCCGGAGGCCTGATCGATCATGTTGAAGTCGCCGATGGCGTTGCCGTTCTGCTCGAACACATACTGCCAGTAGCGGCCAGTGAATTTTTCGGCGGCGACATCGAATTCGAGGATGCGGGAGGCTTCCTTGCCGTCGACCTTCTCCCAGTCCTTCTTGTCGGCGTCCCACAGCGGGCCCTCGAGCAGGCCGTAGAGGAACTTGCCGTCCTTGGACGACGCAAAGCCCTCATAGCCCTTGGAGCGGCGGAGGTTGACGTTGGTGTAGGTCGCGCCCGGCGCGCCCGGCGTCGCCACGGCCCAGTTGTCCGGCGAGCGCACCGGCTTGCCGTCGGCAACCGTCTCGAACACGCCGAGGATCTTGCCGGTCTTGTCGGCCTTCAGGATATAGGGGCCGAACTCGTCGCCGATCCAGAAGGTGTCGCCGATGATCTGGAAGCCCTCGGTGTCGAAGTCGGAGCCGGTCAGGTAACGCTTCTGGGTGTCCTCATGCACGATGCGGAACGGCACCTTCTTGTCGGGATCGTGCAGGAAGATGGTTTCCTGGCGCTCGATCTTGCCGCTGGCCCAATCCATCTTGTAGCGGTTCAGGTACAGCATCGAATCCGGCGAGTTGGCGCGCGCGCCCATGCCGTTGTCGGTGATGACCCAGTAGCTGCCGTCGGGCATGTGCTTGATGCCGGAATGGCCCTGCAGCGGCTGGCCCTTGAACGGCAGCGACACGCCGGTCGCGCGCTCGTAGGACTTGCCCATCACGGTGCCGAGCGCGTCGACGCGCTTGCCGGTGGTGTATTTGCCCGAGGTCTTGAGATCGGCCGGCGCGTCGGACGGCGCGTCGATGAACGTTGCGGCCGGCATCACCACGTGGCCGGCGAGCTTCGCCGGGAATTCACCCTCGTTCTGTGCAAGCGCGGTGCTCGCGGTGAGAATGATCGTTGCGACGGAGGCAAGAAAAGTCGCGCGCATGTGCGTCTCCTGTTAGTGGACGACGCCTTATGCGGATCGCATGTTGCAGTTTTGTGAAAGCGGGCCAAACGCCGCAGCAGCTATTGTTTCGGCGGTGCCGGAGAGCGCGCCGGAATCTCGAAGCTGATGGTCTTGCTGTCGATCACGCGGTGCGTGGGATCGGCCAACTCGAACAGTACCTTGTGCGGGCCCGGAGGCAGTCCGACCACGATCACGGTCTCGCCACTGGCATCGACAAAATGCCAGGGCGCATCATCGACCGTGATGTGGATGTGACCGATGCGCGGCGACACGTCGAGCGCGCCCTTGCCGAACACCGGTACGATCCGGAGATTTTCCGTGGTGTACTGGATGAAGACGAGGCCCTGCGCCAGTTGTTCGGCCAGCGGCGGATCGACGATCAGGCGGGTGGGCGCCTGCTTGTCGATGGCAACCAGCGGAGAGGGCCCGCGCACGTCGCGGGCGCTTTGGGCGACGGCGGCTGCCGCAAACATTGTGGAGACCGCCAGAGCGGCCACGACGTCGAGGGCCGCGTTCATGTTCGTTCCTTCCAGGTTATCAGGCGATCTTGCGGCCGAGGAAGTCGCGGATCAGCGGAACCATCTCGTCGAATCTGTCCTCGAGCGCGAAATGACCGGTGTTGATCAGGTGAAACTCTACTTGCGGCAGGTCGCGCTTGTAGGGATGGGCGCCGTCGGCCGGGAAGATGAAATCGTTCTTGCCCCAGACGATCAGCGTCGGCGGCTTGTGCTTGCGGAAGTAGGCTTGCACCGCGGGATACAGCGGCAGATTGGTCCGGTAATCGTAGAACAGGTCCATCTGGATGTCGCTGTTGCCGGGCCGGTCGAGCAGCGCCTGATCTTGTACCCAATTGTCGGGTGAAATCCGACTTACGTCCGACATGCCGTCGGTGTACTGGAATTTCGTCGTTTCCAGCGTCACCAGCTTCATCAATGCCTGTCGACTGGTATCGGACCCGTCGGCCCAGTATTGCTTGATCGGATTCCAGAACTCCTTCAGCCCTTCGTCATAGGCGTTGCCGTTCTGCACGATCAGGCCGCTGACGCGCTCGGGATGCTTGAGCGCCAGCCGCCAGCCGACCGGGGCGCCGTAATCCATGACGTACATCGCATAGCGGGTGACCCCGAGCTGGCCGAGCAGGCCGTCAACGAGTTCGCCGAAGCGATCGAAGGTGTATTTGAACGACGTGCGCGGCGGCATGTCGCTCTGGCCGTAGCCGGGGTAGTCGGGAGCGATCACGTGATAGCGGTCCGCCAGAGCCGGGATCAGGTTGCGAAACATGTGCGAGGAGGTCGGAAAGCCGTGCAGCAGCAGCACCACCGGTGCATCCTTGGGCCCCGCTTCGCGGTAGAAGATCTTGATCCCGTCGACGGATTTGGTTCGATGGTAGACGACCGGATAAGAACCGGTGGCGCCGCGGCCGTCACGCTGCGGTTTCGCCGATGCATCCGGCGAAGCGGTGGCAACGGCGATTCCGGACAATCCAAGGACCAGGCAACGACGATCGATACGGGTTTGTGGCGGCGTGACCTCTGCACTTTTCATGTCGATCTCCCTGTCCAGAATCGGTGGCTTTGCGGACGTCAGTCGTCCGCGGCTTCAAACGCCCTGGTAGACCAGCCGGGTGAAGAAGCCGGGGTCGATCACGAACTGCCCCCATATCGCATCGAAGGCCGCGGTCGGTTTGGCGGCCACGGCTTCGTCCCGCGTTCGTCCCTGGCTCTTGAGACGGGCGACGTTGTCGCGGATCGTCACCAACATGTCGCGAAACGCCTGGAGTTCGGCTCTGTTGCCAACCGGCTTGCCATGACCGGAGATCACGATCGTATCCTGTCCGGTCGCCGCGAGATTGGCTTCGGAAGCCGCGATCATCCCGTTGATGCTGCCGCCGGTCGAGTAGTCGATGAACGGATAGATGCCGTTCCAGAAGGTATCGCCGACATGAACGACGTTGGCTTCTGCAAAGGTGACGGAGATGTCGCTGTCGGTATGCGCGGGCCCGTAATATTTCAGGCCGATCGAGGTTCCGTTGAGTCTGAGCTCATGGGTGCTGGAAAATACGTCGCTGGGGATGCCGCCTGGTCCCAGCGGAAGGAAATTGTAGTCCCAGTCCTCTACGCGCTGAACTTCGAGGAGGTACTTTCGCGTGTTCTCCTGCGCGATGATCCTGGCGCCAGCGGAATGGAGCCATTCGTTGCCATCGGCGTGATCGAAATGCCAGTGGGTGTTGACGAGATGGGTGACGGGATCGGCGCCGAGATCGGCCATCGCTTTGGTGAGCTGGGGACGCGAGACGCGGATGCCGGCATCGACTAAAACCTTGCCGTCGGGACCGGTCAGGACCGCGACATTTCCGCCGGAGCCTTCGAGCACGGCTATGTTGCCTCGGAGTTTGTGCGTGGTGATCGGCGATGTCGCCGCACTGTCCTTGATCAGGCTGACAAGGCCTCGCGCTTCGGCGTAGGCCTGCCGCGGCGAAAGCCAACCGTTAGTAGCGGCAATCGTCGCGCCGCTCAGGCAGCAGAGACAGAAATTGCGGCGCGACAGCAGGGCTCTGGTCTCTAACTCCATAGCGTCCTCGATTGACGGCCGGGCGACGGCATTCAAAACGCACGGCGGCTTTGCGCATATCCACCGCGTAGCCGATTGTCGCTGTGGGGAGCAGACGGTATGCTTGAGAAGCACCTTCTCAAGATATGGAAAGCGTATCCGATGGACCGGTTGGAGGCAATGTCGGTGATCGTCGCGGTCACTGAGACAGGAAGCTTTTCAGCCGCTTCGCGGCGCCTCAACACGCCGGTCGCGACAGTCAGCCGCACGGTCGCCGAGCTGGAGGCGCGGTTGAAGGCCCAACTATTTCAGCGATCCTCGCGCCAGATGAAGCTGACCGATGTCGGACGATCCTACATCGAAGCCTGCAAGCGCATTATCGGGCAGGTAGACGACGCGGAGCGCGAGGTCTCCGGCGAGTACAGGATTCCGAAAGGAGATCTCGCGGTCACGTCGCCCTGGGGGCTCGGACACATGCACCTGTTGCCGATCGCGCTCGAATTCATGGATGCCTTTCCAGACATCGCGCTACGGCTCGTCCTGACCGACCGCATTGTCAACACGGCCGAGGAGAATATCGACATTTCGGTTCGCATCGGCAACCTCCCGGACAGCAACCTGATCGCGACCCGAGTCGGCTCGGTCCGGTTCGTGCTCTGTGCGAGTCCCGGTTATGTTGCCAAGCACGGCCAACCGAAGGTGCCTGCCGATCTGGCTGCTCATGACTGTATCAGTATCGACAGCCTCGCGGCTCAGCGGAACTGGAAGTTCGTCATCGACGGCCGCGAAGTAGCGGTGCCGATCCGGTCGAGATTGACTTTGAGCGACTCCGAGGCTGCGGTCGAAGCCGCGATCGCGGGTGCCGGCATCACCCGAGTCATGTCGTACAAGATGGAAGCCGCACGGCGCGCCGGAAAGCTCGTTTTGATGCTGGAGCCATTCGAACAGGCGCCATGGCCGGTGCATATCGTCTACGCGGAGCGCAAACCCGAGCCACTCAAGCTCCGATCTTTTCTCGACTGGGCCACGCCGCGCCTTAAGGAGCGGCTTGCTTAGCTCGTGTTACTCCTTGACCGCGCCGGTCAGCGAGGAGACGTAATAATCGACGAACAGCGAATAGAAGATCGCAACCGGCAGCGAGCCGAGCAGCGATCCCGCCATCAGCGCGCCCCACTGGTAGACGTCGCCGGTGACGAGCTCGGTCAGGATCGCGACCGGCACGGTCTTGTTGGCGCCGCTCTGGATGAAGGCGAGCGCGTAGATGAACTCGTTCCAGGACAGCGTGAAGGAGAAGATGCCGGCCGAGATCAGCCCAGGCACCGCCAGCGGTAGCGTGATCCGCCGCAGGATCTGGAGGCGCGTCGCGCCGTCGACCAGCGCACATTCCTCGAGCTCGTAGGGGATCGACTTGAAATAGCCGATCAGGAGCCAGGTGCAGAACGGCACCAGGAAGGTCGGATAGACCAGGATCAGCGCCATCGGTGAGTCGAACAGGCCGAACTGCACCACGACGGTGGCGAGCGGAATGAACAGGATCGACGGCGGCACCAGATAGGCGAGATAAATGCCGAGGCCGACATAGGGACTGCCGCGGAAGCGCAGGCGCTCGATGGCGTAGGCGGCGAGCGTGCTCGCGATCAGCGACAGCGTGGTCGACCCGATCGCAACGATCATCGTTGTCCACAGCCAGCGCGGATAGGCGGTGTCGAACAGCAGGTGCTTGACGTGCGCCAGCGTCGGCGAAGTGATCCAGAACGGGTTGTGATCCTTAAAATTCATCAGCTCTGCGTTCGGCTTGAACGACGTGATCGCCATCCAGTAGAACGGAAACAGCAGGATCAGCACGAAGCAGCCGAGTGGCAGGTAGATCATCATCAGCCGCCGCAGCCCGGAATCCCAAGCCATGGTGTCGGGCGGTGTGTTGGCGACGGCGGCCGGCTGCGCCACAGTATCAGTCATTGGCCTCTCCCTGCTGCCATTTGCGGCGCGCCAGGCCGAAATATGAGAACAGCGTCGCGAACACCAGGAACGGGATCATCGACACCGCGATCGCGGCGCCTTCGCCGAGCTCGCCGCCGGCGATGCCGCGCTGGAACGCCAGCGTCGCCAGCAAATGGGTCGAGTTCACCGGGCCGCCGCGGGTGATGGCGTAGACCAGCTGGAAGTCGGTGAAGGTGAAGATGATCGAGAAGGTCATGACGATGGCGAGGATCGGCATCATCATCGGGAAGGTGATGTAGCGGAAGCGCTGCCAGGCGCTGGCGCCGTCGAGCATCGCGGCCTCGTAGAGCGAGGGCGAAATGGTCTGCAGGCCCGCGAGCAGCGAGATCGCGACGAAGGGAATGCCGCGCCAGATATTCGCCGCGATTAGCGAGAAGCGCGCCGGCCAGGGCGCGCCGAGGAAGTCGATGTTGGTGGTGCGCCAATGCAGCACGTCGACCAGCAAATAGGAGATGATCGAGAATTGCGGATCGTAGATCCACCAGAACGCGAGCGCCGAGAGCACCGTCGGCACGATCCAGGGCAGCAGCACGATGGCGCGGAGCAGGCTCTTGAACGGAAAATGGTTGTTGAGCAGCAGCGCGAGCCAGAAGCCGAGCGCGAACTTTCCGAAGGTCGCGACCGCCGTATAGAACACGCTGTAGAACACCGCGCCCCACCAGAGGGGATCGGTGAGCAGATACTGGAAATTCTCAAGGCCCACGAAGACGCCACGTCGGCCGATCGTGGTGTCGGTGAAGGCGAGCCAGATGCCGAGACCGAGCGGATAGGTCAGAAACACGGCGAGGAGCCCGATCGCGGGCGCCAGGCACATCACGATCAGGAACGGCTTGTAGTCGAACAACCGCACCAGCCAGGATTGCTGCCGGTGCGCCAGTACGGGGGAGGAGAGGGTGGTCACGGACATCGGGTCGTTGTCCTGTTCTAGGCTGTTACCACACCGCCATTGCGAGCGAAGCGACTTGTCCGCCGTAGCTTTGGCGAAGGCGGAAGCAATCCAGTCTGTCTCCGCAGTTGCAGTCTGGATTGTTTCGTCGCGTCGCTCCTCGCAATGACGGCCGCGTTGTCGTCGGCCGCTACCTCTGTCTGCGGAAGTACCGCTTGCAGCGCTGTTCCGCTTCCGCAGCCGCGGCTTCGGGCGTCGCCGCACCGGTCGCGACCGAGGCGAACATCTGCACCGTCACATAGTCCGCGCGAACAGCACCGGTGGCGGTCGAAATCGGACCCTTGTAGCCGGCGTAATACGTGCTGTTCATGGTGTCCCTGAAGATCGCGACCTTGGGATCGCCCTTCCACACCGCCGCATCGGCGTAGGCCGCAAGCGGTTGCGACCAGTAACCGCTGTTGGCGTTGAGCCACGGCTCGTACTGGTCCTTCTCCAGCATGAACTGCAGGAAGGCCTTCGCCGCGTTCGGATACTGGCTGTGCTTGAACACCATGGCGTTCAGCGTCAGTCCGGACATCGGCGAGATCGGTGCAAGGCCCTTCGGCAGCAGCTGATGTTCGGAATCCTCGGCGATCGCCGCGGTCGCTGGATCGTTCTTCAGCGAGAAATACAGCGAGACGCCGTTCGCCGTCAGCCCGATTTCCTGTGAGGAATAGGCGCGATTGTTGCTGACGTCGTTCCAGGACGGCGTACCGGCGATGAAGGTCGGGTAGAGCTCCTTCACGAAATTCAGCGCCGCGATGGTCTCCTTGCTGTTGATGGTGACATTGCCTTCCTCATCCAGCAGCGAGGCATTGTGCGACCACATCATCCAGTCCGCAAAGCCGTTGCCGTCGCCGACGGCATTGCCCAGCGCAAAGCCAGCGGGCTTGCCGGCCTTCTGCAGCTTCTTGCAGAGGTCCAGGAGCCCGGCATGATCGTCCGGCGCCTTGTCGAACCCGACGGATTTGAGGATGGACTTGCGATAGATCAGGGGACCGGCGGTGGCCCCGAACGGGAGCCCGATCCAGGTATCGCTCTTGGCCTTTTTGCCGTAGGCCTTCGCAAGGTTCTGCCAGCCGCCATACTTCTTGCCGAGATAGTCGGCGACGTCGGTCAGCTCGATCAGCTTGTCGACATAGATGTGCGGCGCGTCGGAGAAGCCGATGATGATGTCGGGGCCGGCGCCGGAATTCGAGGTCACCGCGGTCTGCTGGTTGATGTCCTCCCAGCCGACGAAATCGACCTTGACCTCGACCCCGGTCTCCTTGGTGAATTTAGCCGCGTTGGCGCGGAACACGTCTTCGTCGGCCTGGACGAAGCGCACCGGCCGCAGCATGCGCAAGGACGCGCCTTTCTCGATCGGCAGTTTCGGTGCGGGGACGTCCGCGGCCTTGATTGCGGATTGAGCGTGCGCTGCAACACCGGTTGCCGCGAGCGCCGTAGCGGACAGGCCCAGAGCCAAGGCATCACGACGGGTGATGTCGTTCCTCATCAGTTCCTCCCTATGATGTCTCCCTTCCCGGCGTTGATCGCCGGTGAAGGGCCGTTCCGATTCCCGGCGCGCTTGGCGCCGGCCGCCTAGCTGTTCGGTCCGCGATCCATGCTAACGGGCTGCCAGCGGCGGAGCGCGGTGTTCTGCAGCACCGACGGATTGACGCAGCTTACCGGCCACATGCCCTGAAGCACCAGTGACAATTCGTAGCCCACGCGGCGCTTGCGCGCCTCGTCGAACCGTGCCGAGGCCGAGGCGACATGGGCGGTCAGCGTCACGTTCTCCATGCTGAGGATGGGATTGTTGTGCGAGGGCGGCTCCTTCTCCAGCACGTCGAGGGCGGCGTGCGCAATCCAGCCCTCCTGGAGCGCCTTGATCAGGCTTTCCTCGTCGACGGTGGCGCCGCGGCCGGTATTGATGAAGACCGAGCCCTTCTTCATCTGCCGAAAATGCTTCTCGGTGAGCATGTGATGCACCTCGGGCCGGGCGGGAGCGTGCATCGACACGAAGTCGGATTGCGACAGCACCTCGTTCAGCGTCGCCGGGATCACGCCGTGGTCGTACATCAGCGTTTCCTGGATGAAGGGATCGTAGGCCATCATGCGCAGGCCGAACGGGGCGGCGCGCTTCGCAACTGCACGCGCGACGCGGCCGAACGAGACGAAGCCGAGCGTCTGGCCCATCAGCCGCGGGATCTTCAACAGCGCTGGCCGGCCCTCGGCCCAGCGCCCATCGCGCACCATCCTGTCCTGCTCGACCAGGCGGCGGAAGCCGGCGAGCAGCAGCATCATGGCGTGGTCGGCGACCTCCTCGATGAAGGTGTCGGGGATGTTGGTGACGGGAATGCCGCGGGCGGTCGCGGCCTTCACGTCGACGCTGTCGACGCCGACCGAGCCGAGCGTGATCACCTTGCAGCTATCAAGTGCGTCGATGATCGACTTGGTGATCGGGATGCCCTTGGCATAGATGGCATCGGCGTTTTTCGCGGCGGCGATGAATTCGGCCTCATTGGCCGGCGCCTCGATGATCTCGGCATCGATCGGATCGAGCGCCTCACGCTCATAGGAATAGTCGCTGCCTGCGACCGTGAAGCTCGCGCCTTTCGGCGTCACCACCCTGTATTTCGGCATTTCCTGCTCCCGATTTGGTCTGTCGGTTCTTGTTGTGACCCGCACCTTGTGGGCGGGCCTTTGCGTCTTTTACGCGAAATCGGAGCGGTCGCGTACAATCGTCGGTTGCCGCTGCGGCGATTTATTCGACTGTTTCGGCCTTCCGTCCGGGCTTCTACGGAGCCGTCCGTAACAGGTTGATAAGAGGTCGCCCACTAAAAGTTGATTCAAATTTTTCGATTCCCTTGCGCGCCCGTATCCCATTATTGCCGGAGCTGTCCCGTGAAGTTGAGCAATCTGAAGATCGCCCCCAAGCTCGGTATCCTTGTCGGCGTCACCCTGTTCGGCCTTTGCCTCTCCGGTGTTCTCGCCGGCTATCTGATGAAGCGCGAGATGGTGAATGCGCGCATCGACCAGGCCAAGTCGATCGTCGACCTGGGTCGCAACTACGCCGCGGCGCTGAAGAAACGCGTCGATGCCGGCGAGCTGACCAAGGATGCGGCGTTGGCCGACCTTCGCCGCTACGGCAACGCGATGACCTACGACAACGGCTCGGGCTATCTGTTCGGCACGTCCTATGACGGCATCACCCAGCTCGCGCCCGATCCGAAGCAGATCGGTAGCAACCGCATGGATGTCGTGACCAACGGCCGCAAGCTCTCCGTCGAGCTGATGGACGGCGTCAAGGCCAACGGCTCGATCCTGCTCTATTATGATTACGTGAAGCCCGGCCAGGAGACGCCGATCAGCAAGATCGGTTACGCCGTCGCGGTGCCCGGTTTCGACATGTATCTCGGCACCGGCGCCTATCTCAGCGACATCGACGCCAAGATGGGCCCGGTCTACTGGTTGCTAGGTCTTGCCATGCTCGGCATCGTCATCGTCGCCGGCGGCGTTGCCTGGCTGATCAGCCGCGGCATCAGCCGTCCGCTGGAGCTGCTCGGCGCCCGCATGAAGGATCTCGCCGACGGCAAGCTCGAGGGTGAGATTCCCGGGGTTGGTCGCGGCGACGAGGTCGGCGCGATGGCTTCGACCGTCCAGATCTTCAAGGACAACGCGGTCCGCATCCGCGGCCTCGAGAAGACCGAGGCCGATGCCAAGGAGCGTGCCGCGGCGGAACGTCGCAGCGCGATGGAGGGCATCGCCAGCGATTTCGAGCGCAGCGTCAACGGCATCGTCCGCTCGGTCTCCTCGGCCGCCGCCGGCATGCAGAGCACCGCGCAGTCGATGACCGCGACGGCCAGCGACGCCTCGTCGCGTGCGGCGACGGTCGGCGCCGCCTCGCAAAAAGCCTCCGGCAATGTCGGCACGGTTGCCGCGGCCGCCGAAGAATTGTCGAGCTCGGTTGCGGAGATCTCCCGCCAGGTCACGCGTTCGACCGAAGTCGCTAGCCGGGCCGTCAGCGATGCCGAGCGCACCAACGCCACCGTACAGGTGCTCTCGACCGGCGCCGAGAAGATCGGCGAGGTCGTCAAGCTGATCCACTCGATCGCGGCGCAGACCAACCTGCTCGCGCTCAACGCCACCATCGAAGCGGCGCGCGCCGGCGAGTCCGGCCGGGGCTTCGCGGTCGTGGCCTCCGAGGTCAAGGCGCTGGCGAACCAGACCGCGAAGGCGACCGAGGAAATCTCCGCCCAGGTCGCGGCGATGCAGACCTCGACCAGCGACGCGGTCACGGCGATCTCCGGCATCACCCAGACCATCGCCGAAATGAGCGAGATCACCGCCGGCATTTCCGCCTCGATCGAGCAGCAGGGCGAAGCGACCCGCGAGATCGCCCGCAACATCCAGTCGGTCGCGGCCGGCTCAAACGAGATCAACGCCAATATCGGCAGCGTCACCTCGGCCGCCGAAGCGACCGGCACTGCTGCGACCGACGTGCTCACCAACGCCCGCGAGCTGGACAGCCAGTCCGGCGCGCTGCGCAGCGCGGTCGACGGCTTCCTCGCCAAGGTCCGCGCGGCGTAAAGCCGAACGCACGGAATTCGTAGGGTGGGCAAAGGCGCGCAAACGCCATGCCCACCTTTTTTCTTTTTCAACTGTTCGGCTGTCATGCCCCGCGAAGGCGGGGCATCCAGTACGCCGCGGCCCATCGGGTCAATCACCAACGTCTCGGAATACTGGATCGCCCGCCCCAGTGCGCAATTGCGCACAAGGCGGGCGATGACACCTTCCTAGACCCCCTACTGCTTCTCGATCTTCGCGTTGGTGATCAGCTTCTCCCACAGCACGAGCTGCTCGTTCACGAACGTGCCGAGCTGCTCCGGCGTGCCGGAGAAGGCGTCCATGCCGAGCGTGGCGAGCTGGGCCTTGATTTCCGGCTTCTCGACGATCTTCCTGATCTCGGCGTTAAGTCTGGTCACGATCTCCTTGGGCATGCCGGCGGGGCCGAAATAGCCCTGCCACGACGAGATGTCGAAATCCGGCACGCCGGCCTCCTGCATCGAGGGCAGGTTCGGCACCAGCGGCGAGCGGTCCTTGGTGGTGACGGCGAGCGCGCGCAGCGCGTTGCCGTTGACGTGGGGCAGGCCGGTCAGGATGTCGACGAACATCATCGAGACGCGGCCGCCCATGACGTCGTTGAGCGCCGGCGGCGAGCTCTTGTAGGGCACGTGCAGGAGATCGAGCCCGGCATTGTGCGCAAAGGTCGCACCCGACACGATCGCCGATGACGAGCCCGACGCGTAGCTCAGCTTGCCCGGATTGGCCTTGCCGTAGGCGACGAGCTCGCCGACGGTCTTGGCCGGCACCTCCGGATGAACCACCAGCATGAAGGGCAGGTCGCCGGTCCGCGCGATCGGAGTAAAATCCTTGACGGGATCGTAGGTCAGGCTCTTGAGCAGGTAGGGATTGGCCGAATGCGTCGTGTTGGTCGTAACCAGCAGCGTGTAGCCGTCGGGGGCGGCGCGCGCGACATAGGTCGCGGCGATCATGCCGTTGGCGCCCGCCTTGTTCTCGATCACGATGCCGACGCCGAGTGCCTGCGACAAATGCTGCGAGATCAGCCGCGTCGTGGTGTCGGTGCCGCTGCCGGCCGCGAACGGCAGCACCAGCGTGATGTTGCGGCTCGGATAATTGTCGGCCTGCGCGGCGGATGCGGCGGCGAGACAAAGTGCGGCTGCGCCGGCTGTGCGCAGAGCGCGGATCAGTGATGACAGCATGTCTGGACGTTCCCTCTTTTCGTTGGCGGGGAACCTAGCTTCTCTTCGCAAAAATCGGAAGACGGGAGTTTGCTGCCCACCTCGCGGAATTATTTCACCGCAGAACCCTGGCGCGAGGCGAACACGACGCCGGCGAGCACGAGCGCATAGCCGATCAAATGAAACGGCTGGAGCTTTTCGCCGAGCAGCAGGATCGCCATCGCCGAGCCGAACACCGGGACCAGATGGAAGAACGGCGCGGCGCGGTTCGGGCCGATCAGCGCCACGCCGCGGTTGAAGAAGAGATAGGCCAGCGTCGAGGGAAAGATCAGGATGTAACCCAGCGTCGCCAGCGTCACCCCGTCGAGTTGCAGGACACGGCCGCTGAGGGCTTCCCAGATCGCGGCGGGTAGCAGCATCGTCGCGCCGCAAAAGGTGGTGAAGGAGAGAAAGGAGAGCTGGTGGATCTTCGGCCGTCGCGGGATGAAGGCGGAGTAGAGCCCGAACGCCACCAGCGAGGAGGCGAACATGATGTCGCCCCTGTTGAAGCTGATGCTCGCGAGCGCGGCGAGATCGCCGCGCAGGATGATGATCAGCACGCCGAGAAGCGAGATCGCGATGCCGGCGAGCTGCGCACCCGTCAGCCGCACGCCGAACAGCACCAGCGACCACAGCGCCACGAACAGCGGTCCGGCCGACTGGATCAGCAACGCGTTCAGCGCCTCCGTGTATTGCATAGCCCAGTACGAGATCGCGTTGTTGAAGGCAAAGCCGACCAGCGACAGGAACAGCATCAGCGGCAGGCTCTTGCGCAAGTTCGGCCAGTCGCGCTTCAGATGCGGCCAGGCGAACGGCAACAGGATCAGGAACACGCCGAACCAGCGGATCGTGGTCACCGTCAGCGGCGGCACATGCGCGCCGACATGGCGCGCGAGCACGATGTTGCCGGCCCAGAACAGCGAGCTCAGGCTGAGCAGCAGATAAGGCTGGTTGTTGAGCCAACTGGCCGGATTCGAGGCCTTTGGCGCGGGCGAAGCAATCGTCATTGGCGTTGCATGCGACTTTGCGCCGGATTCTTGTTGTGACACAAGTCTCGCGGCCGCAAGGCTACAATGCAGGCATGGCTTGAGGAGGTGTCATTGGCGGTTAATATGTTGAACATCGAGGGCCTGGAGCGGCTCGATGCAAATGCGCCGGTGGTCATGCTGAACCTGATGCGTTTTCACCAGCGCTCGCGCGACGGTGACGGTTCGGGCTGGGACGCATATCTTCGTTACAGTGCGATCACGGTGCCCATGATCAGGGCACGCGGCGGCACGCTGCTGTGGACCGGCGAAGCGAAGGCGGTCGCGCTCGGCTCGCATGATGGCAACGACTGGGATTTCGTCGCGCTGGTCTATTACCCAACGGTTGCGGCTTTCATCGACATGATGACGTCGGAGGCCTACGAGACGCAGGCCGATCCGCATCGCGTCAACGGCTGCGCCGAGCACGTGATCATCGCCACGCGCGAGGCCTACAGCAAGTTCAGGACGAAGTAGCGCTGTCGCGCGGCACGCCTCTTCCCCTCTCCCCTTGTGGGCCTGTTGCGTAATTCGTCAATTGTGATTCCCTAGGGCAAAGCCTTGGAGGGTAGCGATGGCGGTCAAGCGGACGGGACAGCCGAGCTTTGTGGAAG
>NZ_SPVJ01000007.1:0-277911 GCF_004634465.1 Bradyrhizobium sp. MOS001
GCCTGCCAAGGACAAGAAATCTTCCTCTTTCGATGTTCGAATACAAAGAACGCCGCTTCCGGAAACCGAGGCGGCGTTTTTGTTTGTGCGGTCGTCTTCGGCAACAGTGGCGCCGAGCCTCATCCTCAAGACAGAACACGTTGACGCCGAAACGATCCGGCGTCGCGCTGGCGATGGAACGTGTAGATCCCGCGGCGCGAGCAGAAGACATGGCTTCGTGCGGTGCGTCTTCCATTCGTAGACCGACAGCAGATCTTCGCCGCTCTCAACGCTGAGCGCGCTCTCGTGCACCTTCGTCATCAGCGCATTTTTCTGCCGGCACAGTGATCCGTTGCAGGTCGTGATTTCAGGTGCTTCCTGACACCAGGCTGAACGCCACCGCGCCGCAAATGGCAGGCGCCTCGACAGGTCGGCAGGCAAGATGGATTGCATGGAGAACAATGTTTGGTGATCGCAGGAGCCACCACAGGGTTGTGATCATTCAGCCATGATCGGCCCTTAGCAGACGCAAGCGGAGTTCATGCGCAGTTCATTCCAGGCTCCCTAGTTTTTCCGTCGTCGAGACCTTCGATCGCCAAGACCTTCCGCTGACAACACCAACCATCCCCTTCAGGAGGAGACTCCCATGCCAGCATTGCTTCGTCCCGTCCTCACCGCGTTCGGCGTCGCGTGCCTTCTGTCCGCCGCATCGCTTGCCTCCTCCGGCGCCGCGTTTGCGCAGGCCAAGCAGGCCGCGCCGGCTCCGCAGGCCGCGCCTGCGCAGGCACCCAGCCTCAAGCAGATCGCGCTGACCGACAAGCAGCTCGACGGTGTGCTCGCTGCGCAGAAGGACATGGATGCGATCACGGAGAAGCTGCCGGAGAACACCGCGCCCGACCAGAAGGTGATCGGCCAGCTCGACGGCGTCGCCAAGAAGAACGGCTTTGCCGGCTATGACGATTACAACAACGTCGTCGACAACATCAGCCTCGTGCTCGGCGGCTTCGATCCCGCGACCAAGAAATATGTCGGCACGGAAGCCGTCATCAAGGCGCAGATCGCGCAGGTCCAGGCCGACAAGAAGATGCCGGCCAAGGACAAGAAGGAAGCGCTCGATGAGCTCAACGAAGCGCTGAAGACGCCGGCGCCGCAGGTCGAGAACAAGGCCAACATCGATCTGGTCGGCAAGTACTACGACAAGCTGGTTGCCGCGCTGGGTGACGATCAGAACTAAGCGCTATTACAGAACTGAGCGCTATTACAGAAAGCGCCCGCCACACCCACAGCTGTCATGCCCCGGCTTGACCGGGGCATCCAGTACGCCGCGGCGGAGGTGGTGAGAGCGTGTTCTCCAATATGGGCCTCTGGAATACTGGATCGCCCGGTCAAGCCGGCGATGACACCTTTGGTGTGGTTCGGGCTCTCGCCTCACCGCGCTCTTGATCCCGAAACAAAAAGCCCCGGAGACATCTCCGGGGCTTTCGTCGTTTGTGGCGCTGCGTTTAGCTTAACGCCTCACGTCCGTGTCCGCATCCGCATCATGAAGCTGTCGTAGCTGAGCTCTGCCACCTGCATCCAGGCGAGCGACTCGTTCCTGAACGCCGACAGGCTCGTGTACATCTTGTTGAAGTGCGGATTGGTCTTGCTGAGATCGGCGTAGATCTCGTTGGCGGCGTTGTAGCAGGCCTCCAGGACTTCCTGCGGGAACGGCTTCAGGACCGCACCGGCCACCAGCAGGCGCTTCAACGCAGACGGGTTGACGTAGTCGTATTTGCCGGTGACCCAGGTGAAGGTATCGCGTGACGCCATCTCGACCACGGCCTGATAGTGCTTCGGCAGCGCGTTCCACTTGTCGCGATTTATGACGTTGTGGCCCTGGCCGGTGCCTTCCCACCAGCCCGGATAATAATAGTATTTCGCGACCTTCACGAAGCCGAGCTTCTCGTCGTCATAGGGCCCGACCCATTCGGCGGCGTCGATCGTGCCCTTCTCCAGCGCCGGATAGATGTCGCCGCCCGCGATCTGCTGCGGCACGCCGCCGACCTTGGCGATGATCGTGCCGGCGAAGCCGCCGACGCGGAATTTCAGTCCCCTGAAATCCTCCATCGACTTGATCTCCTTCCGGAACCAGCCGCCCATCTGGGCGCCGGTCGAGCCGGTGGGAATGCCGACCGTGTTGTATTCCTTCAGCAGGTCGTTGAGCATTTCCGTGCCGCCGCCGAACAGCAGCCAGGAGATATGCGCCCGCGTGTTCAGTCCGAACGGCAGCGAGGTGCCGAACGTGAAGGCGGGGTTCTTGCCCCAGTAATAATACAGCGCCGTGTTGCCCATCTCGACCGTGCCGTTCGAGACGGCATCGAGCACCTGCAGGCCCGGCACGATCTCGCCGGACGCGAACGGCTGGATCTGGAATTTGTTGTCGGTGGCCTCGGCCACGCGCTTGCAGAAATATTCGCAGCCGCCGTAGAGCGTATCGAGCGCCTTGGGCCAGCTCGCGGCGAGCCGCCATCTCACTTCCGGCGAAGATTGCGCGATGGCCGGCGCAGCAACCGCTGTGCTTGCCGCCAGGCCAGCGCCTGTCACTTTCAGAAATTCACGACGTTTCATGCGTATCCCTCCGTTGTGCCGATTGCTCGACTAAGGGAACGATCTTCGTGTCGTCTTTTGCTTCGCCGAGAACCGAACTTGTCTTTGGTGATGGTGTGAGCGTGTCCGACGGCCCTTGAGGGCTCTTTGTGGATCCCGTACGTTGCGGTTCCCGCCATCAGGATGACTGGTCGCTTCGCGATAATCAAGCGGCGTCGGGACGCTCGCAGTTGCGAAGCCGATTGGGACAACCAGGTTTGGTCCGAAACCAGAACCAAAGCACGTAAAACCCCGGAGATGGCAGCATCTCCGGGGCTTCTCCGTCTTTAGTCGTGTGAGCCGCTCAGCGCCTCACGTCTTGGTCCGCATCCGCGCCATGAAGCTGTCGTAGCTCAGCTCGGCCACCTGCGTCCAAGGTAACGAGTCATTTTTGAACGCGGTCATGCTCGCATGCATCTTGCCGAAATGCGGATTGGTCTTGGACAGGTCCGCATAGATCTCGTTGGCGGTGTTGTAGCAGGCCTCGAGCACCTCCTGCGGGAAGCCCCTGAGGATCGCACCGTTCACGATCAGCCGCTTCAGCGCCGGAGCATTCACCGCATCGTACTTGCCGGTGATCCAGGTGAAGGTGTCGCGTGACGCCGCGTCGATCGCCGCCTGGTAGTGCTTGGGCAGCGCGTTCCACTTCTCGATGTTCATGATGTTGTGGCCCTGGCTCGTGCCTTCCCACCAGCCGGGATAGTAGTAGTACTTCGCGACCTTGGCGAAGCCGAGCTTCTCGTCGTCATAGGGACCGACCCATTCGGCCGCGTCGATGGTGCCCTTCTCCAGCGCCGGATAGATGTCGCCGCCGGCGAGCTGCTGCGGCACGCAGCCGAGCTTGGCGAGGATCGTGCCGGCAAAGCCGCCGATACGCATCTTCAGGCCCTTGAGGTCGTCGACCGTCTTGATCTCCTTCCTGAACCAGCCGCCCATCTGCGCGCCGGTCGATCCGGTCGGGATGCCGTAGACGTTGTGCTCCTTCAGGAGGTCGTTGACGAGATCCTGTCCGCCGCCCCACAGCAACCAGGAAATCTGCTGGCGCGTGTTCAATCCGAACGGAAGGGCGGTTGCGAACGTGAATGCGGGGTTCTTGCCCCAATAGTAATAAAGCGCGGTATTGCCGATCTCGACCGTGCCGTTCGACACGGCGTCGAGCACCTGCAGGCCCGGGACGATCTCGCCCGCCGCAAAAGGCTGGATCTGGAATTTGTTGTCGGTAATGTCGGCGACCTGCTTGCAGAAATATTCGCAGCCGCCATAGAGCGTATCGAGGGCTTTCGGCCAGCTCGTGGCGTAGCGCCACCTGACCTCGGGCGACGACTGCGCGATCGCGGGCGCAGCCACTGCTGTGCTCGCGGCCAGGCCGACGCCTGTCACCTTCAGAAAATCACGACGTTTCATGCGCATCCCTTCCATTGCGTCGATGCATCGACCAGGGAACGATCTTGCTGTCGTCTTGTCTTCGTCGAGGATCGACGTTCTCTTGTTAAGATTTGTTTGAGCGTTTCCGAATGGCCCTGATGGGCTCTTGTTGCTGGAAGCCGAGCGTTGCGGTTCCGTCAGCAAGGATGACCGGACGCCCTGCGATAATCAAGCCTGATGCCTTCCTCGCAAGTGCGAACGCGGGCCAGACGCAAGTCGGAACCATCAGCGATCTGCTACGCGATTAGGCAACAACAAGGGAGGCTCGCGCATGACGGGCAAAAAGGTCGTGGTCGCTGGGGCAACCGGTCTCGTCGGCAACGCCGCGTTGCGACACTTCGGCACATCCGAGCCTTCAGAAGTTGTGGCGCTGTCGCGACGCAAGCCGCGCCACCTCTACGGCGCCCGCCACGTCCCGATCGACCTTACTAGCGAAGCCGATTGCCGCCGTGCCGCGGCCGAGCTTCAGGGCGCCACCCATCTGATCTACGCCGCGCTCTACGAGGCGCCACAGCTCGTCGATGGTTGGCGCGATCCGCAGCAGATCAAGACCAATGATCTGATGCTGCGCAATTTGATGGCCGCGCTCGAGCCGGTCGCGCCGGACCTCAAGCATGTCGCTCTGTTGCAGGGCACCAAGGCTTACGGGGTTCACGTTCGCCCCCTGACGGTGCCGGCGCGCGAAGGCCGCTCCGAGATGTACGAGCAGCCCAATTTTTATTGGGCGCAGGAAAATTTCCTGCGCGAGCTCCAGGCCGGGAAAGCCTGGCACTGGAGCATCTTGCGCCCCGTTCTCATCGTCGGCCTCGCCATGGGGGGCGCCATGGATCTGATCCCGCCGCTCGGCGTCTATGCCGCGATGCTGCGCGAGCAGGGCAGGCCGCTCGACTTTCCCGGCGGCGCCGCGCGGGTGGCGCAGGCCGTCGACGTCGATCTCCTCGCGCGCGCGATCGCCTGGTCGGGCGAGGCCAACGCGGCACAGAACGAAGCCTTCAACGTCACCAATGGCGATGTCTTCACCTGGGAAAACATCTGGCCCGCGGTGGCCGACGCGCTGGAGATGAAGCCCGGCAAGCCGATCCCGCTATCGCTCGCCAAGGAGTTTCCCAATTGGGTCTCTTCTTGGGACGCGTTGCGACGCAAGCACGGCCTCGTGTCGCCGGACCTCGCCGACTTCGTCGGCCTGTCGTTCCAATACGCCGATTACAGCATGCGCTACGGCCAGACCGAGTCCGGTCCGCCCTCGATCGTCTCGACCGTGAAGATCAACCGCGCCGGCTTCACCGAGATGATGGACACCGAGGACATGTTCCGGAAGTGGTTCAAGCAAGCCAAAGATAGCCGGCTGCTTCCATAGAGATCGTTACCACGAAGGCCCGCCGCCCGCTCGAAGCACTGGTGACGGTACGCGACCTCGATCCGGAGATCGGGGTCGTTCGTACACCCAGTAGTGCACCCACCGCGCGATCTGGATGCTGATTTCGGCGAGAGCCACAAGCCAGCACAAAACAGGCGGCCCCTTTGGGGCCGCCTGAGCTGTTTAACGTCAGAGCAGATGACCTACTGGCAGAGATGCTGGAGGCCGTCGCTACCCTTGAAATAGGTGCCGGGCCGGCAGACGATGCCGTTGCGGGCAGCATACGTACTCCAGCTGCCGTTCCAGCCCATCTCGCCGTACGACATGCCGGGCGACATGGCGTAGGAATTGCCCCAGCTGCCGACAGTCGCGTCCGCCGCTGCCGGCTGGCGATATGCCGTTCGCCGAGTTGATGGCCGAACCCGATAGTCGGGGGTGGTCCCCGTTCCAAGACCCGTGCAGCTGGCGAATTCAGCTTGGCATGCGTCCGGATTGGAGTTGTACCACTGCGCCTGTACAGCAGAGCTGGACAGGGCAGATGCCACAACAACGACCGCACCAAGAATTTTCAGATTTATCATGGATTGCTCCTTACGGTTGGACCGTGGTGCAAGATGCCACGTGTGTCAGTACCCGTTTTTTTTGCGCGCAAAACATCAAATCGACGTGACACGTTGGGCGAGCACGAACAGAACGAGCATCCCGGTGTCATCCTTCGCGACCATCCTGACACTGCTCGGCCCGGCCATTGGCTTCTCGGGGCTATCAATCGCTGTGACCAGCGCAAGAATTTCGAGGAGGCCGAAGCCAAGGCCATCGTGGTCGAATAGGACGCAACCTGCTGCGATCATGAGTCCGCATACGGTTGGACATGGCGCGGGCTGCGGCCGATGCCGGCTTTTGATCGAGAAGCCGAACTCATGGTTCAACATTCACCGCTTTGGCATAGCTACACTTCATCTATAATTCTCTCCCGTGGATCAGTTACAGGAGGCAAGAATGAAGCGATCAATTGCCTTGTCAGCGTCGCTAATTATTGGCTTCTCAGTTGGAAGCAATGCAGGCGCGAGTGCTGCAACTTACTGCCGACACGTTGGCTATCCCGCCAATTGTGTCGTTCGGACCGGCGTCATAGTCGCGCCAACCCGTGATATTCGCGGAATGCCACCATCAATTGATGCCGGCCCGAGCGGCGTTATAAGGCAGGACTTGTTCGCAAGGAATAATCCGAACAATTTGCGATCGGATTGGCCCAGTCCACCCGCTCAACCGGGGCAGTTCTAGCCGCTATTTCGCGAATGCCGTCTCCATTACCTTTCGCGTCTTGATCGTCTCGTTGTTGGCGTCGAACTCGACGTCGCTCCAGCGCACGATCTCGCCATGGGCGACGTCGTGCTTCAGCTTGAGGCGATGCGCGAGCCCGATCGGCAGCGCGCCGGCCTGCAGGCTCGCGGCCGCCGGCACCAGCTTGCCCCACACGGTGTAGCCGCCTTCGCCGTCCAGCATCTCGCCGGCGCGCAGATTGCGCTTGGCCACGGCGGCAACGTCGCCGCGGAAGCCATAGGGCTGGCCGGTCGGCTCGCCCCGCAGCGCCGCCGACAGGATCGAGATGTTCAGCTCGAGCCCGATCAGATGGTACGGCTTGTACATCGCCGCGAAGCGTCCGCTGCCGTCGGTCTTCAGGCCGTATTGCCTGAAGCAATCGGCGGCATAATCGTTCGGCGCCTCCAGCACGACATAGACGCCCCAGCGCAGATCGCGAAACACCGGCCGGCCGTCGCGTTCGAGCGAGGAGACGACTTCCACCACGCCCGACCGCTCCAGCACGCCGCCCTTGTCGCTGGGACGCATGACGTGTGGCAAATCGTCGACGCCGCAGGGTGGAAACAGCAAACCGTTCGCGGGTACGTCGAGCGCACAGGCATTGGCGATCGCGGCCATCTCGATCGCGGATTTGGTGCCGTCGAGGAAGGAGTTGAACATCTGCGGATTCATGCCGGCCGACTGTGCCTCGCCCGCGGTGAGACCATAGTGCTGCCAGACGCCGTCAGGTGTCACGTCGTGATAGGCCGGCAGATATTTTGTCCCTTTGCCGGCTGCGACCACGCGAAAACCGGTGGCGCGCGCCCAGTCGACCATCTCGGCGGTCAGCGCCGGCTGGTCGCCATAAGCGAGCGAATAGACCACGCCCGCCTTCCGTGCTTCCTCGGCGAGCAGCGGGCCCGCCAGCACGTCGGCCTCGACATTGACCATCACGATATGCTTGCCCGCCGCGATCGCAGCGCGCGCGTGCTTGATGCCGACGGCCGGATTGCCGGTCGCTTCAACGACAACATCCATCGCGCCGCCCGCAATGGCGCGTGCGCCGTCGTCGGTAAACACAGTGGCCGCGATGCGCTCCGCATCCCAGCCCACGGTGCGGCAGGCTTCGCGCGCACGGTCGCGATCGATATCGACGATGATGGGCACCTCCAACCCCGGCGTGTGCGGCACCTGCGCCAGAAACATCGAGCCGAACTTGCCGGCACCGATCAGCGCGACACGGACAGGCTTGCCGGCGGACGCGCGGGCCTGGAGGAGGCGGAAGAGGTTCATGGGGGATGTCCTGAGCGCAACAATCAAAGCTCGTCATTCCGGGGCGACGCGCAGCGTCGAGCCCGGAATCCATAACCACGATCGGGAGTATGGATTCCGGGCTCGCGCCCAAGAAGGCGCGCCCCGGAATGACAGTGAGAACTTACTCCGCCGCCTGTCGCGGCGCACGTGCGAGCCGCACCAGCGCATCGTCGTCCACCGTCTTGATCGGCGCAAAATCGCGATGCGCGATGTACTCAGGCCGCGTCGGGGTACGGATGTAGTTCGAGACCGCGTTCAGCGTCAGGTACACGATCTTGCGCGGGTAGGGCGTGATGTTGCCGGCCGAGCCATGCACGAGATTGCCGTGGAACATCAGCATGCCGCCCGGCTTGCCTGTGGGCGCGACGATGCCGCCCTGCTTGACGAGGCGCGTCACGGTCTCTTCGTCCAGCGTCCACAGCGGATAGGAGGTCGTCGCAAGGTCATGCGAGGCCTGGAGATCGCCGGCATTCTGGCTCTGCGGCACCAGCATCAGGGGGCCGTTGATCGGCATGACTTCGTCGAGGAAGATCGCGATGTTCATCGCGCGCGGCTCCGGCATGCCGTCGTCGCGCTTCCAGGTGCCGTAATCCTGGTGCCATTGCCAGACGTCGCCGGTGAAGGCCGATTTCGCGTTGATCTTGAACTGGTGCATGTAGACCGGCTCGCCGAACAATTGCTCGACCGGGTCGATCATGCGCGGATGCGCGCCCAGGATGCCGAAGGCCTCGTTGTAGAGATGCGCGGCAAAGGCCGTGCGCGGCGCGCCGCTCTTCTCGCGCCAGACCTCGGGCCGATCGGCGTCATAGATGCCGACAGCCTCGCGCGCGAGGAAGTCGACCTCCTCCTGGCTGAACAATTCGGGGAGGAACAGCCAGCCCTCGCGATGGAAGAACTCCAATTGCTCCTGAGACAGTTTCATGGGTCGCTTCCTCCTTGGTTGTTTCATTGTTTTCTCTCGTCATGGCCGGGCTTGACCCGGCCATCCACGTCTTTGCTCCACGTTCGCGAGAAGAACGTGGATGCCCGGGACAAGCCCGGGCATGACGGCGGGCGCGCAAATGGCTACGCCGCCGCCTCGTCCGTCGCCTTCAATCTCTCCTCGGTCATCCGTCCCGCCGTCTGCGCATGCGCCAGCGCGGCGCGCTCGGCGGCTTTCGCATCGCCTGCGAGAATGTGTCCGGCAATCGTCGCGTGCTCGGCCCACGCGCTGCCGCGATAATCGAGCTCGGAGAGCACCGTCGCCATCGAGCGGCGCATATGCGGCCATTGCGGCGCGATCGTCTCCTCGATCACGGGATTGCCCGCGAGCTGATAGATCGCGCGGTGAAAATCGACGTCGAGCACGATCAGCTCGGCGAGCGAAGTCTTGCGGTCGATGCGGCGTCCGGCGGCGAGGGCCGCGTCCAGCCGCGCGCGTCCCGCCGCGTCGCTTGCGGCGCGCTGAGCGGCGAGCCGGGCGGCCAGCGCATCGATGGCGCCGCGCACCTCGTAGAGCTGGCGGATGCGCGAGGGGTCGAGCTGGGTGACTTCAAAGCCGCGACGGCCGCTCTCGGCGACGAGACCCTGCCGGTGCAACAAATGCAGCGCATGCGACACCGGCTGGCGCGACACGCCGAGCTTGTCGGCGAGTTCGTTCTGCCGGATGCGCTGGCCGGGCTGAAGCGTGCGGTCGGAGATCGCCTCCAGGATCCGCGCATAGACCTGGTCGATCAGGTTCGGGAGCGGGTCGAGAGGGATCACGCCGGCAGCTCCGAGACATAAAAGGGAATACGGAATTCCGTATTCGAAGGTATCGCAGGAGGGGGAGGGCGTCAAGGCGGACCTCAAGCCGCCGTTTTGGCCTCGCTAAGCCATTGATATCGCTAGGGCCGTCTACTGTGCATGGGGTTGTTTTCGCCGAAATGGCTTGGCCGGCCCCGGCGCCTACTTCTTCTTGCCCTGCTCGATCAGTATCCGGCTCATCAGATAGAGCCGCGGCACGATCGAGTTGGTGTCGATGAACTCGTCCCGGGCGTGATAGCCGAAGCCGGCGAGGCCAAAGCTCTCGACCACGACCGCCTTGCCGCTGCGGTTGGCATAGCCGGCGTCGGTGGCGCCGCCGGTCATCTCGGCGATGTCGAGCTTGCGGTCGATCTCGGCATAGATCGCCTGCCCCTCCTGCGCGAGCGCGCGGCCGCGATCGCTGGCGACGAAGGGCGGGCGGCCCGCAATGATCGTCACTGTGGTCTCGGTGTCGGGCACGAACTTGTCCTTCACCTTCGCGTCGAGCGCCGCCTGCAATTTGGCGATGCCATCGGGGATGGTCAGGCGGATGTCGGCGCCGGCCTCGGCCTTTTCCGGAATCTGGTTGCGCACCGTGCCCGCCTGCGCCGTGGTCCAGTTGAGCTGCGTGCCCGGGATCGACTTGGCGACGTCCTTCGTCTGCTGCAATTGATGTGCGAGCTCGATCAGCGCGTTGCGGCCCAGATCGGGCGCGGCGCCGGCATGCGAGGCGCGGCCCTTCACCTCCATCTTCGCCGTGGCAGTGCCGCTCGCGCCCAGCAGCAGCCCGTCATTCTTGGCGATCGGCGCGGCCACCGTCGGTTCGCAGGAGAGCACGACGTCGTGCTGGTCGGCGAGCTCGGCAATGATCTCGCCCGACCCGATCGAGCCGACCTCTTCATCCGGATTGAAGGACACGGTGAGCCTGGCGTAGTCCTGCCAGCCGGCGTCCTTCAGGATCTTGAGCGCATGCAGGACCACGGCAATGCCGCCCTTGTCGTCGGCGATGCCGGGGCCGTAGATGCGGTTGCCGTCGATACGGTACGGCTCGCTTGCGAGGATGCCGCGCTGATAGACCGTGTCCATATGCGCGATCAGCATCAGCTTGCGCGACCCGGTGCCCTGGAAGGTGGCGATCACCATGTCGGCGCCCGTACCCGCGGTGGTCTTGCGCCGCTCGATGGTGGCGCCCAGCGCCTTCAGGCGCGCTTCGGTGAATTCGGCCATCTTCTTCAGGCCGTCGGCATCGCTGCTGCCGCTCTCGATCATCACCATGTCGTGCAGGGTCTCGATCAGCGGCGCCTTCTCCTGCTCGGCCGCGGCTTTCAGCTTTTCGTCGGCGGCCGCAAGCGCGGTGGTGCTGCCGGCGGCGAGGCCGAGCAGGGACAAGGCGAGCAGGGGAATGAAGCGGACTGTCATGGAAATCGTCCTTTCGCGTCTTGAGCGCTGGCACCGCGCGCGATTGCGCGGAAAGCCTAGCATCCGGAAAGACGCGATGCCACGTCCCGCTAGCGCTCCAGCACCTCCACCTCCATCGTCGCGATCTGGTCCGCATCGGCTACCGCCTCGATCCCCGCGATCCGGTCGCCGTTGAACGTCACGCGCAGCGCGATGCGCAGACGTTCGCCGAAGATGACGGCGACGCCGATCTCGCCATCGACCAGCGCCGTCCGTGCAGCCTGCGCACGGCCCTTGTAGAGCTGTGCGACCGCATCCGCGCCGCGGATCTCCGGCAGCGTGCCGAGCCGCACCGCAGCCTGGTCGGCACGGAACACGACGTCGGGATCGAGCAGGGCCAGCAGGCCCTCGAAATTGCCCTCGCGCGAAGCCCTGAGGAAAGCATCGACGATCGCGCGCTGGTGCGAGATGTGCGCCTCGGGCACCGGCGCACCCTGGACGCGCCGACGTGCGCGGCTCGCAAGCTGCCGTGAGGCGTCGACCGAGCGTCCGACGATCGGCGCGATCTCCTCGAAGGGGACTGCGAACATATCGTGCAGCACGAAGGCCAGCCGTTCCGCCGGCTGCAATGTCTCGAGCACGACGAGAAGGGCCGCGCCGACGGAATCGGCCATCTCCGCCTCGCGCTCCCGCGTCTCGTCGACCGGCTCGGGCACGTGCGGGCCCATCGGGTCCTCGCGGCGCGATTTGCGCGCGCGCAGCATGTCGAGGCAGATGCGCGCGACCACGGTGGTCAGCCAGCCGCGCAGGTTCGCGACATCGGACGTGTCGTAACGGCTGACCCGCAGCCAGGCCTCCTGCACGGCATCGTCGACCTCGGTACTGGAACCCAGCATCCGGTAGGCGACCGCGCGCAAATGGTCCCTGCTGGCCTCGAACTGGCGGCTGAGAAAATTTTCTTCGAAGTTTTTCTGGGTCATCGGTCACATTCCCTCATCGCAATCCGTCATGCCCATGACGAAGCCAATCCGGCCGATGTGACCGGAACCTTCGAAATTCTCAAACGGAGACGCAAGATGATGCACGCGCGCATGAACCACCCCGTCATGGTCCTGCCTGAAGCCATGAACCACCTTCAATCCCTCGGCAATTTGACCAAGCAGGGGCTGCCGGAAAAGCTCCTGGAACTGGTGCACCTGCGCGCCAGCCAGATCAACGGCTGCAGTGTCTGTGTCGACATGCATCCGAAGATCGCCCGCAGGGCTGGCGAGACCGACGAGCGCTTGTTCGCCGTCTCGGCCTGGCGCGACGCGCCCTATTTCAGCGACGCCGAACGCGCCGCGCTGGCGCTGACCGAAGCCGTCACGCGCCTTGCCGATCGCGAGGACCCGGTGCCGGATGCGATCTGGAACGAGGCCGCCAAGCATTTTGACGAGCGCGAGCTCGCAACCCTGATCCTCTCGATCGCGACCATCAACGTCTGGAACCGGCTGAATGCGACGATCAAGATGCCGGTGGGTGTCTGGAAGGTGTGAGGCTCTTTTTCCTCTCCCCGCACGCGGGGAGAGGCGAAGAAGCTACTCCGCCAGAAACCTGTTTACGACCTCGCCGAACTCAAGCGGCGCCTGCTCGAACATCCAGTGGCCGGCATTCTCGATCACCGCCGTCTTGCTGCCCGCGATGTGCTCGGCCAGCACGCGCCACATTACCGACAGGCTGCCGGTGGTCGCACCGCCGCCGATCAGCAGCGTCGGTGTCCTGATCGCCTGCGCATCCGCGAGCGTGTAGGACCGGCGCTGCTCGTTGATCTGGCCGAGGAAGGTGAGCGTGTTGTCGCGCAGCTGTTGCTTCGCCGCCGCCGGCACGCGCCGCCACGAGCCGTCGCCTTCGATGCCCTCGTAGAAATTCTGCAGCGCGCCGTCGATGTCGCCGGCACGGATCATCTCGACCGAGCGCACCGTCTTCGCGGCGAGCGGCGGATGCGCGGGCGTGCCTTCCGGCACCGGCAGGCTGGCGTCGAGATCGCCGCCCGGCTCGGCCAGCACCAGCTTGCGCAGCAGGTCAGGCCGCGCTTGCGCGACGCGAAACGCGATGTGGCCGCCGCGCGAATGGCCCATCAGGTCGACCGGGCCGGGTCTGACCTGCTCGATGAAGGCGATCGTGTCCGCGACGTGCTGCGCCATCTTGTAATCGTCGCCGACGGCGTCCCAATGCTCGGGAAAGAAGTGCCGCAGGCTGACCGAGATGACGCGATGGGACTTCGACAGCGGGCCGAGCACTGAATACCAGGTGCGGAAATCACCTAACGTGCCATGGACGCAGACCAGCGGCGGGCCGTCGCCGACTTCGAGATAGGCCATGTCGTAACCGTTGACGCGAAAGCTCTGCATGATCAGCTCGCCAGGAAATCCAGAACCAGTTCGGTGTATTTTTGCGGCGCCTGCTCGAACATCGGATGGGTCGCGTTCGGGATGATCGCCGTCTTGGAATAGGGTACGTGCGCGGCCAGCGCATGCAGCACCTTTGGCAGCAGGCCTTTGGTCCGCGCACCCAGGATGAACAGCGTCGGCATCCTGATCGATTCCGCATCCGCCTTCAAGAAGGGCGGACGGTTGTCGCGGACCTGCCCGATCAGGGTATAGGCGTTGTCGCGCAGATTCTGCTTCACCATCGCCGGCAGCCGCGGCCAGGTGCCGGCGCCCTCCAGCGTGTCCACGAAGACGGCAAGGCCGCCGTCGACATCGCCGGCCGCGATCTTCTCGGCCGAGGCCGTGAACCGCGCCAACAGCGGCGAGGGGCCGCCGACGTAATCGGGATCGAGGCTCGCATCGAGCTCGCCGCCGGGTTCGGCCAGGATCAGCCGCCGCAACAGGTCGGGGCGCGCCTGTGCCACGCGGAAGCAGATGTGCCCGCCGCGGGAATGGCCCATCAGATCGACCGGGCCGACGTCGAGCTTCTCGATGAAGGCGATGACGTCCTGGACATGCTGGGCGATCGAATAGGTGTCGCCGACGCCATCCCAGCGGTCCGGGAAGAAGTGCCGCAAGCTGACGGCGATCACCCGATGCCGCTGCGTCAGCGGTCCGAGCACGCAGCCCCAGACGCGGAAGTCATTGAGCGAGCCATGTACACAGACCAGCGGCGGCCGGCTCCTGTCTTCGCCCACGTCGAGATAGGGCATGTCGTATCCGTTGACGTGGAGGCTTTGCATTCGGGGCTCGCGGGAGGGGGCAGGAACTCCTGTGCAAGATTCCCGGAAACCGGGTGGATCGCAACTATTTCCAAGCCTAGATTTAGGCATGGATCACAATGGGGGCATGCGACGAGGGCGCAAGCCAGGAACCAAGTCATGACCGACCAGCATTTTGCCCTGTTCGACACCAGGATCGGCCTCTGTGCCATCGCCTGGGGCCCGCGTGGTATCAACGGCACGCAACTGCCCATGGGCGGCGAGGAGAAGATCCGCACCCGCATCAGCCAGCGCCATGCCGACGCCACCGAGGCAGAGCCGACCGCCGAGGTGCGAGAGGCGATCGACCGCATCACAAAATTGCTCGCGGGCGAGCCGGACGATCTCACCGACATCCCGCTCGATCTCGACGGCGTGCCCGACTTCAACCGCGGCGTCTACGAGATCGCCCGCGCCATCCCGCCCGGCAAGACCATCACCTATGGCGACATCGCCAAGCAGCTCGGCGGCGTCCAGCTGTCGCGCGATGTCGGTCAGGCGCTCGGCCGCAACCCGTGCCCGATCGTCGTGCCCTGCCATCGCGTGCTGGCCGCCGGCAACAAGCCCGGCGGCTTCTCGGCCAATGGCGGCGTGGTGACGAAGCTGAAGATGCTCGAGATCGAAGGCGCGCTGGTGAACCACACGCCGAGTTTGTTTGATTAATCTCCGCTTCACCCTCCCCTGGAGGGGGAGGGTCGATGCGCATGCAGCGAAGCGGAATGCGCAGCGGGGCGGGGTGACAGTCTCTCCGAGTGGAACAGTGCCCGAGTGGAGAGATCACCCCACCCCGTCGCTTCGCGCCGACCCTCCCCCTCCAGGGGAGGGTAAGCAAGTGGCTAAATCTTTGCCGTCGTCTTCGGCCAATACCGGTCGCGCAGATGCCGCTTCACCAGCTTGCCCGTCGGCGTGCGCGGCAGCTCGGCTTCGAAATCGATCGAGCGCGGGCATTTGATCGCCGAGAGACGTGTCTTGCAGTAGGCGATCAGGTCGGCTTCGAGCGCCTTGCCGGCGCGGCTCATGTCGTGTGGCTGCACCACCGCCTTCACCTCTTCGCCCATCTCCTCGTTCGGCACGCCGAACACGGCGACGTCGGCGATATCAGGGTGAGTGATGAGCACGTCCTCGGTCTCCTGCGGGTAGATGTTCACCCCGCCGGAGATGATCATGTAGGACTTGCGGTCGGTGAGGAACAGAAAACCGTCCTTGTCGAGGTAGCCGACGTCGCCAAGCGTCGACCAACCCTTGGCGTTGTAGGCCTTCTTCGTTTTCTCTGGATCGTTGTGATAGGTGAAAACAGGCGCATCGGCGAAATAGACCGTGCCGATCTCGCCCACCGGCTGCTCCTCGTCGTTCTCGTCCAGGATCTTGATCTTGCCGACCACGGCGCGGCCGACGCTGCCGCGATGCTCCAGCCATTGCTGCGAATTGCAGACGGTGACGCCGTTGCCTTCCGAGCCGGCGTAATACTCGATCAGGATCGGTCCCCACCATTCGATCATTTTTGCCTTGACGTCGACAGGGCAGGGGGCAGCGGCGTGGATCGCGCCCTTCAGCGTGGAGACGTTGTACTTGCCGCGAACCTCGTCCGGCAGCTTCAGCATGCGCACGAACATGGTCGGTACAAGCTGTGACTGCGTGACCTTGTACTTCTCGACGAGCTTGAGAAAATCCTCGGCGTCAAAATGCTCCATGATGATGGAGGTGCCGCCCAGCACGATCGCCATCATGTTGAAGCGCAGCGGAGCCGCGTGATAGAGCGGCGCCGGCGAGAGATAGGTGCTCTCCGCATTCATGCCACACATGTCGGCGCAGAGGACGCGCAGGAAGGCGTTCGGCACGTCGATCTTGTTGCCTTCGAAGGCCCTCTTGATGCCCTTCGGTCGGCCGGTGGTGCCGGACGAATACAGCATGTCGTAGCCGGCGACCTCGTCCGCAATCGGCGTTGTCGGCTGTGCCGACGCTTCCTTGTCGTAGGAGCGGAAGCCGGGCTGGGGTTCGTCGACCATGTAGAAGATCGGCTCGCCTGCGGTCCCCTTGATCAGGGCCCTGATCTGGTCGGCGCATTTCGGCGTGGTGATCACGACCTTGGCGCCGCAATCGCCGATGATGTAGTCGATCTCGTCCTGCTTCAGATAGCGGCTGATGGCGGTGTAATAGAGCCCGCTGCGTTGCGCGGCCCAGCAGATCTCCATGAACGCGAGACGGTTTTCCATCAAGAGCGCGATGTGGTCGCCGGCCTTCAGGCCGAGCGAGCGGAACAGGTTTGCGCCCTGGTTCGAGAGCTCGTCGAGCTCGCGATAGGTGATCGCCCTGCCGGTCCCGGCCATCTGGTAGGCGATCTTGTCGGGCGTGGTTTTGGCGTAGACGGACGGATGGGTCATAAGCGTAGGTCCCAAGGCACACGAGATGTCGTCCCGGCGAAAGCCGGGACCCATAACCACAGGGCGTCGTTTGGCAGAGGATTGTCGTTCGGTACTGCGACCAACCACAATCGATAGATTTCGCGGTATGGGTCCCGGCTTTCGCCGGGACGACACCGTTAGTGTGGCAGCAGCAGCTTACAGCCGCTCCACGATCGTTACATTCGCCATGCCGCCGCCTTCGCACATAGTCTGCAGGCCATAGCGCTTGCCGCGCTGGTGCAGGGCGTGGACCAGTGTGGTCATCAACTTGGTGCCGGAGCCGCCGAGCGGATGACCGAGCGCGATGGCGCCGCCATTGACGTTGAGGCGGGCTGGATCGGCGCCGGTGGTCTTGAGCCAGCCGGTCGGCACCGAGGCGAAGGCCTCGTTGACCTCGAACAGGTCGATGTCGTCGATCGTCATGCCGGCCTTCTCCAGCGCGCGCTTGGTGGCGTGCAGCGGAGCATCGAGCATGATGACGGGATCGCCGCCGGTCATGGTCATGTGATGGATGCGCGCCAGCGGTGTGAGTCCGAGCTGCTTGAGGCCGCGCTCGTTCACCACCATGACACCGGAGGCGCCGTCGCAGATCTGGCTGGCGCTCGCCGCCGTCAGCTTGCCGTTCTCGGCAATCAGCTTGACGCCCTTGATGCCGTCGAGCGTGGCGTCGAAGCGGATGCCTTCGTCGATGTGATGGGTGTCCTTGCTGCCGTCGGCGCGGGTGATCTCGAGCGGCACGATCTCCTTCTTGAAGTGGCCGGCTTGCGTCGCTGCGATCGCGCGCTGATGGCTGTTGTAGGAGTATTCGTCGAGATCATTCTTCGACAGGCCGTACTTCTCGGCCATCATCTCCGCGCCGGTGAACTGGCTGAACACGATGTTCGGATATTTGTGCTCGATGCCCGGGCTCTTGTAATTGCCAAAGCCGTTCTTGGCCGGAAGCTGCGAGGACAGGCCCATCGGCACGCGCGTCATCGATTCCACGCCGGCGGCGATCACCACGTCCATCGTGCCGGACATCACGGCTTGCGCGGCGAAGTGCAGCGCCTGCTGCGAGGAGCCGCACTGCCGGTCGATCGAGGTGCCCGGAACGCTCTCCGGCAGCTTCGAGGCCATGATCGCGTTGCGCGCGACGTTGTTGGACTGCTCACCGACCTGCATCACGCAGCCCATGATCACGTCCTCGACCAGGGCGGGATCGATCTTGGTGCGATCGACCAGTTCGTCCAGCACTTTTGCGGCGAGATCGGCCGGATGCCAGCCGGCGAGGCGGCCCCCCTTGCGCCCGCCCGCGGTACGCGCAGCGGCGACGATGTAAGCCTCGGCCATGTCGGTCTCTCCCTGGATTGTTCTCTATCGAGTTGGATTGTCGGCGCGGATTTAATGGGCGTGATATCGTTTAGTCAATCGATCAATTAACTCTTGTGATGAGGCGCTGCTTCGGCTTATCTGCGGCCGCTTCAAGCGGCGAGAACAGGGAACTCCGTGACTACCAGCGTACCGAACAGGCTCCCGAGCGGAAAGAATTCCACGGCAGAGAAATTGCTCGTGGCCGCGAGCGACCTGATGATCGAACGCTCGTCGATCGAGATCTCGCTGTCCGACATCGCCCAGAAGTCGGGCGCCAATGCCGCGCTGGTCAAATATCATTTCGGCAACAAGGACGGCCTCTTGCTGGCGCTGCTCGCGCGCGATGCCGCGACCGAGATGTCCAATCTGGAATATCTGCTGGCGCAACCGATCACATCGACGGCGAAGCTGAAGCTGCATATCGCTGGCATCATCCGCGCCTATTACCGGTTCCCCTACATGAACCGGCTGATTCATTATCTGCTGCATGAGACCAATGCCGGCTCTGCCGACGAAGTCTCAAAATTCTTCGTCGCGCCGCTGCTGGACTTCCACCGGCGCCTGCTCACTGAGGGCGTCAGCCGCGGCGAGTTCCGCGCCACCGATCCGGTGCTGTTCTACACCAGCCTGATCGGCGCCTGCGATCACCTGTTCTTTGGCCGGCACGCGATGTCTCGCGCGATCGGCGTCGGTCCGGTCACCGATGACGTCTGCCGGCAATACATCAAGCACATGGAAACGCTGATCTGCGGTGGCATCCTCACGCAAGCCGAGGAAGCTGCCGCGGCCGGATAATCCGGCCGAGACGTACAAGTCTAGAGAAGAAACGCCCAAGGAAAGGTAGCCTGTCATGGAATTGAAAGACGTAGCCGTTCTCATCACCGGTGGTGGTTCGGGTCTTGGTGAAGCGACCGCGCGCGCCATGGCCGCCAAGGGCGCCAAGATTGGTGTGATCGATCAGAACAAGGACAACGCCGAGAAGGTCGCTGCCGAAGTGAAGGGCGTCGCGCTCCATGCCGACGTCACCAGCGAAGAGCAGATCAAGGCCGCGATCGCGAAGGCGGAAGCCGCGCACGGCGTCGCGCGCGTGCTGATGAACTGCGCCGGCATCGGCGGCTCCCAGCGCATCGTCGGCCGCGACGGCGTCTATCCGCTCGAAAAGTTCGCGCGCATCATCAACGTCAATCTGATCGGCACCTTCAATTGCCTGCGTCTGTTCGCCGAGCGCCTCGTCACGATCGAGCCGGTCGGCGAAGAACGCGGCGTCATCATCAACACGGCTTCGGTGGCCGCCTATGAAGGCCAGATCGGCCAGATCGCCTATTCGGCTTCGAAGGGCGGTGTCGTCGGCCTGACGCTGCCGGCCGCGCGCGACTTCGCCAGCCAGAAGATCCGCGTCAACACCATCGCGCCCGGCCTGTTCTTCACGCCGTTGCTGATGGGCCTGAACGAGGAGGCCCGCAAGAGCCTCGGCGCCCAGGTGCCGCATCCCTCGCGCCTCGGCGATGCCAAGGAATACGGCTCGCTCGCGGTGCACATCGTCGAGAATGCGATGCTCAACGGCGAGACCATCCGTCTCGACGGCGCCATCCGCATGGCGCCGCGGTAGTAGATGCGCTCTTCCTTCTCCCCTTGTGGGAGAAGGTGGCATAGGCGGCCTTTGGCCGCCGTCCTTAAAAGGACGCCGATGCTTCGCATCGGCTATGGCGCCGGATGAGGGGTCTCTATCCGCGGAGACAGACCCCTCACCCAAGCGAGTTCTTGGTCAGCGACGTACATGCCCTCTCCCACAAGGGGAGAGGGCGCAATAACCGCCACTCGAAGAGCGGATGCAGGAGCGCCCCATGTCCCAACCGCTGCTGATCGAGCACAACGACGGCGTCGACACGGTGACGCTCAATCGTCCTGAAAGCCTCAACGCGCTCGATCCTGCGCTGATCGATGCGCTCAACGTTTACTTCCAGGGCCTTCAGCGCAACCGCGACACGCGCGTCGTTGTGCTCAAGGGCGCCGGCAAGAATTTTTGCGCCGGCCTCGACCTCAAGGCGGCGATGGCCCGCCGCGCCGGGCAGCAGGAGCCGCCCGGCGTCACCGAGTCGCTCGACTCGCAGCGCCGCATCGCCGACATCGTGATGCTGATGCGGCGTTGTCCGCAGCCGATCATCGCTCTGGTGCAGGGCGCGGCGGCCGGCGGCGGGTTCGCGCTGGCGCTTGCCTCCGACATCCGCATCGCGACGAAGTCGGCGCGCATGAACTGTGCCTTCATCAAGCTCGGCCTTGGCGGCTGCGATATCGGCACCAGCTACTTTCTGCCGCGGCTCGTCGGCGTCTCAGTCGCATCCGAGTTGATCCTGACCGGACGCTTCATCGGCGCCGAGCGTGCGCTCGCGGTCGGGCTCGTCTCGGAAGTCGTCGACGAAGACAAGCTCGACGAAGCCGCTGAACCTTACGTCGATGCGATGATGACGGCCTCACCCGTGGGGCTGCGCCTGTCAAAAGAATGTCTCAACATGAGCGTCGATGCGGGATCGCTGGAAACCGTTATCGCGATAGAGGACCGCAACCAGGTCCTGTGCAGTCGCTCCGAGGAATTTTCGGAAGGCATCAGGGCCTTCCTTGAGAAGCGAAAGCCTGTCTATATCAGGCGCTGAAACGAGAACGATCCGCAAAGGACGATAATTTCGGGAGACGCAAAATGAGTGGAAGTGCGGCGGCCGTAATGACGAAGCCCGCCTTTCGCAAGGTCGAGTGGCTCGCGCGCGACATCGACGTCGAGCGCCGCGACGACGGCACGGTGGTGCTGAAGTCGCGCATTCCGCTGCAAGCCTACGAGACGCATCTTCCGGCCTCGCTGGCGAAATGGGCCAGGCAAGCGCCTGAGCGCATCTGGCTCGCGCAGCGCGGCGGAGCGAACCGCGAATGGCGCAAGGTCTCCTATGGCGAAGCCAAGCATACCGTGGATGCGCTGACGCAGACGTTGCTCAATCTCAAGCTCGACGGACGCCCGGTCACGATTCTCTCCGGCAATTCGATCGAGCACGCGCTGATGACGCAGGCCGCGATGCAGGCGCGCTCGCCGGCGGCTCCGGTGTCGCCGGCCTACTCCTTGATGAGCCATGATCACGTCAAGCTGAAATATCTGTTCGACCTGATCAAGCCGGCCGTGGTGATGGTTCAGGACGGCCCGACCTTCGAGAAGGCGCTGAACGCACTCGATCTCACCGGCGTCACCGTCGTTCACGTCGTGCGTCCCTGCGACGGCATCACGAGCGTCAGCTTTGCCGAGCTCGCGGCAACGTCCGTGACCGCCGATGTCGAAGCGTCGATCGCGAAGATCACGCCGCAGACCGTCGGCAAGCTGTTGTTCACCTCCGGTTCGACCGGCATGCCCAAGGCGGTCATCAACACGCAGGAGATGATGTGCGCCAATGCGGCGATGATGATGCAGGTGCGGCCGCGCGATCCCGGCGGTCCGATCTCGACCATGCTGGACTGGATGCCATGGAACCACACCATGGGCGGCAATGCGGCGTTTCACCCGGTGCTGGTCGACGGTGGCACGCTCTATATCGATGACGGCCGGCCGATGCCGGGCCAGTTCGAGGAGACGCTGCGGAATCTGCGCGAGATCTCGCCGACCTATTACGCCAACGTGCCGGCCGGCTATGCCGCGCTCGCGGCCGCCATGGAGAAGGACGATGCGCTGTGCCGCTCGTTCTTCAAGAACCTGTCGATCATGGCCTATGGCGGCGCGCGGCTGCCCGACGATCTCTATGAGCGCATGCAGGCGCTCGCGGTGAAGACGACCGGCGAGCGCATCGTGTTCTACACTGGCTGGGGCTCGACCGAGACGGCGCCGACCTCGACCGGCACCTATTGGGACACCGAGCGCGTCGGCCTGATCGGCCTGCCGTTCCCCGGCGTCGAATTGAAGATGGTGCCGTGCGGCCCGAAATACGAATTGCGCCTGCGCGGCGTCAACGTCACGCCCGGCTATTTTGGCCAGCCTGATCTCACCAAAAAGATGTTCGACGAGGAAGGCTTTTACTGTATCGGCGATGCCGGCATCTTCGTCGACGATGCCGATCCGGTGAAGGGCATCATCTTCGCCGGCCGCGTCGTAGAGGACTTCAAGCTCACCACCGGCACCTTCGTCCATGTCGGATCGCTCCGCACTGACGCGATCGCCGCGGCGACGCCCGTTGTGCATGACGCGCTGGTTGCCGGGCAGGATCAATGCTCGATCGGTCTGCTGGCATGGCCGAACCTGCACGCCTGTCGCCAGCTCGTCGGCAATCCCGATTTGAGCTTCGAGGATGCTGTAAAACATCCCGAGGTGATCGCCTGCTTCAGACGTGGCCTCGAAGCACACAACACGGAATGTGGCGGCGCCAGCAGCCGCGCTATCGCGCGCGCAATGCTGATGGCCGAGCCGCCCTCCATCGACGGCAATGAGCTCACCGACAAGGGCTACATCAACCAGCGTGCCGGCCTGGAACGCCGCGCGGCGCTGGTGGAGCGGCTCTATGCGGATAAGCCTGATCAGGATGTGATCGTGCTGCGATGAATGCGCAACTCTCTCAACTCGTCATTCCGGGATGGCCCGAAGGGCCGGGCCCGGAATCCATAACCCCGGCTGGTGGATATGGATTCCGGGCTCGCGCTCCGCGCGCCCCGGAATGACGGCGCAAATAAATGACAACGAATAAATAAGGGTAGCCCGCCATGAACTTCGATTTCTCCGACGACCAGAAACAGCTCCGCGACCAGGCGCGCAAATTCCTCACCGAAGAATGCTCGCCGAAGGCGGTGCGCGTCGTGCTCGACGGCAAGGCGCCCTACGACAAGGACCTCTGGAAAGGCCTCGCCGAGATGGGCTTTCTCGGCGTCGCGATCCCCGAGGAGTTTGGCGGCGCTGGCGCGGGCCATCTCGAGCTTTGCGTGATCGCCGAGGAAATGGGCCGTGCCAACGCGCCGGTGCCGTTCTCCTCGACCGTGTACCTCGCCGCTGAAGCGCTGTTGATCGCCGGCAGCGACGCGCAGAAGAAGAAATGGTTGCCGGCCATCGCTTCGGGGGACGCGATCGGCACGCTGGCGCTGTTCGAGGGCAAGGGCAATCCGTCGCCGAAGAACGTCAAGCTCACCTCTGCGAATGGCGTGCTCAACGGCGTCAAGAAGCCGGTCGCTGATGGTGCGATCGCCGATTTCGCCGTGGTTGCCGCACGCGCGGGATCGAGCGGTCGCGACGGCGACATCTCGCTGTTCCTCGTCGACCTCAAGGCCGGTGGCGTCGAGGTGAAAAGCCTCACCAATCTCGATCCGACCCGCGGGCAGGCCGAGATCACCTTCAAAGACTGCAAGGCCGAGCCGCTGGGAGCTGCCGGCGAAGGCTGGAGCATTTTGACCCAAGTGCTCGACCGCGCCGCGGTGCTGTGCGCCTTCGAGCAGGTCGGTGGCTCCGACCGCGCGCTGGAGATGGGCCGCGACTACGCGCTCGACCGCATCGCCTTTGGCCGCCAGATCGGCTCGTTCCAGGCGGTCAAGCATATGCTCGCGGACATGTATGTGTCTGCGACGCTGGCGCGCTCCAACAGCTATTACGGCGCCTGGGCGCTCTCGACCAACGCGGCTGAGCTGCCGGAAGCCGCAGCCGCCGCGCGCATCAGCGCGACGCAGGCGTTCCAGCATTGCGCCAAGAACAACATCCAGGTTCACGGCGGCATGGGCTTCACCTGGGAGTTCGACTGTCACATGTACTACCGCCGCGCCAACGCCATGGCGCTCGGGCTCGGCAGCCTGTCCTATTGGGAAGACCAGTTGATCGACCGCATGCGCAAGAAGAACGCGGCGTAACGACAGGTGATTTGTAGGATGGGTAGAGCGTAGCGAAACCCATCATGACGCGGGTGGTCTGACAGATGGGTTTCGCTTCGCTCTACCCATCCTACGACGCCGGCGAAGGATGAGAGACCATGAATTTCGACGACACCCCGCAGGAAGCCGAATTCCGCGCCACCGCCCGCGCCTGGATCGGCGCGAACGCGCCCAGGCAGTACGAGGAAGAGCTGCGCAAATCCTCGCTCGGCCGCACCCAGCTCAAGAACGCCAATATTCTCGAGGTCGCCAAGGCCTGGCAGAAGAAGAAGGCCGATGCCGGCTGGGCCTGCCTGCACTGGCCGAAGGAGTATGGCGGGCGCGGCTCGTCGCCGATCGAGCGCGTGATCTGGCAACAGGAAGAGGGGCCGTTCGGCCAGCTGTCCCGCATGTTCATCATCGGCCATGGCATGTGCGGGCCGACCATGATGGCGTTCGCGCGCGAGGAGCATAAGCGCACCTATCTGCCGCCGCTCGCCTCCGGCGAAAAGGTCTGGTGCCAGCTGTTCTCCGAGCCTGCCGGCGGCTCCGACGTCGCGGGCCTGCGCACGCGCGCGGAAAAGGACGGCGACGACTGGGTGATCAACGGCCAGAAGATCTGGACCTCGGGGGCGCATTATTCCGACTACGGCATCCTGCTCACGCGCACCGACCCGACCGTGCCCAAGCACAAGGGTCTCACCATGTTCTTCCTGGACATGAAGAGCCCGGGCGTCGAGGTGCGGCCGATCAAGCAGGCGAGCGGCGCATCCGACTTCAACGAGGTCTATTTCACAAACGTCCGCATTCCCGATCATCAGCGTCTCGGCGAGGTCGGTGACGGCTGGAACGTCTCGCTGACCACGCTGATGAACGAGCGCAGCGCGATCGGCGCGGCCGTCTCGACCGGTTTCCCGGAGCTGTTCGAATATTGCTCCAGCCTGATGCTCGACGATGGCCCGGCGATCGAGGACCGCGCAGTGCGCTCGAAGCTTGCGAACTGGGCGGCGAAGGCGAGCGGGCTGAAGTACACCAGCATGCGCGCGATCTCGGCGCTGTCGAAGGGCGAGCGGCCGGGGCCGGAGAACTCGATCGGCAAGCTGGTCGCAGGCTCGATGATCCAGGACGTCGCGACCTACGCGCTGGACCTGCAGGGTGCGAGCGGCGTGATCAGCGGCGAGGATGCTGAACTCGTCGGCCGTTTCCAGGCGATGCTCTTGCGCGCGCCGGGCACGCGCGTCGAAGGCGGCACCGACGAGATCATGCGCAACATCATCGCCGAGCGGGTGCTGGGCCTGCCCGGCGATATCCGTGTCGACAAGGACGTGCCGTTCAACAAGATCCCGACGAAGGGAAGAGGTTAGAATCGTAGGGTGGGCAAAGGCGCGTAGCGCCGTGCCCACCAATTCTGTCGAGAACGAGGGAAGGTGGTGGGCACGCTTCGCTTTGCCCACCCTACGCACCGAGCAAGAATTGAGAGGTTCGCCATGAATTTCGACGACACCCCGCAGGAAGCCGCTTTCCGCGAGACCGCGCGCAAATGGGTCGAGGCCAATGCGCCCAAGGAATTGCATACCGAGTTGTCAAATTCCTCGCTCGGCCGCATCCGGCTGGCCAATCATGACATCGTCGATGTCGGCAAGGCCTGGCAGAAGAAGAAGTTCGAGGGCAATTGGGCCTGCCTGCACTGGCCAAAGGAATATGGCGGCCGCGACGCCACGCCGATCGAGAAGGTGATCTGGCAGCAGGAGGAGGGCGTCTACGGCAAGCTGACGCAACCGTTCCAGATCGGCGAGGGCATGTGCGGCCCGACCGTGATGGCTTTCGGCAGCGAGGACGCCAAGCGCCGCCATCTGCCGAAGCTCGCCTCCGGCGAGGAGATCTGGTGCCAGCTGTTCTCCGAGCCGTCCGCCGGCTCCGACGTCGCGGGGCTGCGCACCCGCGCGGAGAAGAAGGGCGACAATTGGGTCGTCAACGGCCAGAAGATCTGGACCTCGGGCGCGCATTATTCCGACTTCGGTCTGTTGATCGCGCGGACCGATCCGAATGTGCCCAAGCACAAGGGCCTCACCATGTTCTTCCTGGACATGAAGAGCCCGGGCGTCGAGGTCCGCCCGATCAAGCAGGCCAACGGCATGCAGGAGTTCAACGAGGTCTATTTCACCGATGTGGTGATCCCCGACAGCCAGCGCCTCGGCGCCGTCGGCGAGGGCTGGAGCGTGTCGCTGACGACGCTGATGAACGAGCGGATGTCGATCGGCTCGCGGCTTGCGACCGGCGTCCCTGAAATGTTCGAGTTCTGCTCCAATCTGATGCTGGAGGACGGGCTCGCCATCGACGATCCCGCCGTGCGCTCGAAACTCGCGAGCTGGGCGGTGAAGTCGAGCGGGCTGAAATACACCAGCTACCGCGCGATCTCGGCGCTCTCGAAGGGCGATCGCCCGGGGCCGGAGAATTCGATCGGCAAGCTCGTCTCGGGCATGATGCTCCAGGACATCGCGACCTACGCCATGGATCTTCAGGGCGCGGCTGGTGTTCTCACCGGCGCCGACGAGGAGACGGTGCAGGGCCAGTTCCAGCAGATGCTGCTGTCCTCACCCTCGATGCGCATCGCCGGCGGCACCGACGAGATCTTGCGCAACATCATTGCCGAGCGCGTGCTGGGATTGCCGGGCGACATTCGCGTCGACAAGGACGTGCCGTATAACAAGATCCCGACCAAGGGTCGGTGATCCAGCCTCTCGCTGTATCGCGTAGGGTGGGCAAAGCGAAGCGTGCCCACCATATGCAGATGCGCCGGGGCAAGTCTGTCGGTGGGCACGGCGCTATCGCGCCTTTGCCCACCCTACGAGGAGCGCGAGCTAATTCATGGATGCAAAAGTGAGCCAGACCCAAGACCGCATCGGCGTGCTCGAAGAGCTCCTCAACGAGCGCTACTCCGTCCGCGCCTTCTTGGCCAAGGAGGTCGACCGCGCGACCATCGAGCATGTGCTCGCCACCGCGCAGCGCACCGCGTCCTGGTGCAACAGCCAGCCCTGGCAGGTCATCATCGCCAGTGGCGCGGCCAAGGAGCGCTTCCGCCAGGCGATCTACCAGGAAGCATCAGGCGGATTGGGTGACGATTACGACTTCACGCCACCTCGCGAATATGCGGGCGTCTATCTCGAACGCCGCCGCGAGAGCGGCTTTCAGCTCTACAACACGCTCGGCATCGCCCGCGGCGACAAGATGGCTTATGCAAAACAGGCGCTGGAGAATTACAATTTCTTCGGCGCGCCCCATGTCGCGATCATCCACACCAACGAGCCGCTCGGCATCTACGGTGCGATCGATTGCGGCGCCTATGTCTCGAATTTCATGCTGGCCGCGCAGGCGCTCGGGCTCGGCACCATTCCGCAGGCGGCACTGGCGCGCCACTCCGGCCTGATCCGCCGCCACTTCAATCTGCCCGACGACCGCCGCGTCGTCTGCGGCATCTCGTTCGGCTATGCCGACGACGCCGACAAGGTCAACAGCTACCGCACCTCGCGCGCGAGCGTCGCCGACACCGCCACGTTCGCGGACGAATGATCCCGTCTCACGCGCGCCGTCCGGTTTTCACGCACGCGCAAAGGCGGCCGCAGAAACGGCCGCCTTCACATTCGTCTCGGTCCGGTTGACGCGGCCGTTATCCGCCGCTGCCGCCGATCACGGCGCGCACGGTCTCGTCGGGCCCGAAGTCCTCGGCGCCATCGACATAAAGCAGCGCAGCGAGCTTTGAGCGCGCGCGATTGACGCGGCTCTTGATCGTGCCGACTGCACAGCCGCAGATCGAAGCTGCGTCCTCATAGGAGAAGCCGGAGGCGCCGACGAGGATCAAGGCCTCGCGCTGGTCCTGCGGAAGCTTTTCGAGCGCGCCGCGGAACTCCTCGAACTCGAGATGCGCGTTCTGCGACGGCTGCGTCTTCAGCGTCTTGGCATAGTTGCCCTCGGCATCCTCCACCTCCCGCCGCCGCTTGCGATAGTCGGAGCGGAACAGGTTGCGAAGGATCGTGAACAGCCACGCCGGCAGGTTTGAGCCGGGCTGGAACGAGTCGATGTTGGCGAGCGCACGCAGAAGCGTTTCCTGCACCAGATCGTCGGCGCGGTCGGCATTGCCGCTCAGCGAGATCGCGAACGCGCGCAGACTTGGCACGGCCGCGAGGATGTCGTCACGAAGGGAGTCCGTGAGAGGCATTAATCCCTCCCATTGTTGTCGTTGGAGCCCCTGTCAGGTTCCACTTGGGGTGCGCCTCCGGGCGCATCAAGCTTCTTGATCAGTTCCGCGAACCGGTCCGGAACCCCCTGCCGCACCACGTCGTCGTACATGGCGCGCAGCTGGTGGCCGATCCGGGACTGAATCTCCGGAGTGAGGCCTCCCTTGCCGGGGGTCGTGCTTTTGCTGGCTTGAGACTTGAGATCTTTCATGACCTGTTCCACGTTTCCCCGAGTTAAGTAACTGTAAAATCGAGAAGTTCTCTCAACCGGGAGCCGTTCCCTGAATAGGCACAATTCCAGGTTCGACAAAAAGTTCCCAGATAAGCGGAACTTTTCTTGGCGTGAGGCGTAGACAGCCCAGCAGGGGAACCCGGGCCTCCCCGCTTGTTGCCTGGTTCGTCAAGGTTGGCCCGAAGATGAATGGAGTGGGGATGTCCCGTTCGCAGCTTGTTGCTGAACACTTGCCGTTGTTGCGCCGGTACGCGCGCGCCCTGACGGGCAGCCAGGCCTCCGGTGACGCCTATGTCGCAGCCATGTTGGAAGCGATGCTCGGAGATCCGTCCGTGCTCGACGAGAGCCATGGTCCGCGCGCCGGCCTGTTCCGGCTGTTCACCCAGATATGGAATTCGGTCTCCGTCAACGACGATGCCGAGGTGACGACCTTGCCGATGCCGCCGGAGCGGCGGCTGTCGAACATCACGCCGCTGCCGCGGCAGGCGTTCCTGCTGCTCTCGCTCGAGGGATTCTCGGAAGAGGAAGTCGGCTACATCCTCGGCACCGACGTCGCCGAGACGCGGCGGCTTGCCGATGCCGCGGGACGCGAGATGGCGGCCGAGATCGCGACCGACGTGCTGATCATCGAGGACGAGACCTTCATCGCCATGGACCTCGAGAGTCTGGTGAAGAATCTCGGTCACAATGTCGTTGGTGTCGCGCGCACCCATGCCGATGCGGTGGCGCTGGCCAAGAACAAGCGGCCGGGCCTGATTCTCGCCGACATCCAGCTTGCCGACGGCTCGTCGGGCCTGGACGCCGTCAACGAGCTGCTCCGCACCTTCGAGGTGCCGGTGGTGTTCATCACCGCCTATCCGGAGCGCTTCCTGACCGGCGAGCGCCCCGAGCCGGCGTTCCTGATCTCAAAACCGTTCCAGCCCGCGATGGTGTCGGCGGTGGCGAGCCAGGCGCTGTTCTTCCAGCGGAACTCGCGCAACCGCGCGCCCAAGGCGCCGGCGGCGTAAGCAAGCCTCTATCGGACTAAGGAAACGGCGCGTCGCAAGGCGCGCCGTTTTTGCATGTGGCAGAGAGTTGTTCTGTTCTGCTTCAGCAGCCGCGGCAGATGCTGCGAAGCATGGAATTCAGCTTGGTATCGTCTGGCCCAGGGGACTTCGCATTCAGCCTGGCCTGGTCCTCGATCCAGGATTTGAGCAATTTTTCTCGTTCCGGCGACGGCCCTGGGTTTAGCCGCGTTCCGTCGAAGCTCATGAGGACGGTCACTCTCTGCAGGTCGTCCTTCGCCTCAGCGGGCGGTTTCGGGAATGGCACGGATCGCTCGACCATGGCGAGCGTTGCGGCATCTAGCGGCGCGAAGCCTGTGCTTTCTACCAGCACGTTCGAGATCAATTTGCCTGAACGATCGACCACGAACGTGACGCCGGTATCGCCCCTCTGACCGATCGCCTCCGGAGGAAATGCCCTGTGGCGCCAGACGTGTTGGGTGACCGTCTTGCGCCAGGCGGCCATGGGATCGGCCTCCGTGGAGGCGGGATCCGTGGAGGCGGGATCCGGCCTGCTCAGCACGACCCCTAAGGGCGGCACCTGAAATTGACGGCCGCTGAAGACAATCTGCACCGTGAAAGGGAACGAGTCCTCCTTGAGCTCCGAAGGTGGCGCCGGAAACGGTTCGGCGCGGGCGATGATCGCCAGCGCAGCATCGTCGAGCGACCGCGAGCCGGCGCTTTCAGCCAACGCCCGCGAGATCAACGTGCCCGACCGGTCGATGACGAAAGTGACTCTGGCCTTGCCGGTTTGCCCCCGTGCTCCAACTGGAAAGAACCTGTTGCTTGCAATATGTGCCGACAGCCCCGCCTTCCAGGCTTTGACGGTCTCGCTCTGCGGTTCAGTCTGCGCATGTGCGGGGAACGCCGCCAACAATCCGAGAAGCGCGGCCAACAAGGGGAATTTCATCTGCATCGGTGCGGATACTAATCGCGGTCAGGTTGATTGCAAGGCTCCCTACCCGTATCGCGCTCGCGCGGCTGTGGGCAATTCGAAGGGCTGGGAAGCCCGCTTGACGGCGGCCAAATTGCCTCGTTCATACGTCGGGTCGATGACATCAGTCGCGACCTCGAGCCGCCAGGGGATTTTTCATCATGGACCAGCAACTCCTCGACCGCCTCGCCATCCGCGACCTCGTCGAGAACTGGGCGGTGTGGCGCGACGCCGGTGACTGGGAGCGTTTTGCTACGGTCTGGCATGACGAGGGCTGGATGTCCGCCACCTGGTTTCAGGGACCGGCGCGGGATTTCATGCGGGTCAGTCAGGAGGGGTTTGCCAAGGGCGTGCGCATCCTGCATTTCCTCGGCGGCACCAGCATCGATCTCGCAGGCGAGCGCGCCATCGCGCAGACCAAGATGACGATCTCGCAGCGTGCCCCGGTGCATGACGTGCTCTGCGACGTCGTCTGCACCGGGCGCTTCTACGATTTCCTGGAGAAGCGGCATGACCAATCCGGTATTGGCAAATGGGGCATCGTCCGCCGCCAGCCGATCTACGAGAAGGACCGGATCGATCCGGTCGATCCCGCCGCAACGCTTCAACTCGACCAAAAAGCGCTCGCCGCACTGCCCGAAGGCTACCGCCACCTCGCCTACATGCAGGAGCTGATCGGCTACAAGGTCAAGCGCGACATGCCGGGCCTGATCGGCACTGAAGTCGAGAAGCTCTATGGCGAGGGGCGGAATTGGCTGGCGGGGAAGTCGAAGTGAACCGCAGACAAAAGTAAGGCGCGACTGGCATCACCACAGTCGCGCCCTACGTCGCCGGCTTATGGGGCAGGGGGGAATAGCCGGCTGTTGAGACGACTCTCGGGCCTGAGAGTCGTTCCAGGCGGGTGAAAATTTTTTTGTGCGGCCTTTTTATGCGCCCTGCCGTGAATTTCGCACACGGTTAAGTGATCTTAACGGCTGAGAACTGCCGGTCCTCCCATCGCGTTGTTCCCGCGATCGCCATGGGGCGAGGGATCGACAGCCATGTTGCAGATGCAAAAGGTATTTTTGGGTGTTGTCGCGATTGCCGCGACGCTTGGTGCCGTCCAGGTCGGTGCCGTCCAGCTGGCCTCTGGCCATGATCTGGCCGACCGCTGGCAGGCGGTCGCCGACAGGCCCACGCAAGATGCGGGTCACAACGTCAACCGTTCCGGCAAGGCCGACCGGTTCGCCGACGTCAAGCAGGCCCCGGTTCCCACCCGCACCGTGTCGATGCGGCTGAACGATCTGGCCGAGACGTCGGTGCTGCTGCGGGTCCGCGCGGTCATCGAGACCGGCAACGCCAAGCCGCCGGTGCTGCTCCAGAACCGGAAGCAGGGTCCCAAGAGGCCGACGATTGCCTGCGAGCCGATGGTCAGCTCCCTGACCGAGGTCGCAAAGCTGCTCCAGCCCGGCCGCTGTGTGACCTGATTCGTCTTCGCCGCCCTTGGCCGCCACGGACAAATCGCCTTCCCGCCGGGAGGGCGATAGTTCACGTCCACTTGATCCCCTATCCCCTCGCGTTATATCCCGGGTTTCTTTCCCCTTTGATTGACCGGGTAAACGCATGACGACGTCAGATACGGCCGCGCATACGCAGCCTTTCCAGGCCGAGGTTTCCGAGCTTCTGCACCTCATGGTGCACTCCGTCTATTCCGAGACCGACATCTTCCTGCGCGAGCTCGTCTCCAACGCATCGGACGCCTGCGACAAGCTGCGCTATGAAGCCATCGCCAGCCCGGCGCTGCTGGGCGAGGGCGACGCGCTCAAGATCCGGATCATCCCCAACAAGACGGCCGGAACGCTCACGATCGCCGACAACGGCATCGGCATGGAGCGCCAGGAGCTGATCGACCATCTCGGCACCATTGCCCGTTCCGGCACCAAGGCGTTCGTCTCGAAGCTGAAGGAGGCCAAGGACGGCCTCGGCCTGATCGGCCAGTTCGGCGTCGGCTTCTATTCCGCCTTCATGGTCGCCGAGAAGATCGTCGTCGTCAGCCGGCGTGCCGGCGAGAGCGACGTGTGGAGCTGGACGTCCTCCGGCGGCTCCGGCTTCGAGATCGCGCACGCAAGCGATGAGGAAGTGGCGCGCGTGGCACGCGGCACCGAGATCGTCCTGCACCTGAAGGACGACGCCAAGAAGTATCTCGAGACCTACGAGATCGAGCGCATCGTCAGTGCCTATTCCGACAACATCCTGTTCCCCATCGAGCTGGTGCCGGAAGAGGGTGAGCCGCGCCAGATCAACTCGGCGAGCGCGCTGTGGCAGCGCTCCAAGTCCGAGCTGACGGCCGAGGACTACAAGAAGGCCTATCAGCAGATCGCCTCCGCCTTCGACGATCCCGCGATGACGCTGCACTACCGCGCGGAAGGCCGCTATTCCTACGCCGTGCTGCTGTTCGCGCCGTCGACGAAGCCGTTCGACCTGTTCGAGCCGAACCGCAAGGGCCGGGTGAAGCTTTACGTCCGCCGCGTCTTCATCACCGACGATGCCGATCTGCTGCCCGGCTATCTCCGCTTCATCCGCGGCGTGGTCGACAGCGAAGATCTCCCGCTCAACATCTCGCGCGAGATGCTCCAGAACAATCCGCAGCTCGCGCAGATCCGGAAAGCCGTGGCGACCCGAGTCGTTTCCGAGCTGGAAAGCCTTGCCGACAAGGACCCGGAGAATTTTGCCAGGATCTGGGACGCCTTCGGCGCAGTGCTGAAAGAAGGCATCTACGAGGATTTCGAGCGGCGCGAAAAGCTGCTGTCCTTGTCGCGCTTCGCCACCACCTCGGGCGAGAAGCGTTCGCTGAAGGACGTCATCGCCGGTTTCAAGCCGAACCAGACCGAGATCTACTATCTCGTCGGCGACAGCATCGAGCGGCTGAAGTCCAATCCGCGGCTGGAAGCCGCGACCGCGCGCGGCATCGAGGTGCTGCTGCTGTCGGATCCGGTCGATGCCTTCTGGACCTCGATGCCATCGGAGTTTGACGGCAAGCCGCTGAAATCGCTGAGCCAGGGCGATCTCAATCTCGACCTGATCCCGCGCACCGACGAGGCCGACGAGGCGAAGAAGGACGAGCCGCAAGCCGACGAGGCCGCTACCATCGCGGTGATCAAGGCCGCGCTCGGCGAGCGCGTCAGCGACGTCAAGGTCTCGACGCGCCTCACCAGCTCCGCCTCCTGCCTCGTCGCCGACAGTCAGGGCCCGAGCCGCGAGCTCGAGCGCATCCTGTCGCAGCAGAACCGCGGCATGCGCACCAAGCCGATCCTCGAGATCAATCTGCGCCATCCGCTGGTGACGGCGATCACCGGGGCGCAGGCCGGCTCCAGGGCGGTCGACGATCTCAGTCTGATCCTGCTCGAACAGGCGCAGATCCTGGACGGCGAATTGCCCGAAGACCCTGCCGCGTTTGCGGCAAGGCTCAACCGGCTGGTCCTGCAGGGGCTGGGCGGGTAGCGCGCGCAGCGCACCCTGCTCACCTTGCCGTCATCCGCCGGAGGAACAGTCGCCTCCGGCGTGGTGTTATGCCATAGGAGGACGTCGGCATCAGATCCGACGCCGCCATCGATTCGAGGATGTCTCCATGCGCCTGCCTGTCCTGACCCTCACCGCGATTGCCACGCTGTTCGTGGCGGCAGATGCCGAAGCCCAGACCTATGATCCGCGCTATCCGGTGTGCATGCACGTCTATACTTCGGGCGGCCGGGGCGGTGGCGGCGACTATTACGACTGCTCCTTCACCTCGATCCCGCAGTGCCGGGCCACGGCGTCGGGCCGCGCGGCGAGCTGCGATGTCAATCCCTATTACGCCTACAACGAACCGCCGCCGCCCCCGCGCAAGCGTCACAAGAAGGTGCAGTAGTTGTTCGCGATGCGGCACGCAGCAACATCCCTCATGCGTTTCTCATCCGGCCTGATCATCACCGTCGGCGCGCTGACCGCAGCTGCGCCGTCGCATGCGCAGACCTTTGATCCCAGCTTTCCCGTCTGCATGCACGTCTATTCCGGCGCGAACGGCGGCGGCGGGGAGTGGTACGATTGCTCCTTCACGTCGCTGCCGCAGTGCCGCGCCACGGCGTCGGGCCGCGCCGCGACCTGCGATCTCAATCCGTATTATCCGGTCAACGTTGCGCCGCCGCGCCCACGCTACAGGCGAAGCGGCTAGCGCCCACCACCCGTTCAGCTGCGAATCCGGCGGAGCATGCAGAACTAGGTGCCGTGAGGCGCCTTGTTGGCAGCCGCGAAGATCGCGTCGGTCAATTGCCAGGTCATCTTGTCCGTGGTCCAGTCGCTGGCGTGCAGCCTGGTGTCATCGCCCGGGTCGACCAAATGGTCGAACGAGATCCTTGCGACCTCGTGCCAGCTCTTCATCAGCGCGAAGCGGCGGAAGACGTTGACCTGTTTCTCGTACGCGATCTGGCTGATCGCCTCGACCATGGCGTCCGCTTTCTGGTGCTTGGCCGGTGTCAGCACCGCAGGCACATATTGAAGGTCCATCAGGATCACGTCGATCCGCTTCGCGCCGAGCAGCTGGTCGACACCCTCACGAATGGCCTTCGTGGTGTCCGCAAACGAGGGACCGTCGGCTTGCCACACCGAATTGGTGCCGACCTGCCAGATGACGAGATCGGGATTGAGATCGAAGACGTCGTGCTCGAACCGCTTCAGCTCCAAAGGAGCGTCTTCGCCGCCGACGCCCCGGTTGATCACCTCGATTCCGACATTTGGAAATTTGATCCGAAGATCCGCCAGCAGCCGTTGCGGATAGGGAGCGATGCCTCCTTCGCCCGCCGTGGTCGACGAGCCGATCGCAACCACTCTGGCCTGCCCACCCTTCACGCGGCTGCCGAAATTCTCCAGGCGCTGGTCGAACGGCGCGGCCTGGACCGGAAACTCTGACGGATCGAAAGCCACGGGACGCCTCCCTTTCGTAGCCATGACAACGCAGGGTAGAAAAGCATAGCCCGTTTACCAGGGAGCGCATAGCCTCGGCGAGGCCGGATCGCTACCCCGTCCCGATCCCCGACAACTCGATCACCTTGCACCAGCGATCGGTCCCCGCCGTCAGCACGCCGCCCAACTCGCCCGCGTCGGACGGCCAGAGTTAATCACGTACTAACCTGGCTTTACCTTGTCTCTTAACACCTGGGCAGGGCATGCGAGCTAAGCTTGGAGAAACAGCAGACACGTTCCGAAAGAATGGACGGCATGACCATCGGCGTCATCGAGCAACCGAAAGTCGCGCGCGCACCTTCGGCTTCAAAGATCTGGCTGAAGGCGATCGAGCTCACCGCACGCATCGAGACGCTGCCGGGCCGGCTGTTCGCCGACGTCGTTGACGATTGGGCGCAGCGTCAGCCCGATCGCACCGCGCTGGTCGCAGATGAGACAACGATCGACTACGCAGGCCTCTCGAAGCGCATCAACCGCTATGCGCGCTGGGCGCGCTCGGTCGGCGTGGCCAAGGGGGATACCGTCGCGCTGATCATGCCGAACGGCATCGACTATCTTGCCGCGTGGCTCGGCATCAGCCGGGTCGGCGGCGTGGTCGCGCTGATCAACACCAGGCTCGTCGGCCAGTCGCTCGCGCATTGCGTCGATGTGGCCAGGCCGTCGCATGTCATCGTCGCGCACGAGCTCATGGAAGCCTTGGACGGCGCGTCGCCGCACCTGAAGACAGAAGCAAAAGTCTGGACCCATGGCGATGCCCGCAGCGAGCGCGCGATCGACGTCGCACTTGTCGCGCTCGAGGACGGGCCGCTCTCGCCGGACGAGCATGGCGACGTGACGATCAACGACCGGGCCCTGCTGATCTACACCTCCGGGACCACCGGCCTGCCGAAGGCGGCGAGCATCAGCCACCGACGCATCCTCAACTGGGGCTTCTGGTTCGCCGGCCTCACCGGCGCCAGCCCGCAGGACCGGCTCTATGATTGCCTGCCGCTGTTCCACTCGGTCGGCGGCATCGTCGCGCCGTGCAGCATGCTCGCCGCCGGCGGCTCCGTGGTGATCGCGGAAAAATTCTCGGCCTCGAACTTCTGGCCCGACATCGTGCGGCACGATTGCACGCTGTTCCAGTACATCGGCGAGCTCTGCCGCTACCTTCTGAAGGCGGCGCCGTCCGAATACGAGAACCGTCACCGCCTGCGGCTCGTCTGCGGCAACGGCCTGCGCGGCGACATCTGGGAGGATTTCCAGGGCCGCTTTGCCATTCCGCGCATCCTCGAATTCTATGCAGCGACCGAAGGCAATTTCTCGCTGTTCAACGTCGAGGGCCAGCCGGGTGCGATTGGACGCGTTCCGCCATTGCTCGCGCATCGCTTTCCGGCGGGGCTCGTCAAGCTCGATCCTGATAGCGGTGCACCCTTGCGCAACGAAGAGGGCTTTTGCGTTGCCTGCGCCCGGGGCGAGGCCGGCGAAGCCATCGGCCGCATCGGCACCGCGGACGAGGGCGGTGGCCGTTTCGAGGGCTATACCGACGCGGGCGAAACCGAGAAGAAAATCCTGCGCGATGTCTTTGCCAAGGGCGATGCCTGGTTCCGCACCGGCGATCTGATGCGGCTCGACGACAAGGGTTTCTTCCATTTCGTCGACCGCATCGGCGACACCTTTCGTTGGAAGGGTGAGAACGTCGCGACATCGGAAGTCAACGACGCCGTGCGCGATTTCACCGGCGTGATCGATGCCACCACCTATGGCGTCAGCATCCCCGGCACCGACGGCCGCGCCGGCATGAGCGCCATCGTCGTCAACGAGGGGTTTGACATCGAGGGGCTGCCCGCCCATCTCGCGCAGCGTTTGCCGGCTTACGCCCGCCCCGTCTTCATCCGTATCTCCCGCGAGCTCGATGCGACCGAGACGTTCAAGCAGAAGAAGGGCGAACTGGCCCGGGAGGGCTTTGATCCGGGCCTGATAAGCGAGCCGCTGTTCATGCTCGACCCGAAATCCGGCGCCTACATCGCCTTGGACGCTGAGACATATGCGCGTGTCGTCGTTGGTACGATCAGGCTGTAACTCATGAGCACGTTGCCACGAGGCAGGTGCGCTCCCTCCCCCCTTGCGGGGGAGGGCTGGGGAGAGGGGTAGCCCCGGAAAAGGACTAACCGTCATCTCGGGTGTCGCAACAGAATTTGCCAGCGCCGAGAGAGTGTGCCGTGCGGCACCCCTCTCCCTGCCCCTCCCCCGCAAGGGGGGAGGGAATGCGAGCAGCGTGCTCACCTCACTGCAACACGCAGCAAAATCCGCCAGATAGGTCCAATTTTATCTGAATTGTCCAAGAAGCCATTTACTTCTGTCGGGTAAACAACACGGGCCTTGGGGAGGCGGTCATCAAGAGCCGCTGCAACACGAACCATCAATAACAAGAGTGAGCCAGCCATGTCGGTAAGGTCTAAGGTCATCGAAGCGATCCAGCAGATCGCCAAGGAGCAGCACGTCACGCTTCCTGCGCTCTCGGACGATCTGTCCCTGCACGAGACGGGTTTCGATTCCCTCGCCTTCGCAATTCTGGTGGCGCGCCTCGAGGACGAGACCGGCGTCGATCCCTTCACCATTTCTGAGGACGTAGCGTTCCCCGCCACCGTGGGCGATTTCGTGCGGGCCTACGAAAATGTCCCCGCGTGAGATTTTCGCGCTTCGCGACTATCTAAGCCCGGAGCTCAAGAGCCGCACGATCTCCGACGCCCATCATGTGGTGTCGCTGACGGACGTCCTGGGGCATACGGTCCTGGGCGGCCGCCTGCGTGAGCTGGCGGGCCGATCTGTCCTGCTGAAGCTGTCGGACCAGCTCAAGTCGGGCCTCGCCATGATCGAGCTCGACGGTGTCGCGCGGCGCATGCTGCTGTGCCCGCCCGATCTCAATCCTGACCACCTCGACGCGCTGATCGCGGACGCCGAGATCGATGCCGTTGTCACCGATGAGCCCGCGCAGTGGGCCGCAAAGACAATCGCGCTCGCCGTCACCGCGCAATTGCCGCTTCAGGCCGCCACGCCGGCCAGGACCGAACGCGCCACGGAATGGCTGATGCTGACGTCCGGCACGTCGGGCGTACCAAAGATCGCCGGCCACACGCTGGAAGCACTGAAGGGCGCCATCGTCGCCGAAGGTCCTGCGCGCGGACTCGCGCCGGTCTGGGCGACATTTTACGACATTCGCCGCTATGGCGGTCTGCAGATCTTCCTGCGCGCCATCCTCTCGGGCGGCTCGATGGTGCTGTCCGATCCGCACGAAGCGCTCGGCGACCACGTCGCGCGGCTGAACACTCGCGGCGTCTCCCATATCTCCGGCACGCCATCGCACTGGCGCAAGCTCTTGATGAGCGGCTCGGCCGCACAGTTCGCGCCGGGATACGTCCGTCTGTCCGGCGAGATCGCCGACCAGGCGGTGCTCGACGGCCTGAAGGCCGCGTTCCCCAATTCCTCCGTCGGTCATGCCTATGCCTCGACCGAGGCAGGCGTCGGCTTTGCCGTGAATGATGGGCTGGAGGGCTTTCCGGCCGATTATCTCGGCAACCGCAACGGTGTCGAGATGAAGGTCGTGGATGGCTCGCTGCGCATCCGCTCGACGCGCACGGCGCATGCTTACATCGGCCGCAATGTAGCCGCGCTGACTGATGACGACGGGTTCGTCGACAGCGGCGACATCGTCGAGTTGCGCGGCGACCGCTATTATTTCGTCGGCCGCCGCGGCGGCATCATCAATATCGGCGGGCTGAAGGTTCACCCCGAGGAGATCGAGGCGGTCATCAATCGTCATCCTGACGTGCGGATGTCGCGGGCGAAATCGCGCCGCAGCCCGATCACCGGCGGCATCGTCGTCGCCGACGTGATCCTCGCCGACGGCACCGATCAGGCGCGGGCAAAGGAGATCCGCGACCAGATCCTGGATCGGTGCCGCGCGCAGCTCGCTTCTCACAAGGTGCCGGCGGTGATCCGCTTCGTCGAGGCGCTCGACGTCACTCCGGCCGGCAAACTGGCGCGCACCGATGCATAATGTCCTCGTCACCGGCGGCAGCCGCGGCATCGGCCTTGCGATCGGCAAGCGGCTGGCTGATGCCGGCTATAATGTGATTGCGGCGGCACGGCGCGAGAGCGAAGAGCTCAGGGCGGCGATCGGCCTCTCCGAAGGGCGCCTGCATTTCCGCGCCTGCGACCTCGCCGTGATCGACGCGATCCCGGCCTTCGCGAAGCTTATCCGCGACGAGTTCGGCCCGATCTACGGCCTCGTCAACAATGCCGGCCTCGGCACCGAAGGCCTGCTCGCCACCATGCACAATTCCGAAATCGAGGCGCTGGTGCAGCTCAACGTGCTGTCGCCGATCATCCTCTCCAAATATGTCGCGCGCCAGATGATGGCCGACGGCGCCGGCCGCATCATCAATATGTCCTCGATCATCGCGACCACGGGCTACAACGGCCTGTCCGTCTACGGCGCGACCAAGGCCGCCGCCACCGGCTTCACCCGCTCGCTCGCGCGCGAGGTCGGCAAGCTCGGCATCACCGTGAATGCGATTGCGCCGGGCTTCATCGACACCGAGCTGACCCACAATCTCTCCGACGAAGGACGCAAGCGCATCGCCGGCCGCAGCGCGCTGCGTCGCCTGCCGGAGACCGATGATGTCGCGCGCATGGTCGAATATCTCCTCGGCGAGGGCGGTCGCAACGTCACCGGCACCGTGTTCACGATCGATGCGGGGAATACGGCGTAAGCGGAACTCCGCCGCCACAATTGAGTTGATCCGGGCGATGACATCAAGCCGGAATTGGTCGTAAGATGCCCCGCAATCGGTTGGGTTATGTCAATCGATCTGCCCCAATCGACAGGGAGCAGTCCATGGCCACTTCAAACATGACCGCTTCAAATCAAGCCCGGATCGAGGAGCCTCGCGCGAAGCCGGACGATGTCCATTGCCCCCCGATGACGCATCAGAATTCCGGCGGACACGGTCATGAAATGTATCCGCAGCAATTCGTGCGCCTGGTCGGCTGCCACGACCTCTCTCTCGACGCCCTGCGCAAGCGCGAGGCCGAAAAGCTGCACTAGGCGTTCACTTCGGCAGGTCAATCCGCTCGCGTGAAAATTCCGGCGGCCCTTCGGTCAGGCGGCGGATGCGGCGTTCGCGTTCGTCCGTTGGCAATGCGGGGTCGAGCAGCCGCTCGATCTCGTGCACGGCCAGCGCCTCGATCTTGGTGGCGTCGGATGCGACCGGCTGGGCCGACGAGAATGCCGGGGGCGCGACCTTCAGGCCCAGTTCGACCAGCTTGCAGATCGCAGCCGAACGCGACAAGTGATGAGCTTCAGCCCAGGCGTCGACGGCCGCGGTCAGTCCTTCCGGCATCTTCACCGCGCTGAGCGGATCGAGCCCCGTACGCCGGTGCACCGGAGCGGTCGAGTCCTTGTTGTCGAAGTCGGGCACTTCGATCATCCCATCAATCTCTGGAGATGCCCCGACCATAGCCGCTCTTCCGGCCGGCTGTTTGACGCCGATCAATGACGGATCGCGCCATTTGCGCCGGCGCGATCTTGTTGTCCGGGTGCATTTCGGCCAATGATCGGGAATCGAAAGAGGGGCGCCGGCCGGCGAACCCGGATCGATCCTGCCTCGTATCTTTCCTCGGACGCGCTTCCCAACCATCCGGCATCACCCGATGACATCAGGCGAATCCTTCTACGGCGGCATTCCCGTCTTCCGCGGCTTCACGAGCCTGATGGACCCCGCGCTCTATGCGCCGCTGCCGGATGATTGGAACATCGGCGTCGCCGATATCGTCGATTCCACCAAGGCGATTGCGGCGCAGCGCTACAAGGCGGTCAACATGGCCGGTGCGGCCGTGATCGCGGCGGTGACGAACGCATTGGAGGGGCGCGAATTCCCCTTCGTGTTCGGCGGCGACGGCGCGAGCTTTGCGGTCGCGCCTTCTGATGTCGAACGCGCCCGCGAGGCGCTGGCCGCGACCGCGACCTGGGTGCGGGAAGACCTCGATCTGAAGATGCGCGTCGCGCTGGTGCCGGTGAGTGCGATCCGCGCCCAAGGGCTCGACGTGCGCGTCGCGCGCTTCGGTCCGTCGGCCAATCTGTCCTATGCGATGTTTTCCGGCGGCGGGCTCGCCTGGGCCGACGCCGCCATGAAGCGCGGCGAGTTCGCGGTCGCCGAGGCGCCCGCCGGCACGCAGCCCGATCTTTCCGGCTTGTCCTGCCGCTTCGAGGTGATGCCGTCCGCGCGCGGTCTGATCCTGTCGGTGCTGGTGATGCCGGCGCGCGGTGTCGATCCGCATGCTTTCCGCAAGGTGATCGAGGACATCATTCATCTCGTCGAGCGCAGTCCGGATGGCGGCCGCCCGGTGCCGCCGCAGGGGCCGCCGCTGAAATGGCCGCCGCAGGGGCTGGAATTCGAAGCCCGCACCAAACGCGGCGGTCCGCTGGTCGCGCGCCGCGCCCGCGTGCTGGCCTACACGCTGTTCGTCTATCTGATCATGCGTTTCGACCTCAACGTCGGCGGTTTCGTGCCAAACGTCTACAAGCGCCAGGTGGTCGAGAATTCTGACTTCCGCAAATATGACGACGGCCTGCGCATGATCCTCGACTGCACCCCGCAGCTCGAGCGCGCGTTGAGCGACCGTCTCGCGGCTGCGGCGCGCGACGGCGTCGTGCGCTACGGCCTCTACCAGCAGGACGCCGCGATGATGACCTGTTTCACGCCATCAGCCCTGCGCAGCGACCACGTCCATTTCATCGACGGCGCGCGCGGCGGCTACGCGTCGGCGGCAACGGCGTTGAAGGCGATGATGGCAGGCGCGAGCTAGCGTCCCGCGCGCGTCCAGGTCTCGCCGCCGCAGAGCGCGCCGACGCAGCCTTCGACCCGCAGCGAATCCGCACCCGTCACGGAGACGTTGCTCGCATAGGTGCTGCCGTCATCGGCATTGTAGATCTGGCCCGACCATTTGTTCGGCCCTGAGGGCTCCATGCCGCTGAACAGCGGCAGGCCGATCATCGCGCGTTTGGCGAGCGCGGGATTGGGATTCTTGCTGTCGGTCGCAGGCTGGCCAGTCGCGGTGTCATAGGGCTCGCGCAGCCAGACGATATGGCCGCAGATGCCGCCGCCGCATTTGCTGATCTTGACGCGCGCATCGCCGGCCTGAGTCAGCCAGGTCCCATCGGCGCTCTGCGCGTGGGCGGCAGTCGCACCAAACAGCGTAGTCAGGATGACGGAAAGGATGGCGAATCTGCCGAACATAGAGAGCCCCCGAAAATGGAGGCGCCTCCATAGCAGTCCGGCAGGATAGTGCAACGCTGGATGGAATCACATTCCTGCGTTTATCTGCCCGCTTATTTGCCTGCGCTCATTTGCCCCAGCGGGCGAAGGCGACCGAGGCTGCGGTCGAAAGTCCGAACACGACCATGGCGCCGCCGACCAGTGCGAACAAGGTCCAGGCCGGCGCCTGCGCAGTCATTAGACCGACGCCGCCGATCGCGACGATCAGCAGCCTCGCCGTGGAAGCCAGCACCGGACCGCCGACGCGCGCCGCGCCTTGCGAGGAGAAGTACAGCGACACGCCCATGCCGAAGAACGCGAAGGCCGGGCCGGCCCAGTGGAAATAGCTGTGCGCCGCCGCGGCGACGCCGGGATCCCCGGTGAAGAGCGATACCCACAGCGCCGGATCAAGCGCGATGACGAGGCCGATCAGGCCGACGGTCAATCCCGAAGCCGCGGCTGCGGTCCAGGCGACACGCCGCGCGCGTTTCACATGTCCGGCGCCCATCGCCATGCCGACCATCGGCACCGAGGCGATGCCGAAGGCGAAGGTGATCGGGATCAGCAGGAATTCCAGCCGCGAGCCGATGCCGTAGCCGGCCAGCATCTCGGTGCCGAAGGTCGCGAGGATTTTTGTGAAGATCAGAATCGTGAGCACGGTCTGGAGCGGCGACAGACAGGCGACCGCGCCGACCTTGAGGATGTCCAGGAACATCGCGCGTTCGAAATGGAAGGCGCGGACCTTCAGCGGCAGCCGGCTGCGGCCGGACAGGAGATACCAGAGGAAGAAGATCGCCGCGCAGGTGAAGGCGATCAGCTGGCCGGCGGCGACACCGGGCATGCCGAATTGCTTCACGCCGAACAGGCCGAGCCCCAGCGTGCCGCCGAGCGCGATCTGGAGCGCGCTCGCCCCGATCAGCGTCATTGAAGGCAGGCGCATGTCGCCGGTGCCGCGGATCACCGAGGCCAGCGTGTTGACGAGCCAGATCGCGACCGCGCCGGAGAACAGCATTTGCGAATAGCCGCTGGCTTCCTCGAGCACGCGCTCGCGTCCGCCGAGCAGCGTGAAGAAGCTGCGGCCGAAAGCTAGCATCATCACCGTGAAGAACAGCCCGCCGCAGAGGCCGATGATGGCGGCATGCAGCGCCAGCGTCGCGGCGCGGTCACGATCGCCTGCGCCGAGCGCGCGGCTGATCGCGGACGAAACGCCACCGCCCATTGCGCCCGCGCTCATCATCTGCGTCAGCATCGCGAACGGAAACACTAGCGCGATCGCCGCCAGCGGAATGGTGCCGAGCCGGCCGATATAGGAGGTCTCGGCAATCGCAACCAGCGTGCTGCCGACCATCGCGATCATGTTGGGGATCGCGAGCCGCAGCAGTGTCGGCAGGATCGGCGCCGTCAGCAGGCTCGCAATGGGGGAAGCGACCGGTGCACGTGGCGGCGCGGCGTCTGCGGAGGCATCGATCGTCATGTTCACCGGGCGGAATATTGGATGACGATCGACATCTTATCGGGCGCAGCATCTTCGCGCCAGTCCTCCCCTCACGCAGGGCTCACCAGGGCAGGCCGCATAGGTCGATGGTGCCCAGCGTCGGCGCGCGGACGATGTTGAAGACGTAGGGCGCCATGTAGTCGAAGCGGATCCGACCCTCCGGCTGCTCGCAATAGACCTCGCCCTTGAAGGGCAGCCAGCTGCGGGCCTCGTAGAACGCAAAATTGTTCGATTCGGAGAACAGCAGCCCGAAACGGACCGCCTCGTTGGCGCGCATGGTGTGGATGGCTGCGTCGATCGCCATGGTCGCGTAGCCGCGGCCGCGCCGGTCCTCGCGGGTGCAGACCCCGCCGATGCCGCCGATGTGAACCTTCTGTCCATTCCAGGTGACGGTACGGAAGTAGATGCCGACGTGGCAGACGAGGCCGTCCTCGGGCGTCTCGATCAGCACGCGAAGGTCGGCATTGGCCCATTTAACGTGGCTCCACGACGGCTTCTCGGCGGCGTCGCGTCCCCAGACCGCACTGAGCAGGGGCTGTGCGATCCGCCACGAAGCGTCGCCGTTCAGGATGTCGATCTCGATGCTCATTGCCTTCTCTTTCGCATCTCCGCGCCGTGGTGCGTTCGTTCTGCCATAAGCGCCTCAAAGGCAATGATATTTTACGGCCTGTCGAAGCGCGCCCCACGATGCGTCGATTTTATGCAATCCGGCCAATCGGCCGCATCACGCAATTTCGCAAATTGGCGGTATTTAACGGCGGTGGAACCTTCTATAAGAGTCCCCGTTAAGCCAGTTCCCCATCAGTCGCGGACAACAACCCATGACCTTTACGCTGCCCCCACTCCCTTACGCCTATGACGCCCTCGGCCAGTTCATGTCGAAGGAGACGCTGGAATTCCACCACGACAAGCATCATCAGGCCTACGTCACCAACGGCAACAACGCGCTTAAGGGCACCGAATGGGAAGGCAAGTCCCTTGAGGAGATCGTCAAGGGCTCGTTCGGCAAGAACCCGGCCGTGTTCAACAATGCCGGCCAGCACTACAACCACATCCACTTCTGGAGCTGGATGAAGCCCAATGGCGGCGGCACCAAGCTGCCGGGCAAGCTCGAGAAGAAGATCAACGAGGACCTCGGCGGCTTCGAGAAGTTCAAGACGGACTTCCAGGCGGCCGGCGTTGGCCAGTTCGGCTCCGGCTGGGCTTGGCTGCAGGTCAAGAACGGCAAGCTCGAGATCGCCAAGACCCCGAACGGCGAGAATCCGCTGGTGCACGGCGCTACCCCGATCCTCGGCGTGGACGTCTGGGAGCACTCCTACTACATCGACTATCGCAACCGCCGTCCGGACTATCTGAAGGCTTTCGTCGAGAACCTCGTGAACTGGGAATACGTCGAGTCCCTGTTCGACAAGGCCTGAGCCATCACACTTTCCGGGTGCGGCGTCGCCGCTCCGGGATGACGAACTCGAAGAGGCGGTCGCATGCGCGGCCGCCTTTTTGCTGTGCGGAATTCGACTGCTGCTTCGCATGGCCCTGCGCGAGATGCGCATCGCTTCCCATCATCGTACTGTTTGCATCGCATGGGCGGCGCCCTTAATCAGGATGGGCATCACCCTCGAGCCCACCGAGCCCGTTGTCAGAGCCTTCCCCGAACAATCCGGCGCCTGCCGAGGACGCGGAGTCCGAGCCGCGGCCGGGGCGTGTGCGCAAGCCGATCGGCTGGTCGACCATCATCATCGCGGTGCTGGTGGCGGTGAGCGCGGGCCTGGTCTGGCGGCGTGATGGCACAGACGGTGTCCTGGAGATTCTCACGCACGACCTCTCGCTGTTCGGCGGCATCCTGCCGCGCGTGCTGGCGGGCTGCCTGCTCGGGGCCTTCATCTCCGAAATCCTGCCGCACGAAAAAGTCTCGCGCTCGCTCGGGCCGAAATCGGGCCTGATGGGCCTTTTGATCGGCACCGCCTTCGGCGCGATCCTGCCGGGCGGACCCTTCACCGCCTATCCGGTGGCGAGCGCGCTGCTCGCTGTCGGCGCCGATTTCGGCGCCACCATCGCCATGGTCGTGAGCTGGACCCTGATCGGGTACGGCCGCGCGGTGGCCTGGGAAATCCCGATCATGGGCACCGACTTCACACTGTGGCGGATCCTGATCTCGCTGCCGCTGCCGGTGCTCGCCGGCGCGCTCGGCCGCTTCGTCTATGTCCGGATCTATCCGCAGCCGGCCGCGAAGGACGACGAGACTTGAGCGCGGCGCTTCTGATCGACATCCTGCTGTGGGGCTCGGTGTTCGGCGTCGGCCTGATCGCCTTCCGCCGCGGCCCACCGGTGTTCAAGGCCTCGCTCCGCGAAGGCTCCATGGACTTCATCAACATCGTGCCGCGCATTGCGCTCGGAGTGATCGGCTCCGGCTACATCGCCGCCATCATCCCGCAGGAGGTGATCACCGGCTGGCTCGGGCCGGACAGCGGCTGGCTCGGGGTTGCGACCGCCGTGGTCGCCGGCGCCGCCACCCCCGGCGGACCCGTGATCGGCTTTTCCATCGGCACGGTAGCGCTGAAGTCGGGCGGTGGGGTGCCGCAGGTGGTCGCCTATGTCGTGGCCTGGGCCCTGTTCGCCTTCCAGCGGGTGATTTTATGGGAAATCCCGTTCATGCCGGCCCGGTTCGTCTGGTTCCGCTGCGCCGTCTCGGTGCCGTTCCCGTTCGTCGCCGCCGCCATCGCGATGGTGATCGGCAAGCCCTGAGCCGGCCGTGGACAGGGGTAATGTTATAATATAACGTCGCTGGCATGGTTCCCGCCGCGTCCCACGCCCATCACCACGACCACGTTCATGACCATTCTCATGGCGACGGGCATTCGCATGGGCACGACCATACCCACGCCCATGTCCATGATGCGGCCTCGCCCCATCCGGCCCAGGACGCGCCTTGGTCGATCCTGCGCATGACCATGGCCGGCCGCCTCGCGGCCGCGCTTGCCGTCTGCGCCGTGCTCTGGGGCGTGGTCTTCCTGGCGATGAGGTGACCATGGCGGCCGTGCACTTCCATAATGTCACGCTCGGCTACGACCGGCATCCGGCCGTGCATCATCTCAACGGCGAGGTCGCCTCCGGTGCGCTGGTCGCCGTGATCGGCCCGAACGGCGCCGGCAAGTCGACGCTGTTGCGCGGCATCGTCGGCATCCTCCGGCCGCTCGACGGCAGCATCCATCTCGGCGGGCTCGATAGCCGCGATATCGCCTATCTGCCGCAGAGCGCGGAGATCGACCGCAGCTTCCCGATCTCGGTGTTCGACTTCGTCGGCACCGGGCTGTGGCGCGACGCGGGCCTGTTCGGGGGCATCGGCAAGGCTGCGCGGGAGAAGATCCTGCGCGCGATCGCCTCCGTCGGCCTCAACGGCTTTGAGAACCGCCCCATCGGCACGCTCTCGGGCGGGCAGATGCAGCGCATCTTGTTCGCGCGCGTGCTGCTCCAGGACGCGCGCCTGATCGTGCTCGACGAGCCCTTCAACGCCATCGACAGCAAGACCACGGCCGATCTGCTCGCGCTGGTGAAGCACTGGCACGGCGAAGGCCGCACCGTGCTCGCCGCGCTGCACGACATGGAAATGGTGCGCAACCATTTCACCGAAACACTGGTGCTGGCGCGCGGCCCCGTGGCCTGGGGACCGACGGCGGAGGTGCTGACGCCGGAAAACCTGCTGGTCGCGATGCGGATGTGCGAGGCTTTTGACGATAGTGCCACGGCTTGCGCCGAGGACGGACACTCGCGGGCGGCGTGATCGCAGATGATCTATGACGCGCTGATCGGCCCGTTCACCGAATTCGAGTTCATGCGGCGCGCGCTCGCCGCCGTGATCGCGCTGTCGCTGGCGGGCGCGCCGATCGGCGTGTTCCTGATGCTGCGGCGGATGAGCCTCGTCGGCGATGCCATGGCGCATGCGATCCTGCCTGGCGCGGCCGTCGGCTTCCTGCTCTCCGGCCTCAATCTGTTCGCGATGACGGCCGGCGGCCTGGTTGCAGGCTTTGCGGTTGCGATCCTCGCCGGCGTGGTCGCGCGTTCGACCGGGCTGAAGGAGGACGCCTCGCTTGCGACCTTCTATCTGGCCTCGCTGGCGCTGGGCGTCACCATCGTCTCGATCAAGGGCACCAACATCGACCTGTTGCACGTGCTGTTCGGCAACATTCTCGCGATGGACGACCAGACCCTGCTGGTGGTGGCCTTCAACGCCACGGTGACGCTGCTGGTGCTCGCGGTGATCTATCGCCCGCTGGTGATCGAGAGCGTCGATCCCCTGTTCCTGCGCACCGTCAGCCGCGCCGGCGGTCCCGCGCATCTCGCCTTCCTCGCGCTCGTCGTGATCAACCTCGTCAATGGCTTTCAGGCGCTGGGCACGCTGCTCGCGGTGGGCCTGATGATCCTGCCGGCGGGCATTGCCCGGTTCTGGTCGCGCGATCTCACTGTGATGATCTGCATCGCCGTCGTCGCTGCCGCCGTCTCGGGCTATGCGGGCCTTGTGCTGTCGTTCCAGACCCGCGTGCCGTCGGGCCCTGCGATCATTCTGCTGGCGACGGTGCTTTACATCGTCTCGGTGCTGTTCGGCCGCGTCGGTGGTATCGTCCGGCAGATGTTTCCCGGCCGGCATCTGGAAGCGTGACGATGCGGCGTCTCCTGCTTTGTGTGCTCCTGCTGATCGCCTCGCCGCTGCATGCGGCCGAGCGGCTCAACGTCGTCGCGAGCTTCTCGATCCTCGGCGATTTCGTCCGGACCGTTGGCGGCGATCGGGTCGACGTCACGACGCTGGTCGGCCCCGACAGCGACGTCCACGTCTACACGCCCGCGCCAAGCGATGCGAAGCGGATTGCGGATGCAAACCTCGTCATCGTCAACGGGCTCGGCCTCGAAGGCTGGCTGCCCCGTCTGGTGCAGTCCGCAGGAAGCAAGGCGCAGGTGGTCACCGTGAGTGCCGGCATCGTACCGCTGAAGCTCGGCTCGGCCGCGGATCCGCATGCCTGGCAGTCCGTCCCCAACGCCAGGATCTATGTGAGCGACATCGCCAATGCGCTGGCCGCGGCCGACCCTGACGACGCCGAGTTCTTCCGCGCCCGGGCAAAGGCCTATCTGGACAAGCTCGAAGCGCTCGACCGCGAGGTGCGGGAGGCCGTGGCGAAAATCCCGCCGGAGCGGCGCAAGGTGATCTCCACCCACGACGCCTTCGGCTATTTCGCCGCCGAATACGGTGTCCAGTTCGTGGCCCCCTTGGGGGTCTCCACGGAGACCGAGCCCAGCGCGCGGGACATCGCCGCCATCATCGGCCAGATCAAGGCCCAAAAGATCCCGGCTGTGTTCCTGGAAAACATCAGTGATGACCGTCTGATCCGGCGGATCGCGGCCGAGACCGGGGCCAAGGTCGGCGGGACCCTGATTTCGGACGGTTTGACCGGCGAAAAGGGGCTTGCACCCACTTACATTGATATGGTCAGGCACAATATAAAGGCCCTGACCAGCGCGCTTGACCACTAGGGCAGGGGGCCACCCCGCCTCGCGTCGCGCGGAAAAGCCCGACCCGGAGTTGTCATGTCTGAAGCGTCCCAAAAAATTCCCGTGACCGTGCTGACCGGCTATCTCGGCGCCGGCAAGACCACGCTGTTGAACCGCATCCTGTCGGAAAACCACGGCAAGAAATACGCCGTCATCGTCAACGAATTCGGCGAGATCGGCATCGACAACGATCTCATCATCGGCGCCGATGAGGAAGTGTTCGAGATGAACAACGGCTGCATCTGCTGCACCGTGCGCGGCGACCTCGTGCGCATCATGGACGGCCTGATGAAGCGCAAGGGCAAGTTCGACGCCATCATCGTCGAGACCACCGGCCTTGCCGATCCCGCGCCTGTCGCCCAGACCTTCTTCGTCGACGAGGACGTGCAGAAGAACGCGCGGCTCGACGCGGTCGTCACGGTCGCCGACGCCAAATGGCTGTCCGACCGGCTCAAGGATGCGCCCGAGGCCAAGAACCAGATCGCGTTCGCCGACGTCATCGTGCTGAACAAGACCGATCTCGTCACCAAGCTGGAGCTTGCCGAGGTCGAGGCCCGCATCCGCGCCATCAACCCCTATGCCAAGCTGCATCGCACCGAGCGCTGCTCGGTCGCCCTGGCGGACGTGCTCGACCGCGGCGCCTTCGACCTCGACCGCATCCTCGACATCGAGCCGGATTTCCTGGAGGCCGATGATCATGACCACGACCATGATCATCACCACCATGGCCACGACCATCACCACCATGATCACGGCCACGGCCTGAAGCACTATCACGACGAGGACATGCAGTCGCTGTCGCTCAAGACCGACAAGCCGCTCGATCCGAACGTGTTCATGCCCTGGCTCCAGAACCTGGTGCAGGTCGAGGGCGGCAAGATCCTGCGCTCGAAGGGGATCCTCGCCTTCCACGACGATGATGACCGCTATGTCTTCCAGGGCGTCCACATGATGCTGGAGGGCAACCACCAGCGGAAGTGGAAGGACGGCGAGCCGCGCGAGAGCCGCCTCGTCTTCATCGGTCGCGAATTGCCGGAAAAGGCCATTCGCGAGGGTTTTGAGAGCTGCATCGTCTCGTGATGAAAGAATTTACGCCGGCCCCCGATTCCGCCTCGATCGTCTCCGTCACCGATCGCGTCAAGCCTGTTACGCTCGGCATGGGCGTGACCTCGGTGTATTTCCTCGGGCCCCGCGCCGCCTTCGTCAGCGGCGAGGAGAATGTCGCGTTCGTCGACGCCAAGGGCGAGATCACGACGGTCGCCGTGCATGGCGGCGGCATTCTGTCGACCGCCTCCGATGGCAAGCGCCTCATCATGGGCGGCGACGACGGCAAGGTCGTGTCGCTCGACGCCAAGGGTGAGGTGACGCTGCTCGCCACCGACCCCAAGCGGCGCTGGATCGACGCGGTGGCGCTGCATCCCGACGGGGCCTATGCCTGGTCGGCCGGCAAGACGGCCACCGTCAAGAGCGGCAAGACCGAGGAGAAGTCGCTCGAGGTGCCCTCGACCGTCGGCGGCCTCGCCTTCGCGCCGAAGGGCCTGCGGCTCGCGATCGCGCATTACAACGGCGCGACGCTGTGGTTTCCGAACATGGAAGGATCCGCCGAATTCCTGCCCTGGGCCGGCTCGCATCTCGGCGTCACCTTCAGCCCCGACAACAAGTTCCTGGTCACCACGATGCACGAGGCGGCGCTGCACGGCTGGCGGCTTGCCGACAACAGGCACATGCGCATGACCGGCTATCCCGGCCGCGTCCGTTCGATGTCCTGGAGCGCGGGCGGCAAAGGGTTGGCGACTTCGGGTGCCGACACCATCATCATCTGGCCGTTCGGCAGCAAGGACGGCCCGATGGGCAAGGAGCCCGCGATGCTCGCGCCGCTGCAGGCGCGCGTGTCGGTGGTCGCCTGCCATCCGAAGAACGACATCCTCGCCGCCGGTTACAGCGACGGCACCGTGCTGATGGTGCGGCTCGAGGACGGCGCCGAGATCCTGGTCCGCCGCAATGGCACCCCTCCGGTCGCAGCGATTGCCTGGAACGCCAAGGGCACGCTGCTGGCCTTCGCCGACGAAAATGGGGACGGCGGTCTGCTGGAGCTATGAGGCCGACTATCCACAGCCTCTCCCTGTTATGTTATTTTTGTTATCATGTAACATAACCGACAAGCAGCCTCTGTAGGGTCGCAGATGTAGAGAGCACGGCGTGCAATTTCGAATTGCTGCCGTGCGATCGAATGTGCCTGGCGCCGGTTTTTCCGGGGCCAGTGTGCATTTCGAATCCTCGCATCAACACGCGCCACCGCAGGGAATTCAGATGCCCGTCATCCCCGATCTTCCGACCATCACCAGCATCACAGCGACCGATCCGACCCAGACCGACGCCGGAACGGTGCACTACACCGTCACGTTCTCGAAGCCTGTTCTTGGCGTCACGATTGATCAGTTCAGCCTTGCAACGAGTGGCAGCATCGGCGGCGCGGGCATCACCGACGTGACACCGGTCGCCGGCAGCAATCTTTCGAGCTATACGGTCACGGTGAATACCGGATTCGGCTCCGGCTCGGTGGCGCTCCAGTTCACGGGAAGCAACGTCCACGATACCAATGGTTACTATGTCGGACCGTACCAATCCGAATCGAAGCTGACCGTAAACAGCCCGACGTCCTTCGCGATCGGCGACGTCAACGGAGACGGGAAGCTGGACGTCGTGATGGGGACAAACTTTTTCGTCAACCCGAGCTACGTCAGCGTGGCGCTGAACGACGGCACCGGTCACTTCTCCTCAGCCTCGAACACCTCGAGCCCAGGCCTATTGCCCTTGCTGGCGCTTGCCGATCTGAATGGCGACGGCAAGCTGGACATCGCACAGGTCACCCTCGACGGTACCGTGACTGTTCGTCTCGGCAACGGTAACGGCACGTTCGGGGCCAACACGAGCTATTCCGCCGGCAGCGGCGTCTATCAAACACCTAAAGTGATCGACGTGACCGGCGATGGCGTGCTCGACATCGTCGTCGGCAGTACGGTCCTGCCAGGAAATGGCAACGGTACGTTTGGGACTGCCATCACCACGAATCTCGGGGTCAGCTCCATCGCCTATGGTGACTTCAATGGAGACGGCAAGCTCGACCTCGTGACGAGGAATTCGACCAATCTGGCAATAGCGCTGAGCTTCGGCAATGGTGACGGCACGTTCCAGGCTCCGTCGTCCCCGGTCGGGACGGCGACATCTGTCCTCACCGGCGATTTCAACGGTGACGGCAAGCTCGACATGGCGGCCGTCAGCAGCGCCACAATCTCGATCCTGCTCGGCAACGGCGACGGCACTTTCACCTCGTCCGGGACGACTCTTCAGGCGGCGGGTACGATCGGATCCGGCGCGGTCGCCGACATCAACGGCGATGGCGTGGCTGATCTCGTGGTCGTCGGAACCAACAACACGCTCTCGACCTTCTTCGGTCACGGCGACGGCACGTTCGGGCAAGTGAGGATCTCGCCGCTCGACAAGACCGCCGGGCAGATCGGCGCCGGTGACCTGAACGGCGACGGCAAGGCCGACGTTCTGGTCGGATATCAATTCGGCACCAATCCTTTCACTCAAAGTTCGGGCACCGATATCCTGCTGACCGGTTCATCCAGCGAGACGGGACCGGCGTACACGATCGTACGGACGTCGCCGGCTCTGACCATCACCGACGGGGACGTCACCCTCGGCGCCGACGGCAACAATTACATCAACGCGGCGCATTTCCATGGTGGGGCGACGACGTTGGCCGGCACCGGCAATGCCGGCGACACCATCTCGGTCACCGACGCCATGACTCACGCAGTCGTCGGCACGGCCACGGTCGGCCAGAACGGCACGTGGAGCCTCGGCGTGTCCGGCCTGCAGGACGGCACCACTTACAGCTATGTCGCGGCTGCGACCGACTCCCACGGCAACAGCAGCGTCGGCCCGGCGTTCACCTTCACGGTCGATGCGACCGCATCGCTCGGGATCACGGGCATCAATTTGTCGGCCGACTCGTCGGTGTCAAACCCGAAGGTCACCCTGCAGGGGACGACCGACGTGCCGGCGCAGGTGACCGTCTCGATCGGAGGGACCGACGTGATCGTCTCCAGCGCGACCGGATCGTGGCAGTTCAATAGCCAGGTCGTGCCATACGGATTGACGACGATCGTGGCTAGATTCTCGGATGCCGCAGGCAATGTCGGCGCCTCGCCGACCTATACGCTCATCAGGGGCAACTATACGCTTGTCTCCAGCACGCAGCTCGCCAACGCGGTGGTTGTCGACAGTTTCTTCACCGTGGATTCCAACGCCGCGGAGACCGGCGCGATCGTTCTCTCTGGCGCGGGCGAAATCGTCCGCGGGACCTCGACCGGGGCAACGATATACAATGGTGGGAGCCAAGGGCTCGAATACGGCACGGCGACCGGGACCCTGGTGCAGGCTGGCGCCACTCAGCTCGTGAGCTTCCAGGGGACCGCCAAGGACACGGTGCTTTATGGCACGCAAACGGTCGGCAACACGGCGATCCACACCACGATCAAGTCGGGCGGACTCCAGAACATCTACGTCAACGGCAGCACCTACGGCACCGTCATCGAGGCTCTTGGCACCCAAAGCACGGCCGGCGCCGACCACGATGCGACTGTCTTCGGTACGCAATATGTGACGGGCAGCAGCGCGAATGCCACGATCGGCTCGGGTGGCAATCAATACGATTACGGCACAGCGACCGGCGCAATGGTCCAGAGCGGCGGCTCCCAACACGTCTATCAGGGCGGCAGTGCCAGCGGCACCACCGTTGCTGCGGGCGGCTATCAGGACGTCTACCAGGGGACGGCCACCAACACCGTGCTCGCCGGCAATCAGCAGGTGCTTGCCGGTGGCCAGGCTGCCGGCACCGTCATCAATGCCGGTGGCCGGCAATATGTCGGCTCCGGTGGCGCGACCACCAATACGACCATCGCGATCGGCGGCTTCCAGTATGTCGACGCCGGCGCCACCGACAGCGGTGCGACCATCGCTGGTGGCCGGCAGTACATCGTCGGGTCAACGACGAGCGCGACCGTTGGCGCAGGCGGCGTTCAGTACGACTACGGGACGTCTATCGCGGTTCTTGTCGAGAGCGGCGGCATCCAGCATGTCTATCAGGGCGGCAGTGCGGATGGCACGACCGTTGCGGCGGGCGGCTATCAGGACGTTTCCCAGGGGACAGTCACCAACACCGTGCTCGACGGTGAGCAGCAGGTGCTCACGGACGGCCATGCCACCGGCACCACCATCAATGCCGGCGGGCGGCAATATGTCGGTTCGGGCGGCGCAACCACCGCCACGACCATCGAGACCGGCGGCTTCCAGTATGTGGACTCCGGCGCCACCGACGGCAGTGCCACGATCAGCGGCGGCTACCAGTTCGTGGCGGGCACGGCGACCGGCGCCACCGTCAGCGGCGGCGGCGAGCAGGATGTCGGCGCAACCGGCATCGCTGCGAATTCGCATCTCGACGGCGGTAGCGAGCATGTCTACGCTGGCGGCCTGCTCCAGAACGTCGATTTCGGCGGCTCGAACGGCGCAACGCTGGTGCTCGACGCGCCGACGGGCCTGTCTGGCGCGATCGCCAATTTCGGCGCTGACGACACCATCGACTTCCGCAACACGGTGGTCAGTAGTGTCGATGTCGACAGCGCGAACAATCTGACGGTCACGACCGACGGCGGCCAGAGCTACTCCTGGGCGCTGCTGGCGCAGTACGCAGCTTCGTCCTTCGTGCTCGCGGCCGACGGCAACGGCGGAACGATGCTGAGCTATGTGCCGCCACAGCAGACCTTGCTCGCGGCCGCTCACTAAGGCAGGCAAAACCAAGACGGACGGGCATTGGCTTCCATAGCGCCGATGCCCGTTCAAATTGACCGCGGCGCAACTCTCGCATGGATCGTCTGTCGATCTTGCGAGGGACCGGTTTCTGCGAGGCACAGGCTCCCTGCGTTATGTTGTTTATCGTTAATGTGTAACATAACCGACAAGCAGTCCCTGTAGGGTCGCAGATGTAGAGAGCACGGCGTGCAATTTCGAATTGCTGCCGCGCGATCAGTTGCGCTTGGCGTCGGCCTGTCCGGAGCCGGCGTGCAATTCGAATCCTCGCATCAAGCGCCACGCCAGGGAATCCCCATGCCACTCATCCCCGTTCTTCCGACGCTCGTCAGCATCACAGGCACCGATCCGTCGTCGACCGACGCGTCCGTCGTGCACTACACCGTCACCTTTTCGAAGCCGGTGTCCGGCGTCACGGTCGATCAGTTCACCCTCGCCACGACGGGGAGCATCAATGGTGCCGGCATCACGGACATCACGCCGGTGGCTGGCAGCAACGGCGCGAGCTACACGGTCACGGTCAACACCGGCTCGGGCAGCGGTTCGCTGGGGCTGCAACTGACCGGCACCAATGTGCACGATTCCAGCGGCTATTATGTCGGGCCGTTCCAGTCCGAAACGCAGATGAGCGGTCCGCGCTTCAGCATCATCAACACGGCGGCGGTCGGCGACGTCAACGGCGATGGCAAGCAGGATATGGTGTACATCCGAACCGTCAGCGCTTCCGCATACTTTCTTGATGTCAGGAACAATGACGGCACGGGCCAGTTCACGCAAACCTCGCTGACCGGCGCCTCGGAGCTGGAATCGTCGATTCGACTCGGCGACGTCAACGGCGACGGCAAGCTGGACGTCCTGATGGGCAACATCTTCACCGGGACCCTGGACGTCAGGCTGGGCAATGGCGACGGCACGTTCGCGGCGGCGACGAAGTATGCGACGGGTGGCAGCACTGGCGGCAATATCAGGGCGTTTGCCGACTTCAACGGCGACGGCAGGGCCGACGTGATCATGTCGAACAACATCGGCACGTCGCTGCTGCTCGGTAACGGCGATGGTTCTTTCGGATCGCCCATTGCCACGAATGCCTCCAACGCCTTCGCGAGCGGAGATTTCAACGGCGATGGAAAGATCGATCTGCTTGTGCAGGACTCGTCAAGTTCGCCGGTTGCCGTGCGGCTTGGCAACGGGGATGGCACGTTCCAATCCCCGATCACGGCCGGCACCTCATCCAGAACGATCAGCGGCGACTTCAACGGCGACGGCAAGCTTGATCTTGCACTCGGAACCAACAACTCGATTGCGATCCTGCTCGGCAACGGCGACGGCACCTTCGCGTCGCCACAGACCTTCCTGACACCGGCGCCCATCTGGAACTTGGCGGCCGCGGACTTCAATGGCGACGGTAAAACGGACCTCGCCGTGGTCGCTAGCAGCAACAATACGCTTTCGACCTTCTACAGTCGCGGTGACGGCACGTTCGGCCCGGCGGTGACGTTGCCGCTCGCTTCGGGCGCCAACGGAATCACCGTCGGTGACCTCAATGGAGACGGAAAAGCCGACGTGGTGGTGGAGTGGACAACGAGCAACTCCTCGACCGGCGAGGATGTTTTCCTCACCGCGCCGAATTCGACCACCACGCAATATACGATCAGCCGCACGCCTCCGGCCCTGACGATCGTCGATGCGGACGTGACGCCGGGTGCGGACGGCAACAATTACATCAACGCGGCGCACTTCCATGGCGGGATGACGACCCTGTCCGGCTCCGGCAATGCCGGAGACACCGTCACGGTCACGAATGCCGGCGACAATTCCGTCGTTGGCGTCACCACGGTTGGCAGCGACGGCAGCTGGAGCCTCGGCGTGTCCGGCCTCCAGGACGGCTCGACCTACAGCTACGCCGCGACCGCCACGGATAGCCTGGGCAACCATAGCAACCCCGGGCCCGCATTCACCTTTACGGTCGATGCGACCGCCCCCGTCCTCGCGATCACGAGCATCGAAAATTCCGATGCAACGCCCTTTTCGATCACCGTCCGGGGCACGCTCGACCTGGCTGACGCGACCTCCGCGCTCACCTTGTCGTTTGGTCCAACGGATCACGCAGTCACCAGCGCCGCCGACGGCACCTGGCGGCTGGACAATCTGTCTCCGGCAACCGGACTTTCCTATGTGACGGCCCGTCTGCGCGACGCCGCCGGCAATACCGGCGTGTCGCAATCGATCCCTCTCGCCTTTGGCTACACGCTAGCGAGCGGCGCCTCACTTGAGAACGCGATCGTCGCGGCGGCCTCCTCGTCCTTCAACCCGAGCCTTGTTGTCCGCGGCACCTCGGTCGGGGCGACCGTCTTGCGCAACGGAATCGAAGAAGACTACGGCATCTCGACCGGATCGGTGGTCAAGAACGGCGGCCAGCAGCATGTTTTTGGCACCGGCACGACCGGCGCGATGATCGAAGCCGGCGGCTATCAGGACATCCGCGCCGGTGGGCGTGCGACAGATACCCTGTTGTACGGTTTCGGGCAGGTCTACGCTAACGGCACCTCGGCCCACACCACGATCAAGGCTGGCGGACAGCAGTCCGTTGCCGCCGGCGGCCGCGACGTCAACTCGACGATCGACGGCGGAACGCAATATCTGAGCGGAACGGCGACGGGCACGACGGTGGGCGCCGGCGGCAATCAATACGATTACGGCACGGCGAATGGCGTCCTCGTCGCGAGTGGCGGCTCCCAACACGTCTATCAGGGCGGTAGCGCCGCCGGAACGACGGTCGCGGCGGGTGGCTACCAGGATGTTTACCAAGGTACCGTCACCGACACCGTGCTCGACGGCAATCAGCAGGTGCTCGGCAATGGCCACGCTGCCGGCACCGTCATCAATGCCGGTGGGCGGCAATATGTCGGCTCCGGTGGCGCGACAACGGGCACGACGATCGCAGCCGGCGGCTTCCAGTACGTGGACGCCGGCGCTACCGACGGCAGCGCGACGATCAATGGCGGCTATCAGTTCGTCGCAGGCGCTGCGACCGCAACGACGGTCAGCGGCGGTGGCGAGCAGGATGTGGGGGCGGGCGGCAACGTCTCAAACGCGCATCTGGATGGCGGCAGCGAGCATGTCTACGCTGGCGGCCTGCTCCAGAACGTCGATTTCGGTGGCTCCGGCGGCGCAACGCTGGTGCTGGACATGCCGGCGGGCCTGGCCGGCTCGATCGCCAATTTCGGCGGCGATGACACCATCGACTTCCGCAACACGGTGGTCAGTAGTGTCGATGTCGACAGCGCGAACAATCTGACGGTCACGACCGACGGCGGCCAGAGCTACTCCTGGGCTCTGCTGGCGCAATACTCGGCCTCGTCCTTCGTGCTCGCCTCCGACGGCAACGGCGGCACCGTGCTGAACTACACGCCGCCCCAGCAGACGTTGCTCGCGGCCGCTCACTAAGGCGGAGAAAACAAGACGACCGGGCATCGGCTTCCACAGCCGGTGCCCGTTCAAATTGACCTCGTCGGCACTCTCGCATAGATCGTTTGCCAACCCGTGCGAGGGACCATGCGGTTTTTGACGACATTCCAGATTGCTGACTTCGCGGACACGCTGGTCAGCCTCTTCACGGCCTTCGTGCTGGGCACGCTGATCGGCGCCGAGCGGCAGTACCGCCAGCGCACCGCGGGCCTGCGCACCAACGTGCTGGTCGCGGTCGGTGCCGCCGCCTTCGTCGATCTCGCCATGCACCTGACCGGCGCCGACGGCGCGGTCCGCGTGATCTCCTATGTCGTCTCAGGCATCGGCTTCCTCGGCGCCGGCGTCATCATGAAGCAGGGCATGGACGTCCGCGGGCTCAACACCGCGGCGACGCTGTGGGCTTCGGCCGCGGTCGGCTCCTGCGCCGGCGCCGACATGGTCGCACAGGCGGCCGCGCTGACCGTGTTCGTCATCGCCGGCAACACCATGCTGCGCCCACTGGTCAACGCCATCAACCGCATTCCGCTGAACGAGAAGGCCTCGGAGGCGACCTACTATTTCAAGCTCGCCGTCGCGGCCGACGCCCTGCCCGACATGCGCGACCGCCTCGTTGAAAAGCTGGAGGCCGCGAAATATCCGGTGGCCGATATCGACGTGGTTGAGATCGGGGATGATATTCTCGAGGTCGTCGCAAAGCTGGTTGCGACCGCAGTCGATCCGAACGAGCTCAACGCGGTGGCGACCAATCTTCAGCACCTGCCGGGCGTGCGCCACGCCACCTGGGAAGTTAACACCTCAGACTGAGCGCGGCGTTTTGGCGCGCGAAGGCACGGTTCCCGCCTCGTCCGCCACGGAACCGCAGTCGGGCAAGTTCGTTGATCCCGCGGATAAAGGCGGTGATCGACATGCCCGGCCCAAATGACAAGCGCAGACTGAAACGTGACCTGATGGTCGCATGCTCGCTGCTCGCAGCAGGCGCCGTGGTGTCAGGCCTCTCGCTGGCGCAGATCCGGGCCGAGAGCCGGATGCAGACGGCGCAGGCGACCCAACCGCTCCAGGGCACGCCATCCGGCGATCAGGATAAGACGCCCGCGGAAGCCAAGCCCGGCGGCGACCGGCCGACCACGCCGGCCCCCGAGCCCGCGCGCCCCGACCCGCAGACGCGGGGTGCGGCGACCAAGCCGGCACTGCCGGCGGCGCCCGCGGAGAAGATCGCGCCGCCGATCAAGGAGAAGTAGCCCGGCGGCCGGCGTATTGTGACGCGCATTTGATCTCGCCTCGGCAACCGGCCCGTTCCATAATCTGTCGCGCCAACGACAGATGGGGCCTCCCATGAAGATCGAAGACGTCCGCCGCACCGCCTATTCGATGCCGCTCACCAACCCGGCATTCCCGCCGGGGCCATATCGCTTCTTCGACCGCGAATATTTCATCATCACCTACAGGACCGATCCCGAAGCCCTCGCCGCCATCGTGCCCGAGCCGCTTGAGGTGGCGGAGCCGGTGGTGAAATACGAGTTCATCCGGATGCCCGACTCGACCGGATTCGGCGACTACACCGAAACCGGGCAGGTGATCCCGGTCCGCTTCAAGGGCGAGGAGGGCGGCTACACCCACGCGATGTATCTGGACGACGAGGCCCCGATCGCCGGCGGCCGCGAGCTGTGGGGCTTTCCGAAGAAGCTCGCAAGGCCCAAGATCGAGATCGAGAGCGACGTCCTGGTCGGCTCGCTGCATTACGGCTCGGTCCTCTGCGCTTCGGCCACGATGGGTTACAAGCACCGCAAGGTCGACCACGACACGGTGCTGAAATCGATGGCGGCGCCGAACTTCATCCTGAAGATCATCCCGCATGTCGACGGCAGCCCGCGGATCTGCGAGCTGGTGCGGTTTCATCTCGATGATGTCGTGCTGAAGGAAGCTTGGACCGGCCCTGCCGCGCTCGGGCTGTTTCCCCACGCACTCTGCGACGTCGCCCGCCTGCCGGTGCGCGAGGTGGTCTCCGCGCTGCATTTCAAAGCGGACCTGACGCTCGGGCTCGGCAGCGTGGCGTTCGATTACTTGGCGAAATAGGTCGGCAAAAAGAAATGCCCGGCACAAGGCCGGGCATCGCTATCGACCGGAAGCGCTGAGAGGTCAACGCACCAGGACATTCCGGAACTGCCAGGGATCGCTCGTGTCGATGTCTTCCGGGAACAGTCCCGGACGATCCGTCAGCGGCGTCCAGTCGGTGTAGAAACCCTTCACCGGGCCGAGATACGGCAGCTGGATCTCCAGCAGACGATCGAAATCCATCTCGTCGGCTTCGACGATGCCTTCGTTCGGGTTTTCCAGCGCCCACACCATGCCGCCGAGCACGGCGGAGGTCACCTGCAGGCCGGTGGCGTTCTGGTAGGGCGCGAGTCTGCGGGTCTCCTCGATGGAGAGCTGCGAGCCGTACCAATAGGCGTTGTTGTCATGGCCGAACAGCAGCACGCCGAGCTCGTCGATGCCGTCGACGATTTCGTTCTCATCGAGGATGTGGTGCTTTTCCTGCATCTTCGCGGCACGGCCGAACATTTCGTGCAGCGACAGCACGGCATCGTCGGCCGGATGGTAGGCGTAGTGGCAGGTCGGCCGGTAGACCGCCGTACCCGATGCGTCGCGCACCGTGAAGTAATCGGAGATCGAGATCGACTCGTTGTGGGTGACGAGGAAGCCATACTGCGCGCCGCGGGTCGGGCACCAGGTGCGCACGCGCGTGTTGGCGCCGGGCTGCATCAGATAGATGGCCGCGCCGCAGCCGGCTTCGTGGGTGCGCGCATTCTCGGGCATCCATTTTTCATGGGTGCCCCAGCCGAGTTCGGACGGCTGCACGCCTTCCGACAGGAAACCTTCCACCGACCAGGTGTTGACGAAGACGTCAGGCTCTTTCGGCGACTTGGAGCGCTGGGTGTCGCGTTCGGCGATGTGGATGCCCTTGATACCGGCCTGCCGCATCAGGTCCGCCCACTCGGCCTTGGTCTTCGGCTTGGGGGCATTGAGCTTCAGATCGGCGGCGACATTGAGCAGCGCCTGCTTGACGAAAAAGGAGACCATGCCGGGATTGGCGCCGCAGCAGGAGACGGCCGTCGTCGAGCCCGCGGGGCGCGCCTTCTTGGCGGCCAGCGTCACTTCGCGCAGCGCGTAGTTGGAACGCGCTTCCGGGCCCTTCGAGGAATCGAAATAGAAGCCGAGCCAGGGCTCGTTGACGGTGTCGATATAGAGCGCGCCGAGCTCGTTGCAGAGCTCCATGATGTCGGTGGAGCCGGTATCGACCGAGAGATTGACGCAAAAACCCTGGCCGCCGCCTTCGGTGAGCAGCGGGGTCAGCAACTCCCGGTAATTGTCCCGGGTCACGGCCTTCTGGATGAAGCGGACGTTCTGCTTCTCGCAATGCGCCTTGCGGCCCTCGTCCTTGGGATCGATCACGGTGACGCGCGACTTGTCGTAGTCGAGATGCCGCTCGATCATCGGCAGCGTGCCTTTGCCGATGGAGCCGAAGCCGACCATGACGATGGGACCAGTGATCTTCGCGTAGATCTGCGAGGGGTGGCTCATGGGATGGTTTCTCCGGAACGTGCTGGCAGACAAAGGGTGGGGGGTGGATCAGGCGCTGCGGCGCTTGGCGGTGACTTCGATCTCGACCTTCATCTCGGGCTTGGCGAGGGCGGAGACGACAAGCAGTGTCGCAGCCGGCCTGATGTCGCCGAGAACCTCGCCGCAGACAGCGAAGTGGGCATCGATGTAGCTGGCGTCGGTGACGTAGTAGGTCGCACGGACGATATCGGCCATCTCGAATCCGCCCTCCTTCAGGGCGGCTTCGATGGTCTTGAAGCAGTTGCGTGACTGGCTCGTGACATCGGCCGGCATCGTCATCGTCGTGTAGTCATAGCCGGTGGTTCCGGCGACGAAGGCGAACTCGCCGTCGATCACGGCGCGGCTGTAGCCGACGGTCTTCTCGAGGGGAGAGCCGGTGGAGATCAGGCGACGGGACATGGTCGTGGGCCTCGACTGAAGGGGGTGTTTGGCGGGTTAAAGGGCGTTTCTCAGGCCCGCGCAACCCTAAAGGAACGGGCCTGCGCGAGCATCGCCGCGGAACGCGGCTTAAGTCGTCGCCATCATGGCAATCCCTTAGGCCGCGTGCGCCTGGAGGGCGCGAACTACCCTCCGTTTGGGCATGGCCGCGCCGGTCGGGACGATCATCCCCTCAACGCCATCCAGCGCACCGGCCTGGAATTCGATCGCCAGCAGACGATCGCGCTCGAACGGGCCGGGCAGCATCAATGCGCCGGTCTTCTCGGGCGAGAAGCCGAAGCGGGCGTAGTAGGGGGCATCGCCGAGCAGGATCACGGCGGCATGCCCGCGTGCCCGGGCGGCGGCCAGCGCTTGTTGCATCAGCGCGGCGCCGATCCCGAGCTCGCGGAAGGCAGGGTCCACCGCCAGCGGTCCGAGGACCAAAGCGGGCCTGCCTCCGGCGCTGACGTGCCACAGCCGCACGGTTCCCACGAGTGTCCCCTCGCGCACAGCCGACAGGGCAAGGCCTGCGGCAGGTGCACGTCCGTCGCGCAGGCGCTGGCAGGTGCGGTCATGGCGGTTCTCGCCAAAGCAGGCATCCAGCAGCGCTTCACGGGCGGCGACGTCGGCAGCACGTTCCGCACGGATCGCGAACGGAGCGGCTTTCGAAGTGAGGGCGACTTGTGGCTTCCGAAAAGCAGTCATGGCGCGTCAGTCCCCGCTTGAACCCGCGTGCGAGAAGCACGCCGGCTCAAGACGTCGTCAGAATGGCAATGTCAGGAAGGGAGCCGGCGGACCGGCTCCCGGGTTCGTCAGGCCTCAGAACGAGAGGCGGATCAGATGCGGCAAATCAGATGTGGTACGTCTTCAGCGGCGGGATGCCGTTGAACGCCACCGACGAGTAGGTCGACGTATAGGCCCCGGTGCCTTCGATCAGCAGCTTGTCGCCGATCTCGAGCGTGACGGGAAGCGGATACGGGGTCTTCTCGTACAGCACGTCGGCGCTGTCGCAGGTCGGGCCCGCGAGCACGCACGGCGTCATGTCCGCGCCGTCATGCGGGGTGCGGATGGCGTAGCGGATCGACTCGTCCATCGTCTCGGCGAGACCGCCGAACTTGCCGATGTCGAGATAGACCCAGCGCACCTCGTCATCGTCGCTCTTCTTCGAGATGAGCACGACCTCGGATTCGATGATGCCGGCGTTGCCCACCATGCCGCGGCCCGGCTCGATGATGGTCTCCGGAATCTGGTTGCCGAAGTGCTTGCGCAGCGCGCGGAAGATCGAGCGGCCGTAGGTCACGACCGGCGGCACGTCCTTCAGGTACTTGGTCGGGAAGCCGCCGCCCATGTTGACCATGGTCAGGTTGATGCCGCGCTCGGCGCAGTCGCGGAATACCTGCGAGGCCATCGCCAGCGCACGGTCCCACGCCTTCACCTTGCGCTGCTGCGAGCCGACATGGAAGGAGATGCCGCACGGCTCCAGGCCCAGGCGCTTGGCAACGTCGAGCACATCGACGGCCATCTCCGGGTCGCAGCCGAACTTGCGCGACAGCGGCCATTCGGCGCCGGCGCAGTCGTAGAGGATGCGGCAGAACACCTTCGCGCCGGGAGCGGCACGGGCGACCTTCTCGACCTCGGGAACGCAGTCGACCGCGAACAGCCGGATGCCGAGCGCGAAGGCGCGCGCGATGTCGCGCTCCTTCTTGATCGTGTTGCCGAAGGAGATGCGGTCGGGCGTCGCACCCGCGGCCAGCGCCATCTCGATCTCGGCGACCGTCGCGGTGTCGAAGCAGGAGCCCATGGAGGCGAGCAGGGACAGCACTTCCGGCGACGGGTTCGCCTTGACGGCATAGAACACGCGGCTGTCGGGCAGCGCCTTGGCAAAGGTCTGGTAATTGTCGCGCACGACCTCGAGGTCGACGACGAGGCAAGGCTCGGTGTCCCGGCCCTCGCTGCGGCGGGTGCGCAGGAATTCCTGAATACGTTCGGTCATAGCACTCTCCCAAACGGCCCAGCGACGGGGATCCGTTCAAAAAATGACGTCGGATAAGAGCGCTCCGGCCAGATCGCGCGATGGAGGCGCGACGAGCCAAAGACTCAAACCAGACTGTGCTGCCGTGGATTGGTTGGGATTGTTCCCGCCCGCACACCTGGCAATGAAGGACAAGCCTTTTCAGTAGCCCGCGCCGGCGTTGGACTGCCGGTAGAGACCAAAAAAGCCCGATCCGTCGTTGCTTTAAGTCGCGTCCCCCGTTGAGAGCGGGGTGCGCCGGTTCGCCTCCGGCTGCCAGTCACGGTTGCAAAAAGTGAAGTCACCTTCGACATGGCATCTCTTTGAGAGAGATGCTGGACGCTCCGGGTTTGCTTCCTCGTCCGACCTTTCGGTCTCGCGACTTCCGCACTTCCGAAGAGCCCCTCGGCTTCTTCACCCCTTGGCGGCTGTCCGGCCTCTTGTCCGGATACCTACCGACTGACACACGACCACAGGCACGTGCGAAATTGGGCAAGAGCGCACATAAGCGTTTTGACTCAGCTTCGCAAGAATTTTTTTAGGCTGAGGACAGAATTGCCTAACATCTGCTTGCGCAGTGTTGCGCGAGCGACGCGGAAGATGAACGCGCGTTAAGTTTTCTCAGCCGTGCGCGCGTCTTGCGCGCGCGAGGAAGCGTCAGCGGCGCTTCGTGAACGGCTCGACGCGCTGAGCCGCGCGGATGAACGCGGTCATCACGAGCACGCCGAGCGCGAACAGCACAGCCTGCAGGATGTGCGTGCCCTGATCACCGAGCCCGAACAGGATCGCGAGCGCCCAGCCGCCGGCGAACGCGGCGCCGAACACCTCGGCGCCGATCAGGATGGCCGCGCTGACGACAGTGATGACGCTTGGCCAGACGATCTGACGGGAAGATGAGGCAGGCGCGTTCATGAGCTTTGGGGTCCGTAGCTTCGAGGGCCGCAATCTCCCCGAAAAGGCGGCCGGGAGCAAGGGCAAATGGCCCAAAAAAGCCCCATCGCGTGCTATAGCTGACCCCAACAATCGAGCCACAAAAACCGGGACTTGCGATGTCAGACCCCCGCCAAACCACGGACCCCGAGACCAACCCGCTGCTGAAGGCCTGGGTGACGCCGTTTGCGACCCCGCCCTTCGACGAGGTCAAGCCCGAGCACTTTCTGCCGGCCTTCGAGCAGGCCTTCGCCGATCACTCCGCCGAGATCGCGGCGATCACCAACGATCCGGCGGCCGCCGACTTCGCCAACACCATCACGGCGCTGGAGCGCTCCGGCAAGCTCCTCACCAAGGTCGCGGCGGTCTTCTACGACCTCGTCTCGGCGCATTCCAACCCGGCCATCCTGGAGATCGACAAGGAGGTCTCCTTGCGGATGGCGCGGCACTGGAATCCGATCATGATGAACGCCGTGCTGTTTGGTCGCATCGCCCATCTGCACGAGAACCGCGCCGGTCTTGGTCTTTCGCCCGAGCAGCTCCGCCTGCTGGAGCGCACCTACACCCGCTTCCACCGTTCCGGCGCCGGCCTCTCCGAAGAGGCCAAGGCGCGGATGGCGGAGATCAACGAGAAGCTCGCCCAACTCGGCACCGGCTTTAGCCACCACCTGCTTGGCGACGAGCAGGAGTGGTTCATGGAGTTGGGGGAGGCCGACCGCGAGGGCCTGCCGGAGAGCTTCGTCGCAGCCGCCAAGGCTGCGGCGGAAGAGCGCGGCATGGACGGCAAGGCCATCGTCACGCTGTCGCGCTCCTCGACCGAGCCGTTCCTGAAGAGCTCGGCCCGCCGCGACCTGCGCGAGAAGGTCTACAAGGCCTTCACGGCGCGCGGCGACAACGGCAATGCCAACGACAACAACGGCACCATCGTCGAGATCCTGCAACTGCGCGAGGAGAGCGCCAAGCTTCTGGGCTATCCGACCTTCGCCGCCTACCGGCTCGAGGATTCCATGGCCAAGACGCCGGATGCGGTGCGCGGCCTGCTGGAGCGGGTCTGGAAGCCGGCGCGTGCGCGTGCGCTCTCCGACCGCGACGAGATGCAGGCGCTGATCACGGAAGAGGGCGGCAATTTCAAGCTCGCGCCCTGGGACTGGCGCTTCTATGCCGAAAAACTCCGCCTCCAGCGCGCCAATTTCGACGACGCCGCGATCAAGCCGTATCTTACGCTCGATCACATGATCGCCGCCGCCTTCGACTGCGCCACCCGCCTGTTCGGCATCACCTTCGAGGAGCGCAAGGACGTGCCGGCCTGGCACCCGGATGTAAGGGTCTGGGAGGTAAAGGGGCCGGACGGCAAGCACAAGGCGCTGTTCTACGGCGACTACTATGCCCGGCCGTCGAAGCGCTCCGGCGCCTGGATGACCTCGCTGCGCGACCAGCAGAAGCTCGACGGCGAGATCGCGCCGCTCGTCATCAATGTCTGCAACTTCGCCAAGGGCGCGAACGGCGAGCCCTCGCTGCTGTCGCCCGACGATGCCCGGACCCTGTTCCATGAGTTCGGCCACGGCCTGCACGGCATGCTCTCCAATGTGACCTATCCGTCACTCTCGGGCACCGCGGTGTTCACCGACTTCGTCGAGCTGCCGTCCCAGCTCTACGAGCACTGGCAGGAGCGGCCCGAGGTGCTGCAGCAGTTCGCCCGCCACTACCAGACCGGCGAGCCGCTGCCGGACGATCTGCTCCAGCGCTTCCTCGCCGCACGAAAGTTCAACCAGGGCTTTGCCACGGTCGAGTTCGTCTCCTCGGCGCTGGTCGATCTCGAATTCCACACCCAGCCGGCTTCCGCCGCGCAGGATGTCCGCGCCTTCGAGAAGAAGGAGCTGGAAAAGATCGGCATGCCCGAGGAGATCTCGCTGCGCCACCGCCCCACCCAGTTCGGCCACATCTTCTCCGGCGACCATTATGCCTCCGGTTACTACAGCTACATGTGGTCGGAGGTGATGGACGCCGACGCCTTCGGCGCCTTCGAGGAGGCCGGCGACATCTTCGATCCTGCAGTGGCAAAGCGCCTGCACGACGACATCTACTCCTCGGGTGGATCGGTCGATCCCGAGGCCGCCTATGAAGCCTTCCGCGGCCGCCCGCCGGAGCCCGACGCGCTGCTCCGCCGGCGCGGCCTGCTCGATGACGCAAAGGCAGCCTGATGGGCATGCGTGCCCTGTTCGGCCTGTTGCTCGCCGCTGCGATGACGTTCGCAGCCGGCGCGGCGCGGGCGCATCCGCATGTCTGGATCACCGCGACTAGCGAGCTGCTCTACGCCGCCGACGGCAGCATCACCGGCGTGCGCCACGCCTGGACTTTTGATGACATGTTTTCGGCCTATGCCCTGCAGGGGCTCGAGAGCAAGACCAAGGGCGCCTATACGCGCGAGGAGCTCGGGCCGCTGGCGCAGACCAATGTCGAGTCGCTGAAGGAATACGCCTACTTCACCTTTGCGCGAGCCGACGGCAAGAAGGAGCGTTTTAACGATCCGGTCGACTACTTCCTCGACTACAAGGATACCGTGCTGACCCTGCACTTCACGCTGCCGCTGAAGAACCCGGTCAAGCCCAAGCAGCTGGTGCTCGAAGTGTTCGACCGCTCCTACTTCATCGACTTCCAGATGGCCAAGGACAATCCGGTCAAGCTGGTCGGCGCGCCCGCCGGCTGCCAGATGAAGCTCGATCGGCCCAGCGACGGCTCCGCCACCGCGCAGAAGCTCAACGAGCAGACCTTCCTGAACGGTGAGAACTCGAATTTCGGCATGATGTTCGCCAACAAGATCACGGTGGATTGCCCTTGATTGGTCGTCTTCGTTCCCCGCTTGTGCGCGGGCTTCTGGCCTGTGCGGCCGTGTTCCTTGTTGTGAGCGTGGCGGACGCCGCGCTTCACGATCTCCTCGCGCAAAATCCGTTCGGTGCACCACGCCCGGCGCAGGCCGCGGAGCCCGAGGCCAGCGGCGTCATTGGCTGGCTGTTGGCAAAGCAGTCGGAATTCTATCGCCAGATGTCGGCGACCATTCGCGCCGCCAAGTCCGACGGCTCGGCGGTGTGGACGCTGCTCTTCATCTCCTTTGCCTATGGCATCTTCCACGCCGCCGGCCCCGGCCACGGCAAGGCGGTAATCGCCTCCTATCTCGTCGCCAACCGCGAGACCGCGCGGCGCGGCATCGCGCTGTCGTTTGCCTCGGCGCTGATGCAGTCGCTGGTGGCGATCCTGATCGTCGGCATCTCGGCCTGGGTGCTGAACGCCACCGCCAAGACCATGTGCAAGGCGGAAGGCGCGATCGAGATCGCGAGCTACGGCCTGATCGCGCTGTTCGGCCTGCGGCTGGTCTGGGTCAAGGGCCGCACCTTCATCCGTGCGCTGCAGGCGGTCCAGCCGGTGCCGGCGATCGCCGGCGTGCCGCATGACCATCACGATCACGGCCATCACCATGATGCCCATGACCATCATGACCACGATCACGGTCATGATCACCATCATCACGACCATGGTCACGCCCACGCCCATCACCACCATGCGCATGACCACGTCCATGACGAGCATTGCGGCCATTCCCACGGTCCGACGCCGAGCGAGCTCGCCGGCCCCGGCGGCTGGCGGCGCGGGTTCGCTGCGATCCTGACAGTCGGCATTCGGCCCTGCTCGGGTGCGATCCTGGTACTGGTGTTCGCGCTGGCGCAGGGCCTGTTCTGGGCCGGCATCGCCGCGACCTTGCTGATGGGGCTCGGCACCGCCATTACGGTCGCGGCCATCGCCGTCGTCGCCGTCTCCGCCAAGGACATCGCCGCCCGCCTCAGCGCCGGGCGCGACGGCGGCGGTGCCCTGTTCATGCGCGGCATCGAATTCGGCGCCGCCGGCCTTGTGCTGCTGTTCGGCGCGGGCCTGCTGTTCGGCTACATCGCCGCCGAACGGACGACGTGTTTCTAAGGTTGCTCTTTCCCTCCCCCCTTGTGGGGGAGGGTGGCTCGCCGCGTAGCGGCGAGACGGGCGAGGGGTATCTCTCCGCGAGCAAACCTCTCACGATTGAATCGTGCGGAGAGATACCCCTCATCCGTCGCGCTACGCGCGCCACCTTCTCCCACAAGGGGAGAAGGAAGAAAGATCACACCGGCAAAAACCGCTTCAGCGCCGGCATGAAGAAGATCCCGAGATTGATCGCAAAACCGATGCTCCAGAGGATCGAGCGCAGCGTCGGGCGGTTGCCGAGATAGGTCAGCACGTAGGCGATCCGCACGATCAGGAACAGCACGGCGAGCTCGTCGATCAGCCGCTGCGGCGAATCCCGGAATTCGGCAAGCAGCACCGCGAAGGCGAAGAACGGAAAGGTCTCGATGCCGTTCTGGTGGGCACCAAGCGCGCGCTGCGCCAGCGCATCCTCGAAGAAGGCGGGGTCGCGCGGCCGGGAATTGTCGAAGATGCGAAACCGCGTCCATTTGATCGAGACGATCGTCGTCAGATAAAGCAGCAGCGCTCCCAATACGCAGAATTCCGCGAGTGTCATCAGCCCCTCCCCGCTTGGGCGCGACCCTAGCGAAATCGACCTCATCTTGACAAGTTCGGAGCAACGCGCGACGCAACTGATCATGACGACAATTGCCCCCATCGCAGCGCAAAAGCCCGCCGTCCGGTCCAGCCTGCGGCGCGTCGGCGTGCTCCTGGTCAATCTCGGCACGCCCGATACGGCCGATGCGCCCGGCGTGCGGGTCTATCTCAAGGAATTCCTCTCGGACGCCCGCGTCATCGAGGACCAGGGGCTCGTCTGGCAGTTCGTGCTCAACGGCATCATCCTGCGCAGCCGTCCCCGCACCAAGGCGCTGGACTATCAGAAGATCTGGAACAATGAGCGGAACGAGTCGCCGCTGAAGACCATCACGCGCTCGCAGAGTGACAAGCTTGCGGCCGCACTGTCTGACAGCGACCACGTTGTCGTGGACTGGGCGATGCGCTACGGCAATCCCTCGATCAAGTCCGGCATCGACGCGCTGATCGCGAAGGGGTGCGACCGCATCCTCGCCGTGCCGCTCTATCCGCAATATTCCGCCTCGACCTCGGCGACGGTCTGCGACGAAGTGTTCCGCGTGCTCGCCCGCTTGCGTAACCAGCCGACGCTGCGGGTGACGCCGCCTTATTACGAGGACGAGGCCTATATCGAGGCGCTCGCGATCTCGATCGAGACGCATCTGGCGACGCTGCCGTTCACGCCGGAGCTGATCGTGGCGTCCTTCCACGGCATGCCGAAATCCTATGTCGACAAGGGCGATCCCTACCAAAGCCACTGCGTCGCCACGACCGAGGCGCTGCGCCGCCGGCTCGGCATGGACGAGACGAAACTGCTGCTGACCTTCCAGTCGCGCTTCGGCAATGACGAGTGGCTCCAGCCCTACACCGACAAGACCATGGAGCGCCTGGCCAAGGAGGGCGTGCGCCGCATCGCGGTGGTGACGCCGGGCTTTTCCGCCGACTGCCTGGAGACGCTGGAGGAGATCGCGCAGGAGAATGCCGAGATCTTCAAGCATAATGGCGGCGAGCAGTTTTCCGCGATCCCCTGTCTCAACGACAGCGATCCGGGCATGGACGTGATCCGCACCCTGGTGCTGCGCGAGCTTCAGGGCTGGATTTGATGGCGTGTCCCATGAACCGCCGCGAGACTTTGGCGCTTCTTGGGACGATCGCCGCGCTGCCGGCCTCGGTGCTGGCGCAGCAGCCGAACGCGACCCGGCGGCTCGGCGTGCTCTCGGTCACGGCCGCGGATGACGCGATCGGGCAGGCCCGCAGCACGATCCTGGTCGAGACGCTCGCCGCTCATGGCTGGAAGGAGCACGACAACCTCAGGATCGATTGGCGCAGCGGCGCCGGCGACCGGGCGCGCATCGCGCGCCTCGCCGACGAACTCGTGGCGCTCAAGCCGGACATCCTGCTCGCGGTCGGCACGCCCTCGGTCGAGGAGTTGCGCCAGCGCACCACGACGATCCCGATCGTGTTCGCCGTCGTGACCGATCCCGTCAGCCAGGGCTTTGTCAAAAACCTCGCCCATCCCGGCGGCAACATCACCGGCTTCACCGATTACGACGGCCCGCTCGCCGGCAAATGGCTGGAGATGCTGACGCAGGTCACGCCAAAAGTGTCCCGCGTCTTCGTCGTCTACAATCCCGCCACCGCGCCGTTCGCGCCCCTGATGCTGCGCACGATCGAGGACGCCGCACGGACGCTTCACGTGACGGTCGAGGCAGCGCCGGTTCAGGACGCCGGCTCGATCGCCGCGCTGGCTTCGCGAAAGGACAGCGGCCACCTGGTGCTGCCTGACTTCTTCACCATGGCCAATCGTTCCCAGCTCCTGGCTGCAATCGGTGAAGCCCGCGTGCCGGCGGTGTTCTGGAGCCGCACCTTCGTCGACGAGGGCGGGCTGATGTCCTACAGCACCGACAGCGCCGAGCAGCTCCGCCGCGCTGCCAACTACATCGATCGCATCCTGAAAGGCGCGCAGGCAGCCGACCTGCCGGTCCAGAACCCCACCAAGTTCGAGCTGGCGATCAACCTGAAGACGGCGAGGGCGCTGGGGTTGACGATGTCGCCCTCGCTGCTTGCGCTCGCCAACACCGTGGTTGAATAGGGGCGCCGAAGCTACCTTCGACTGGTGATTCCGGAATTCCTGGGGCAGAATGACGGTGGGGATGTTGCCGCGAGCGATGCGGCTCGAACGGGGCGGGCGCGATTACATGCGGGGATTGTTGCTTGTAGCCGTCGTGGCCTGCGGACTCGCTGGCTGCAACACGACCGGGGACGTTGCGTCGACCATGTATCCGGAAGCGGTGCGGGCCGGCGGTGCCGTCAAGAGTGATACGGCCATTGTCCTGGTCGCAAACGGCGGCAGCGAGACGATCAACTATCTTCAGTTCGTTCACAACGGTTTTCCCGCGATCAACGCGCGAGGGATCAGCCTTGCTCCGGACGGCTTTGTTGCGATTCCGGTCGCTGTCGGAACGACGGGGCTTGAGCTGCAAAACTATACGACGACGGGTCGCCCGGGCACCTATCTCCCGAATGGCGCGTCGATGGGATTCATGCCGGTGCATACGCCCAAGATCGATCTTCCCGCCCCCGGACTGTATTACGTTGCGACCGTCTTTCCAGGGCAGCAACGCAGTTTCGAGACAAGGCCGACGGCCGTCCAACTGGCGAAGCTGCGCAAGGAGCGGCCCGAGCTCGCCGCGCTGAAGCCGGTGAATTTTACATGGTCCAACTAGGACACCGGTCGTTGCTAGGTTGCCTCCGTGCCCTTTCAAGGGCTTTCTCACAATACTTATCGGCGATCGTTCCGCCTCCGTACTTCTTGTGGAAATGTCGCCCCGCGCCGACGTAAATGGTGACCGCTGAACCGGTAGGGTTGCGTTCCCGACCAATGACAGCGCGGGAAAGGGCTTTCCCGCCTTGGAGGAAGTATGAGCGGTTTCGATGTTTTCGCGATTGTTCTGGTGTTGCTCGTCATCGTCACGCTGGTCGCCGGCGTGAAGACGGTGCCGCAGGGCTATGACTGGACCATCGAGCGGTTCGGCAAATACACCCAGACGCTGAGCCCCGGGCTCAACCTGATCGTGCCCTATTTCGATCGCGTCGGACGCAAGATCAACATGATGGAGCAGGTGATCGACATTCCCGAGCAGGAGGTCATCACCAAGGACAACGCCACCGTGACGGTGGACGGCGTCGCCTTCTACCAGGTGTTCGATGCCGCCAAGGCGAGCTACGAGGTCTCCAACCTGACCCAGGCCATCACGGTCCTGACCATGACCAACATCCGCTCGGTGATGGGAGCGATGGATCTCGACCAGGTGCTGTCGCATCGCGACGAGATCAACGAGCGCCTGCTTCGCGTCGTCGACGCTGCGGTCTCGCCCTGGGGCCTCAAGGTCAACCGCATCGAGATCAAGGACATCGTGCCGCCCGCCGACCTCGTCGAAGCCATGGGCCGGCAGATGAAGGCCGAGCGCGTCAAGCGCGCCGACATTCTGGCCGCCGAAGGCCAGCGCCAGTCCGAGATCCTGCGCGCCGAGGGCGCCAAGCAGGGGCAGATCCTCCAGGCCGAAGGCCGCAAGGAAGCTGCGTTCCGCGACGCCGAGGCTCGCGAACGTTCCGCGGAGGCCGAGGCCAAGGCGACGCAGATGGTCAGTGAGGCTATCTCCAAGGGAGACGTCGCCGCGCTGAACTATTTCATCGCCGACAAGTATATCAAGGCGTTCGGGCAACTGGCGGACTCGCCGAACCAGAAGGTCATCATGCTTCCGGTCGAAGCGATGAGCATGCTGGGCTCGCTCGCCGGCATCGGCGAGATCGCCAAGGCAACGTTCGGCGAAAGCGCGGCGTCCGCGGCCGCTGCCGCCCGCCGCGGCGGCTCGGTGCCGACGACCGGCCCCACGCCGCCGGCGGTACCGCCGCGACAGGGGTAATCAAAGCGCATGCACTTTCGAAAAGTGCATGCGGCAATTTAAAGCGCATGCCCCGGAAAAGTGGGGACCGGTTTTCCGATCAGGGCATACGCCAGCATAAAGAGGTCGTGTCATGACCGACATGTTCGTATCGCTCGGCACCTGGAATTGGCTGATCTTCGGCTTCATCCTGATGGCGCTGGAGGTGCTGGCGCCGGGCGTGTTCCTGTTCTGGCTCGGCCTCGCCGCGTTGCTGGTTGGCCTGATCTCCTTTGCTGTCGCCGTGTCGTGGCAGATCCAGCTCGTGATGTTCGCAATCTTCGCTGCCGCCGCCGTGCCGGTGTGGCGCCGGCTCGCGCGGCCGAAGCTGGACGCAAGCACCAGCCCCTTCCTGAACAAGCGCAGCGAGGCATTGCTCGGCCGCGAGTTCACGCTGGAGAAACCGATCATCGACGGCAACGGCACCGTGCGCCTCGGCGACACGGTGTGGCGCGTGGCCGGGCCCGATACGCCGGCCGGGACGCGGGTGAAGGTGGTGCAGGTGGACGGTGCGAATTTGACGGTGGCCGCGGCGTGATCCTTTCTTCCCCTCTCCCCTTGCGGGAGAGGGTGGCTCGCCGCGTAGCGGCGAGACGGGTGAGGGGTATCTCTCACCGAACGCGATACTGAGTTTGTGGAGAGAAAGGCAGCGTGCTTGGCTGCTCTACCTCTTCCACCTCTCCGCAAACCGGTGCAGGGGCATGAACGTCTCGCACAGCTCCCGCCCCAGTGCCGTCAGCCCGTAACCTCCACCGTCGCCCAGCTCCACGAACCCTGCGTCGCGCAGCTCCGTCAGCCGCGCCTGCAGCACTGTCGGCGAGGCCTCGTCGCAGGCGGTGCGCAACGCGCGGGAGGTGAGGGCTTGGTCGCGCAATTCCCACAAGATCCGCAGGCTCCAGCGTCGGCCGAGGAGGTCGAGCAGCGCCATGATCGGCCGCCCGGTGCGCGAGCCGCGGACATTGCGGCTCCCTGATGCTGCCTGTTTCGCCATCCCGGCCCTCTTGCGTCGTGCTACAAATAATGTAGCGTATTGCTACGATAATTGTAGCAACGGAGACAGCTGATGTCCCAGGCCACGCCGCGCATCGCGCCGCTCGTCCCGCCTTATCCCCCGGAGATCCAGGCGCAGTTCGACCGCATCATGCGCGGTGCGCCGCCGCTGGTGCTGTTTCGGGTGATGGCGGGCCACGCCCGCGCCTGGGACAAGTTCCGCGCCGGCGGGCTGCTCGATCCCGGCCCGCTGTCATTGCGCCAGCGCGAGATCGTGATCGACCGCACCTGCGCGCTGACCGGATGCGAATATGAATGGGGCGTGCATGTCGCGATCTTCGCCGGGCCGGCGCGGCTCAGCGAGGAGGAGGTGCACGCGACCGTGCGGGGCGATGCGACGTCACCGTGCTGGTCGCCGGCCGAGCAGGCGTTGATCGCCGCCGTCGATGCGCTGTATCACCGCGCGACGTTGGACGACGCTGAATTCGCCGCGCTGTCGGCGCATTACGACGAGGCCCAGATCCTGGAGATCATGCTGCTGTGCGGCTTCTACCGCACGGTGTCGTACCTGGCGAACGGGCTGAAGCTGCCGCTGGAGGAGAGGGCGGTGAGGTTTCCGGCACCGCTCTAACCGCTCGTCATTGCGAGGAGCTCTTGCGACGAAGCAATCCAGACCGTCTCCGCGGAGGCGGTCTGGATTGCTTCGCTGCGCTCGCAATGACGATGTGGAAAGAGCGGCCCTACGCCACGCCCGCCCGCAGCAGATCGTGCAGGTGCACGATGCCCACCACCTTGTCGGCTTCGGTCACCACCAGCGTGGTGATCTTGCGGGTGTTCAGCACCTCGATCATCTCGCTGGCGAGCATCGAGGGCGGCACGGTCTTCGGCTGCCTGGTCATGATGTCGTCGACCGACACCGTCAGCAGGTCCGGCCGCATGTGACGGCGCAAATCGCCGTCGGTGATGATGCCGATGGCCTCGTTCGCGGCGTTGACGATGCAGACGCAGCCAAGCCCCTTGGCCGACATCTCCATCACCGCGTCCGACATCTTGGTGCCTTCAGGTTTCACCGGGATCTCCGCGCCGGTGCGCATGTAGTCGCGGACGAATTTCAGCATCGCGCCCAGCTTGCCGCCCGGGTGGAAATGCGCGAACTCCAGCGCGGTAAAACCGCGGCCTTCGAGCAGCGCGATGGCAATGGCATCGCCGATTGCAGCCTGCATCAGCGTCGAGGTGGTCGGCGCCAGATTGTGCGGGCAGGCCTCGCGCGCCTTCGGCAGCTCGATCACGATGTCGGCGGCCTGGCCCAGCGAGGACGCCGCGTTCGACGTCACCGCGATCATCGGGATCGCGAAGCGCGCCGAATAGTTCACCAGCGTCTTCATCTCCGGCTGCTCGCCGGACCAGGACAGCGCCATGATGACGTCGTCGGCGGTGATCATTCCGAGGTCGCCATGGGCGGCCTCCGCGGTGTGGACGAAGAAGGCCGGCGTGCCGGTCGAGGCCAGCGTCGCAGCGATCTTGCGCGCCATGTGGCCGGACTTGCCAAGCCCGGTGACGATGACGCGGCCCTTGGCGTTGCGGATCAGGTCGACCGCCTTGGCGAAGGTCGCGCCCAGCGGACCGCGCAGGGCAGCGGCGAGCGCGTTGATGCCGCCGCTCTCCGTCTCCAAGGTGCGGAGCGCGGATTCGACGCTGTCGGGGTTGGGGCCGGATGATGGGGTCATCAGGGGTTTCGAGCTCGACATGTTCAGGTCCAGGGAGGAGGGGCGCTCGCCCGTTGGCGCCTGCTTAGCATGGCCAGACCGGCGAGGCGACGAGAGCGCCAGGCCCCGAAACGGGTCATTAACCATAATTGTTTTAACTCCATTAACGATGGTTCCCGCCCGCTGGCGGAGGTCGTCGTGGAAGTCTTTGATTTCGTTGGAGTTCTTACATCGTGGGGGCGCCTCCAGGCACGAGCCGGAGCAAACGCGGGCATTTCCTGCGTGCGGCTTTGCCGTGCCTGGCGCTGACTGCCCTCGGAAGCGCGCCGGCGGCCGCCCAGAGCCTCACGCCCGACCTGTTCAATCCCAATCGCGGCGGCTTTGCCGCGCCCGACACGCTGCCGACGCGCCGCACGGCGGGCGTGCCGCAGGCGCCGTTGGATGCGCTCCCGGCGCTGCCCGATCCCAATGCCGATCCGCGCAAGCGCCAGCAGGCGCCGGCGACCTCGCGCGTCGGCCAGGTGCCGACCTACGGCCTGCCGGCCGCCAACGGCGCCAGCGGCTCCGGCTACGACTCGCTCAACCGCAAGCGGCAGCAGCCAAAGCTCTATCCCGGGCAGCCGAAGCCGAAGCGCCCGGTCGGACCCGGCTCGCCGGTGCCGCCAGCAACGCCGGACCGGACGCTAGGGCCGCCGCGCATCGCGCCGCCACCGTCGGAAACCGCAAACAAGGCGCCGGTGCCGCGGGCGATGGCGGGCACCGTGCCCGGCCAGCCGCTGCGCCGCCGCCTCAAGGCCGACGACGATGCGTTCGGAGCGGTCGGCGACTATGCCGGCAGCTTCCTGATCAAGGGCGGGCTCGAGCTCTCCGCCGGCTACGACACCAATCCGGCGCGCCTGAACAAGCCGGTCGGCTCGCCGGCCTATGTCGTCGCGCCCGATCTTCTCGTGATGTCCGACTGGGAGCGCCACGCGCTGGTCGCCGATCTGCGCGGCTCGTTCTCCGGCTACACCAACAACATGCCGGCGACGATCGACGGCTTTGCCTCGCCGTCGCCGGTCGAGATCGACCGCCCCGATTTCACCGGCCATGTCGACGGTCGTTTTGACGTCAGTCGCGACCTCAAGCTCACCTCGCAGTTCCGGCTGCGGGTCGCGACCGACAATCCCGGCAGCCCGAACGTGCAGGCGGGCCTGCAGAAATATCCGATCTACGCCAGCTATGGCGGCACCTTCGGCTTCGACCAGACCTTCAATCGCTTCCAGGTGGCCGCCGGCGCCACCGTCGATCGCACCGCCTACACCGATTCCAAGCTGACCGACGGCTCGACCTTCAGCAACAACGACCGCGACTTCAACCAGTATGGCGGCATCGGTCGTTTCTCCTACGACCTCAAGCCGGGGCTGAAGCCGTTCGTCGAGATCGAAGGCGACAGTCGCGTGCACGACCAGCCCGCCGACCGCAACGGCTATTTCCGCGATTCATCGGGTGGCTACGCCAAGGTCGGCTCGAGCTTCGAGTTCTCGCGCATCCTGATCGGTGAGATCTCGGTCGGCTATACCGCGCGCAACTATGTCGACCCGCGCCTCAGCCAGCTCGCGGGCTTCCTCACCGCGGGCTCGCTGATCTGGAATGCGAGCGGCCTGACCACGGTGAAATTCGCCACCGACACGCAGATCGCGGAGTCCACGGTCCCCGGCTCCTCCGGCGTGCTGGTGCACACCTACGGGATCGAGGTCGATCACGACTTCCGCCGCTGGCTCACCGCCGTCGGCAAGTTCACCTACGGCACCTACGACTACCAGAACCAGAATCGCAACGACAAAACCTACTCGCTCGAAGGCAATCTGATCTACAAGCTCAACCGCAACATCTGGATCAAGGGCACGCTGCGCCACGACATCCTGAACTCGAACCAGCCGGGGTCGAGCTCGCAGGGGACGGTGATGTTGGTGGGGGTGAGGTTGCAGAACTAGAGGCGGTGAGCACGTGGATTGACGCGCCATCTTGCCGCTTGCTCAACAGTCATGCCCCGGCTTGACCGGGGCATCCAGTACGCCGCGGCCTCTCAGTAGGCGACAGCTGTCTCGGAATACTGGATCGCCCGCTTTCGCGGGCGATGACACCTTTCGTAAATCTGGCAGCGGAGCGAGAACCTACCGCGGCAGATCCGTCTTCCCCATCAGGAACGTATCAATCGACCGCGCGCACAGCCGGCCCTCGCGGATCGCCCACACCACCAGCGACTGGCCGCGGCGCATGTCGCCGGCGGTGAACACGTTCGGGCGCGAGGTCTGGTAGTCGAGCGTGTTGGCCTTGACGTTGCCGCGCGGGTCGAGATCGACCGAGAGCAGCTTGAGCAGGCCCTCGTGCACGGGATGCACGAAACCCATCGCGAGCAGGATGAGCTCGGCATCGAGCTCGAACTCGGTGCCGGCAATCGGCTTGAACTTGTCGTCGACGCGCACGCAGTGCAGCTTCTTGACTTGGCCGTTCTCGCCGGAAAACTTCTGCGTCAGCACGGCGTATTCGCGGATCGCGCCTTCGGCCTGGCTCGACGAGGTGCGCATCTTCAAGGGCCAGTTCGGCCAGGTCAGGCCCTTGTTCTCGCGCTCGGGCGGGGCGGGCATGATCTCGAGCTGGGTGACCGAGAGCGCACCCTGGCGCAGCGAGGTGCCGATGCAGTCAGAGCCGGTGTCGCCACCGCCGATGACGACGACATGCTTGCCGCCGGCCAGGATCTCCTGGACGCCGCCGAGCGGCTCCTCGGAGACGCGGCGGTTCTGCTGCGGCAGGAAGTCCATGGCGTAGTGGATGCCTTGGAGGTCGCGGCCGGGGATCGGCAGGTCGCGCGGGGCTTCTGCGCCGCCGGTCAGCGCGACGGCATCGTAATCGTTGAGCATCTCGCGCGGGTCGACATTGCCGTCAGCGCCGACATGGCTGTTGTAGTGGAAGGTGACGCCTTCGCCTTCCATCTGCTTGACGCGGCGGTCGATGACGCCCTTCTCCATCTTGAAGTCGGGGATGCCGTAGCGCAGCAGGCCGCCGGCCTTGGCGAACTTCTCGAACAGATGCACGTCGTGGCCGGCGCGCGCGAGCTGCTGCGCGCAGGCCATCCCGGCCGGACCCGAGCCGATCACCGCGACCTTCTTGCCGGTCTTGACGGTCGCCACTTCCGGCTTCAGCCAGCCATTGTCCCAGGCGCGGTCGACGATCGCGCATTCGATGGTCTTGATGGTGACGGGGTTGTCGTCGATGTTGAGCGTGCAGGACGCTTCGCACGGCGCCGGGCAGATGCGGCCAGTGAACTCCGGGAAATTGTTGGTCGAGTGCAGGTTGCGCGAGGCCTCTTCCCAATTGCCCTGATAGACGAGGTCGTTGAAGTCGGGGATCTGGTTGTTGACCGGGCAGCCGGGCGTGCCGGGCGCGACCGAGCCGGTGCCGTGGCAATAGGGAATGCCGCAATTCATGCAGCGCGCGGCCTGGTCGCGCGTTTCCTTCTCGGTCAAGGGAACGACGAACTCGTTGTAGTGCTTCACGCGCTCGGCGACCGGGGTGTACTTGCGGTCATGCCGTTCGATTTCGAGAAAACCCGTGATCTTGCCCATTAAACCCGAAGTCCCTGCCGCTTAAATTCGTCTTCTCTCTAGCCAGACCCTCATCCTGAGGAGCGGCGCACTGGCGCCGCGTCGCGAAGGATGAAAGGCCCCGCTGGTGACCTCATGGTTCGAGACGCAGCTATCGCGCTCCTCACCATGAGGGCTTATCGCTCTACGCGCCGATCGCGATTTTCGGCTCGGCGTCCGCGTTGGCGGCCATTTCGCGCAGCGCGCGCCGGTATTCGACCGGCATCACCTTGCGGAATTTGGGCAGCCAGTCCTTCCAGTTGGCAAGGATGTCGGCGGCGCGCTTGGAGCCGGTCGCTTTCGCATGGCGCGAGATCAGGACGTGCAGGCGCTCGACATCGGAGTCGAGCAGGTTCTTGAACACGTCGACCCGGCCGTGCGCCTCGAGGTCACCCGAGTGGTTATAGGTGCCGGCGTTGATCAGCTCTTCCGACAGCACCGGCTCGAGCTCGACCATCGACATGTTGCAAAGCTTGTCGAAGTCGCCGGTCTCGTCGAGCACATAGGCGATGCCGCCGGACATGCCGGCCGCGAAGTTGCGCCCGGTCTTGCCGAGCACGACCACGATGCCGCCGGTCATGTATTCACAGCAATGATCGCCGGCGCCTTCGACGACCGCCACCGCACCCGAGTTGCGCACGGCGAAACGCTCGCCGGCGACGCCGCGGAAGTAGCACTCGCCCTGGATGGCGCCATACATCACCGTGTTGCCGACGATGATGCTCTCTTCCGGCACGATGCCGCTGTTGGCGGGGGGCTTGACGATGATCTTGCCGCCCGAGAGGCCCTTGCCGACATAGTCGTTGGCTTCGCCTTCGAGCTCGAAGGTGACGCCTTGCGCCAGCCACGCGCCGAACGCCTGGCCGGCGGTGCCCTTGAGGCCGACATGGATCGTGTCGTGCGGCAGGCCGGCATGACCGTAGATCTTGGCGACCGCGCCCGACAGCATCGCACCCGCGGAGCGGTTGGTGCTGTTGATCCTGGCCTCGATCTTCACCGGCGCGCCGCGGTCGAGCGCAGGCGTCGCCTTCTCGATCAGCGTGCGGTCGAGCACCGCTTCCAGATGATGGTTCTGGCGCTCGGAGTGATAGATCTTCTGGCCCTTCTCTTCCTTCTGCTTGACGAAGAGCTTCGAGAAATCGAGGCCCTTGGCCTTCCAGTGCGCGACCAGCCTGGTCTGGTCGAGCAGCTGAACCTGGCCGATCATCTCGTTGAAGGCGCGGAAGCCGAGCGATGCCATGATCTCGCGGACTTCCTCGGCGACGAAGAAGAAGTAGTTGATCACGTGCTCGGGCTGGCCGGTGAAGCGCTTGCGCAGGACCGGGTCCTGGGTCGCGACGCCGACCGGGCAGGTGTTGAGATGGCACTTGCGCATCATGATGCAGCCGGCCGCGATCAGCGGCGCGGTGGCGAAGCCGAACTCGTCGGCCCCTAAAAGCGCGCCGATCACGACGTCACGGCCGGTGCGGAAGCCGCCGTCGACCTGGACCACGATGCGGCTGCGCAGCCGCTCGCGCACCAAGGTCTGGTGGGTTTCGGCAAGGCCGATCTCCCAGGGCGAGCCGGCGTGCTTGATCGAGGTCAGCGGCGAAGCGCCGGTGCCGCCCTCGAAGCCCGCGATGGTGACATGGTCGGCGCGCGCCTTGGCAACGCCGGCGGCGACCGTGCCGACGCCGATCTCGGAGACCAGTTTGACCGAGACGTCGCCCGTCGGGTTGACGTTCTTGAGGTCGTAGATGAGCTGCGCCAGATCCTCGATCGAGTAGATGTCGTGATGCGGCGGCGGCGAAATCAGGCCGACGCCCGGCGTCGAGTGACGAACCTTGGCGATGGTCGCGTCGACCTTGTGGCCGGGCAGCTGGCCGCCTTCGCCGGGCTTGGCACCCTGCGCCATCTTGATCTGCATCATGTCGGAGTTGACGAGATACTCCGTGGTGACGCCGAAGCGGCCCGAGGCGACCTGCTTGATCGCCGAACGCATGGAATCGCCGTTCGGCATCGGCTTGAAGCGGTCGGCTTCCTCGCCGCCTTCGCCGGTGTTCGACTTGCCGCCGATCCGGTTCATGGCGATCGCGAGCGTGGTGTGCGCCTCGCGCGAGATCGAGCCGAAGCTCATCGCACCGGTGGCGAAGCGCTTGACGATGTCCTTGGCCGACTCAACCTGGTCGATCGGGATCGGCTTGCGCTTCTCCTCGTCCGCGTTCTTGATCCGGAACAGGCCGCGCAGCGTCAACAGCCGCTCCGACTGCTCGTTCAGGATCTTGGCGAAGGCGCGGTAGCGTTCCAGCGAATTGCCGCGGGCGGCGTGCTGGAGCAGCCCGACCGACTCCGCGGTCCATGCATGGTCCTCGCCGCGGCTGCGATAGGCATATTCGCCGCCGACATCGAGCGCGGTCTTGTAGACCTGCGCGTCGCCGAACGCGTCGGCATGACGGCGCACCGCTTCTTCCGCGATCTCGGCAAGGCCGACGCCCTCGACGCGGGTATGGGTGCCGGCGAAGAACTTGCCGACGAAGTCCGCCTTGAGGCCGACGGCGTCGAAGATCTGCGCGCCGCAATAGGATTGGTAGGTCGAGATGCCCATCTTGGACATCACCTTGAGCAGGCCCTTGCCGATCGACTTGATGTAGCGCTTGACGATCTCGTAGTCGTCGAGCGAGCCGGGCAGGCGGTCCTTCATCGCGATGATGGTTTCGAACGCCAGATAGGGATTGATCGCTTCGGCGCCGTAGCCGGCCAGGCAGGCGAAGTGATGCACTTCGCGCGGCTCGCCGGATTCGACGACGAGGCCGACCGAGGTGCGCAGTCCGACGCGGATCAGATGATGATGCACGGCGGCGCAGGCCAGCAGTGCCGGGATCGGCACCCGGTCGCTGCCGACCATGCGGTCGGACAGGATGATGATGTTGACGCCCTCGCGGACGGCGGCTTCCGCACGCGCGCAAAGCTCGTCGAGCACCTGGTCCATGCCGGCAGCACCGAGACCGGCGTGGAAGGTGGTGTCGAGCGTGCGCGACTTGAAGTGCGACTCGGCCACATCGGAGATCGAGCGGATCTTCTCGAGATCCGCATCGGTCAGGATCGGCTGGCGCGCTTCGAGACGCTTGGTGGTGGCGAGGCCCTGCAGGTCGAACAGGTTCGGCCGCGGTCCGATGATGGAGACGAGGCTCATCACCAGCTCCTCGCGGATCGGGTCGATCGGCGGGTTGGTGACCTGCGCGAAGTTCTGCTTGAAATAGGTGAACAGCGGCTTGGCCTTGTCCGACAGCGCCGAGATCGGCGTGTCGTTGCCCATCGAGCCCGCGGCTTCCTCGCCGGTGGAGGCCATCGGCGTCATCAGGATGGAGATGTCTTCCTGGCTGTAGCCGAACGCCTGCTGGCGATCGAGCAGCGACAGGTTGGAGCGCACGCCGGTGGTCGGTACCTTCGGCAGCTCTTCCAGCACGATCTGGGTCCGCTCCAGCCACTCCTTGTAGGGATGGCTCCGGGCGAGCTCGGCCTTGATCTCGTCGTCCGGGATCAGGCGGCCCTGCTCGAGGTCGACCAGCAGCATCTTGCCGGGCTGCAAGCGCCACTTGGTGATGATCTGGTCCTCGGGGATCGTCAGCACGCCCATCTCGGACGCCATCACGATGCGGTCGTCCTTGGTGACGAGATAGCGCGCCGGACGCAGCCCGTTGCGGTCCAGCGTAGCGCCGATCTGGCGACCGTCGGTAAAGGCGATCGCGGCGGGGCCGTCCCACGGCTCCATCAGGGCGGCGTGATATTCGTAGAAGGCGCGGCGCTTCTCATCCATCAGAGGATTGCCGGCCCACGCCTCCGGAATCATCATCATGACGGCGTGAGGCAGCGAGTAGCCGCCCTGCACCAGGAATTCGAGCGCGTTGTCGAAGCAGGCGGTGTCCGACTGGCCTTCGTAGGAGATCGGCCAGAGCCGGTTGATGTCCTTGCCGTAGAGCTCGGAGCTCACGGAAGCCTGGCGCGCCGCCATCCAGTTGGTGTTGCCGCGCAGCGTGTTGATCTCGCCGTTATGCGCGATCATGCGATAGGGATGCGCCAGCGACCAGGCCGGGAAGGTGTTGGTCGAGAAGCGCTGATGCACCAGCGCCAGCGCGCTCTCGAAGTCCGCCTCGTGCAGATCGGGATAGTACTTGCCGAGCTGGTCGGCGAGGAACATGCCCTTGTAGATCACGGTGCGGCACGACATCGAGCAGGGGTAATAGCCCGCAAGGCCGCGGTCGCGACGCTGGTAGATCGCCTGCGAGATCGACTTGCGCAGGATGTAGAGCCGGCGCTCGAAATCGTCCTCGGTCTTGGCGGTGCCGTTGCGGCCGATGAACACCTGCATGCAGGCGGGCTCGGTCGGCTTCACGGTGACGCCGAGCGAGGAATTGTCGGTCGGCACGTCGCGCCAGCCAAGCAGGGTCAGGCCCTCTTCCTTGATCTGGTCGGCGATGATGCTCTTGATGACATTGCGCCAGGCGGTGTCGCGCGGCATGAACAGCGCGCCGATGGCATATTCGCCAGGAGCCGGCAACGTGAAGCCGAGCTCCCCGGCCTTGCGGCTGAAGAAGGGGTGCGGGATCTGCACCAGGATGCCGGCGCCGTCACCGGCGCGCGGGTCGGCGCCGACGGCGCCGCGATGCTCGAGGTTGCAGAGGATGCTGAGCGCGTCCGCGACGATCTCGTGGGACTTCTTGCCCTTGATGTTGGCGATGAAGCCGACGCCGCAGGAATCCTTTTCCAGGCTCGGATCGTACAGACCTACGGCCGGCGGACGCGAATTGTGTTCCTGAATCGGATCAGTCGTTTTCGAGGCGACCGTCGCCGACAGTTCTTCTGCCACGATGTTTGCGCGCTCGAATTGCGACCCGTTCATTGTTCCAATCCTCTCCATGCGGCAAGCTGCCTCACCGCTATCTTCGGCGCACCTTGGGCGTTCCGCGGCACCCGCCTCTGGGTCACCGCTCGTCCGCTGCGAGCCGCATTTTCTTAAATTCAGGCCAAGGCGTTCTTCGTCCCCGAGAACGGCTTTGCCTGTTGCCTTCCTGGCGCTCGAAAGCACCGACTTTCGTTGCAATCCGTATGCCGGAACTGCAAGCAAAATTGAGACAGTCTTCCTGTCCTAACCATCACCTTGCCAAATTTTTGTCTATCACACAAGCGCGCGGAAGTCCCGATTCCCAGAGTGTCAATCAGCGCTTTCCGCATGGCACGCGGCCCCGGTTTTGAAGCAAACGCGCCCTGATCCGGCCCTGCCGACGCCGAAATCCCGAATGAAGCTTCGGATCAGCCCTTCGAAAGGCGCGCCACGCCGCAAGAAGCGAAAGAGCGCGAGGCATTCGGGGGCCTGACAGGAGCGTGTCGACCATGAAGTTTTTCACAGGATGTGTGGCCGCTGCCACGCTGGCGCTGGTGGCAACGGCCGTCGAGGCACAAGTTCCGGCCAACGGCGCTGCGCGGGGCGCCTATATCGCGGTCTCGGATTTCGACGGACCCTATGGGCCGCCGGAAGCCGCGCCGCCGCCGCGCTACGGTTACGGCTTTGGCTACGAGGAGCGCGGTCCGGCACCGGCGCTGCTGCCGCCGACCGAGGTCTACGCCGTGCTGCGCGACAACGGCTTCTCTCCGCTTGGCATCCCGCGCCTGCGCGGCGGCGTCTACACCATCGCGGTGATCGACCGCCGCGGCGACGACGGCCGGCTGGTGATCGATGCCCGCGACGGGCGAATTTTGCGCTTCATGCCGGCCGCTGACGCCTTCGGCATGGCCCCCAGTGATGAGGTGCCGACGGTTGCACCTTACCGTCCGCAAAGCGCGCTGCCGCCGCCGACCATGGTCCGCAGCGGCCCGCCGCGTCCGCCGGCCTCGATCCCGCATGTCGCCAGCCGCACCGTGCCGCTGCCGAAGGCCGCCCCGCGCCGCGGCGAGGCGCCTGTCGCCGCCACCAAGCCGGCCGCGCCAGCTCCGCAGCAGGTACAAGCGCCGCAGGCGCAGCCCGCCCAACAGACCGCTGCCGTGCAGGCAAAGCCCGCCGAAGCCGCACCACCGCAAACCGCCGCGCCAACCGTCGGTCAGGCCAAGCCGGCTCCGACTATCATGCCGACGCAGGAGATGCCGGCGGCGCAGGGGCTGGACTAGCGCGCGCTCGCTTGACGCGACTGCGCGCCACGCTCCGGACGGAGACCTGAGCAAAAAAAAGCGCCCGAAAATCGCGGGCGCTTTTTCATTGCGGCAATCGCGCGCTCAGCTGCGCGGATACCCCGCGGCTTCCAGGATCAGATTCGCCACGTCCTTCGGATGCGACACCAGCGAGAGGTGGCCGGCATCGAGCTCGATCGTGGTTGCGTTCATGCGCTTGGCGAGGAAGCGTTCGAAATCGGGATTGATGGTGCCGTCGTTCTTCGATACCGCGTACCAGCTCGGCTTCGTGTGCCATGCAGCTTCCGTGGTGCGGCCGGCGAAGATCGAGGCGGCGGTCGGCCATTGCACGGCGTAGAGCTCCCTGGCCTGCTCCGGCTTCACGCCATTGGCAAAATACTTCAGGAAGGCGTCTTCAGAGAGCTTTGTGTAGCCGTCGCGCTCGACGATGCCGGCGCGGGCCGGGCCTGCCGGAAACTGCTTCGACAGCGCGACGAAGTCTTCGTTCGCATCGGGCGCGCGTGCGGCGACGTAGACGAGGCCGGTGACCTTCGGGTCGTTACCGACCTGGCTGATCACGGTGCCGCCCCAGGAATGCGCGACCAGCACCGTCGGGCCGTCCTGTTCGGCCAGCGCGCGCTTGGTCGCCTCGACGGAGTCCGCAAGCGACGACAGCGGATTTTGCACGGCGGTGACGTGCAGGCCCGCGGCCTGGAGGATCGGGATCACCTCCGACCAGCTCGATCCGTCGGCCCAGGCGCCGTGCACCAGCACGACGTTCTTGGCTTTCACCGTCTGCGGCGTCTGCGCGTGAGCCAGGCTGATGGGGGCCGCCAGCAGGCTCGCGGCGATGAGAAGGCTGCGCCAAAGTGACATGATCGTGCTCCGTATTGTTTTTGCTGCGATGCCCAAAGGACGGAGCGCGTGGTCGCGGCGTTACATGTCCTCACCGTTCTGTGATGCGATGCAAAACGAAAAAAACGCCCCGGGGCACCGGGGCGTTTTCGCAACTTGGTGGCTGTCGACGTGCTTAGGCGGCGACCGAACTCTCGATCACCTGCGCCTTCGGCGCGCCCGCGTTGATGGCGATCTGGCGCGGCTTCTTGGCTTCGGGAATCTCGCGCACAAGGTCGACGTGAAGCAGCCCGTTCTCGAGCGAGGCGTCCTTCACCTGCACGAAGTCGGCAAGCTGGAAGGCGCGCTCGAAGGCACGCGCGGCGATGCCGCGGTAGAGCACTTCGGACTTCGAGTTCTCGTTGGCGACTTTCTCGCCCTTGATCGTCAGCGTGTTTTCCTTCGCGACGAGGGAGAGCTCGTCCTTGGCGAAGCCGGACACCGCAACCGTGATGCGGTAGGTGTTCTCGCCGGTACGCTCGATGTTGTAGGGGGGATAACCGGGGCTGCCGTCCGAACCGGCCTGGTCGAGTAGGCTGAAGAGGCGGTCGAAGCCGACAGTGGAACGGTAAAACGGAGTCAGGTCGTAGGTACGCATGGTCTAGTCCTCCATTGAGCGACTGTTGGTAACCCGCCCGCCAATCGGGCCGGGCTTTAGTCTGTGTGCAGCCTAATGTTCCGGTTCCGAAACACTGGTAGCGGCCTGCACCATGGTGATATGGGTTCAGGGGAACGGCGTTCAAGAGGGCGGCAAGTTGCGCCTTTTCGGCGCTCCAGCCCCTTGATTTGCAGCATTTCTCGCCCAATGACGCTGATCTCGATTCCGTCCAATCCCGTTCCCGAAGACGTCGTCAGCGGCACCATCAAGACGCCCGATGGCGCCGAGCTGCGCTTTGCGCGCTGGGCGCCGCCGGCGAACCGCAAGGGCACGGTCTGCGTCTTCACCGGACGCAGCGAGCAGATCGAGAAATATTTCGAGACCGTGCGCGACCTGCGCGACCGCGGCTTTGCGGTGGCGATGATCGACTGGCGCGGGCAGGGCCACTCCTCGCGCCGCCTGCGCGATCCGCGCAAGGGCTATGTGCGCGACTTCTCCGATTTCGAGATCGACGTCGAGACCTTCGTGCAGCAGGTGGTGCTGCCGGATTGCCCGCCGCCCTTCTTCGCGCTCGCCCATTCCATGGGCGGCACCGTGATGCTGCGGGTGGCGCATGCCGGCAAGCGCTGGTTCGACCGCATGGTGCTGTCGGCGCCGATGATCGACCTGCCCGGCCGCGCCACCTCGTTTCCGGCGCGGGCGCTGCTGAAGACGATGCGCCTGATGGGGATGGGCGGTCGCTATGTCCCCGGCGGCAGCGACCACATCACCGGGCTCAATCCCTTCATCAACAATCCGCTGACCAGCGATCCCGTGCGCTATGCGCGTAATGCCGCGATCCTGGAGGAGGATCCGACGCTCGGGCTCGCGTCACCGACGGTCGCCTGGGCCGATACCGCCTTCCACGCCATGAACACCTTCAAGGGCAAGAACTACCCTTCCCAGATCCGCCAGCCGATCCTGATGCTGGCGGCCTCCAGCGACACCGTGGTCTCGACCGCGGCGATCGAGGAGTTCGCCTATCATTTGCGCGCCGGCTCCCATCTCGTGATCGCCGGCGCCAAGCACGAGATCCTCCAGGAGCAGGACCGCTACCGCTCCCAGTTCTGGGCCGCCTTCGACGCCTTCGTGCCGGGCACGCCGCTGTTCAAGTGACGGGGTGGAAGCTTCCTGAGGACGGCTGATCGTTCCACAATCTCCGTCATGCCCGGGCCTGTCCCGGGCATCCACGCCTTGTTGCGCGATCAAAGAACGTGGATGGCCGGGACAAGCCCGGCCATGACGATGAACCTTCTCTGCCTCACAGCGTCTTCAGATATTCGATCAGATCGTAGCGCTCTTGCTCCTTGAGCACGCGGCCGATGGTGCCGTCCTTGCCGGGGCCCGGCGTGCCATCGAACGAGTGGCCGGCATTGCTGTTGCCGAAGGTCTCGGTGCCATCAGACGCTCGCGTCGAGAAGCGCGACTGCCCGGTCTTGCAGCTCTCGCCGTCGACGACCGCGAAGCCGACCTGCTTCGGATCGTAGTCGCGACCACCACCCATGCAGAACGATTTGGGGCGCTCGGCCGCGGGGCTCAGCATCCAGTAGAGCGAGGGCACCGATCCGTTGTGCAGGTAAGGCGCGGTGGCCCAGACGCCGTTGAGCGGGCGCGCGCGATACCAGGGCGGCGGCTCCTTCGCCTCGGCCGGCTGCGGACCGGGATTCGGGCAGTTTTTGCGCTCGCCCCACCAGGCCTGCTGAACCTTCGGGTCGATCTTCGCATCGTCCATCGCTTTGCGGCTGACGATGTCGACGAGCACCATCAGCCCGACCGAGTACGGCATGTCGGTCGAGGAGATAGCCGGCAGATTGCAGCTCCACCAGGCATTGAGCTTCTGCGTGGGATCGAGCTCGAGAAAGCCCGGGACCTGAACCGTCCGCGTCGCCAGCACACTGGCCTGAGCGGGATCGGTGCCCATGCCTTTGACGCTTTTCTGGACCTCGTTCAGGAATTTGTCTTTGCCGATGGTCTCCCAGCGCGACGAGGACCAGATGCTCTGGTCCGGAAACTCGGTGTCGAACACGGGATCGTTGACCGGCCCGAGATGGCATTCGACGCAGATCTGCGCGTAGAGCTTGCGGCCGTTCTTGACGCGCTCGCCATCGATCTTCCAGGCATTGTCGCCGAAGATGTCGGACGGCCATTTCGGTGATGTCAGTCCGGAGAGCTGCTTTTTCGGATAGGGCGCCGACCCCTTCAGCAGATCCTCGATCCAGTTCAGGTTCTTGATATCCATCGACGAGCGGAACAGCGTGTCCTTGGGGGTATTGTCGGACAGATTGAGCAGCGCCGTCACGCCCAGCGCTTCGCCGGCGTTGCGGATCAGCGGTTGTTCGATGGACGCGTCATATTGCGCGAATTTGAGCCAGGGCACGGTCCAGATCGGCGGGAAGCTGACCGGCGCGTCCTTGGCATGCAGATTCTTTTCGAAGCCGCTGAGGCCGCTGAGCGTCATGTCCTGGGCGAAGACCTGATTGCCGATGCGGTTGAGCGCGTCGAGACGGCCGTATCCTTCCTCGGTGTCCTGCTGCTTCTCTTCCCGCTTCGTCTTCTCGTTGAACCTCGTCTTGCCGTCGATGGTTTTCGCGTAGGTCTTCTCCCAGTCGATCAGGAACGTGCTGATCGTGCGCAGCTTCTGCTTCAGCGCGTCGCGATCCGCATCGCTGGCGGAGGGGCCGAGCACACGGTCGGCGAAGCGCGTAAAGCGACCCGGCACGAGGAGCGTGTAGGCGATCGACAGACCCGTCGTGACCTCGAGCTTCCTCAGGTCGGTCATCGCCGGGCCGCCGTCGAAACGGATGTCGATGCCTTTGTAGTGAATCTGGCCGGTGTGGCAGGCGGCGCAGGTCAGGCCGATCCGGTCGTCGCCGACCTGGCCGGTCGCAGGATCGGGTACGCCGGTCATGCGAGCAAAGCCGACGGGCAGGCCGTCGACGTTTTCAGCCTGGGCGCCCCAGTTAACCGGCGGATCCCAAAGCCGCGCCGGCACCGGCTTGGTCTTGTCGTAGACATTGGCGTAGCCGAACCGGCGCAGCGTGGCGTCGTCGGTGTTGATCGTCTGCGGGCTCGGGATGAAGCCGAAGCGCTGCAGATGGTCGCTGTCATGCAGCATCCCGGGCTTTGCGAAGAAATGAAGCCGCGGCTGCTCGAGCGCCATGAACCAGCTGTAGGGCACCGGGAAGGTCGCGGTGCCCTGGCTGGCGTGATGAAACCAGTGCCGGTCCTCCAGCGCCCAGTTTTGCTCGAGCCAGTACGCGGCCCGCGGTTCGACAAGCTTCGGCAATGGCGGCGCCACGAGGTCACCGAGGATGCCGGGCAGCATCGGCTGGAATTGATCGGGAAAGCGCAGCGCCACGACGCCAAAGACGAGCAGCGCGGCGACTAACCCGCCGGCAACGCGCCATATGAGCGAGGGCGGGGTGACCGGCTGGCTGACGACTCGCTGCGTGATCCTGTCAGGGAATTTGCGCTCGTTGAACAGCGTACGCACGTCGGCGATGGCGAGATAGCGGTTCTCGCCTTCGCCCTTGCCCATGATCTTCAGCAGGATGGGCCATTCGAACTGCATCAAGATCCGATAGTACCAGCGCGCAGTGCTCCCGGCGCGCTTGAGGTTGTCGCGCATGTAAGTTTGTATTTCCGACGCGTTGATGCCGGGCTCGGTGCCGCCGCCGTTCGGATCGGTATAGTCCCTGCCGAAGCTGGCCAGGCGGGCGATCTGATCCTCATTGACCTTGCCGTCGACGCCGAGGATGCGCGAACCGGCGCCGCGCTTGTCCAGGGGGCCGCCGCGCAGGGCATCGAGCTGTGCGCCCGAAAAGATGCTCTTCAGGATGTGACCGAAGCCGTTGGCGATCAGCGCGATGCCGCGGGTCTCGACGCGGGCCACCGTCTTCATCAGCCCCTTGTCGCCGCTCGCATTCGCGATCGTCTGCGATAGCTTGCCGATCGGGACGGTCCCGCCTTCGACGAAGCCTTCGCCGACCAGGCCGCGCAGGAAGGGGCAGGGATTGTCTGGCGAGACCTGGATCGAGGGATCGAAGGGAGGCTTCGAGGCGGGGTCGTTCATGGCCCAAAATCCTGAAAACAGCGAATCGTGAAATGAAGACGCGCCGATAGAGCGCGGAAAGTCCTAACAAACCGACAGCAGCTTATACTACTTCAGCGTGTAAAGAAGTGTGGCTGAATTCACGGTCCTGTCAATAAAAGCCGGCCCGCGTTTTGCGAAGGGGCTGGGTCGAGACCGAGAAGGCCCGCCTGTCAGGACTCGGCCGCGCGTTTGACGTCGCTTTGCACCAGGGTCAGCTTGCTGAGCGGCACGCCCGCGTTCAGAAGCCCCTCGCGGTAATGGGCAAGGTCCTCGGGCCGCTTCCAGTGGAAATTGCGCAAGTGACGATCGACATTCAGCGTCGGGTAGTTGCGCATCAGCACGCCGACGGCCTCGCCAGCCTCATCGTCCCGACCCAACTGTGCCAGCGCCGCGGCACGGATCGCCAGCGCCTGCATGTGGTTCGGGTTGATGTAGAGCTGCTCGCGCGCCCAGGACAGGGTCGCGTCGTATTGCCCCAGCAGATAATGGCTGAAGGCGTTCAGCGCGGCCCATTGGTAGCGCGGGTCGCTGTTGTCGCGCTGCGCGGCCATCGAAAACAGCTCGATCGCCTCGCGGTGCTCGCCGATGACGAAATGGCAGATGCCGAGCACGCCGCGTGCGCCGTTGTCGTAGGGGTTGAGCGCGACCGCGCGCTTGGCGGCGTCCATCGCGGCCTCGTAATGCGCCTCCATGGCATGCGCCCAGGACAGGATCGAGAAGGCGAAGGAGGAGCGCGGGTCGAGCCGGACGCTGGTCTCGGCGAGGGCCATCGCCTCGGCCCACATCTCGCGCGTGCCCTTGACCCACCCGAACTGGATGCTCTGGATCTGGATCGTGGCGAGATAGGCGTGCGCGATCGACAGTTTGGGGTCGAGGCTGATGGCTTCGCGGAACAGGTCGACGGCGGTGGCCAGGTCCTCCTTGGTCTGCCGGTAGTAGTGCGACAGCCCCTTGAGGAAGCGGTCCCAGGCGGTCACGTCGGTGGAGAGCCGCGCCGGCGCCGAGGCCTCGGCACGGACGATCTCGGTGGCGATGGCGGCGGACAGATTGGTGGTGATCTCGTCCTGCATCGCGAACAGTTCGCCGATGTCGCGGTCGTAGCGGCCGGTCCAGAGCTGCTCGCCGGTCTCCGGCGCGACCAGCTCGGCGGTGACGCGGATCTTGGCTCCGGCGCGCCGCACCGAGCCCTGGATCAGATAGGTGGCATCGATCTCGCGCGCGATCAGGCGGGTGCTGGTGTTCTTGCCCTTGAACGCGAAGGTCGAGTTGCGGCTCAGCACGCGATAGAAGGATTGCAGCGACAGCGCGTGGATCAGATCCTCGGTGAGGCCGTCGGAGAAATATTCGTCCTGGGCGTCGCTGAGATTGGCGAAGGGCAGCACGCCGACGATCGCTGTGCGGTACTGCTGCGACAGCACCGACGCCTCCCGGAGCTCGGGCGCGAGCGCCGGCGCACCCTCGGGCATCCAGGTCCAGACCCCGATCGGGTCCTTGATGTTCTTGAAGCGATGGTTGCCGGCATCGACCAGCAGCGCGGTCAGGTGCTTGCTCGCCTCCCGGTAGGCCTTGGCCGAGATGGCGAAGCCGCCGGGGCTCGCCACCGCTTCGAGGCGGACGGCAATGTTGACGTCGTCACCGAATACCTCGTCCTCGTCGGCGATGACGTCGCCCATGTGGATGCCGAGGCGAAACTGCATGGCGCGCTCGGCCGGCAGGTGATGGTTGCGCTCCGCCATCAGCGTCTGCATCGCGATCGCGGCCTCGACAGCGCCGACGATGCTCGGGAACTCCAACAGGAAGCCGTCGCCGGTGTTTTTGACGACGCGGCCGCCATGGTTGAGGATGATGGGATGGATCGCGCTGCGATGGGCCTTGAAGGCGGCATGGGTGCCGGCCTCGTCTCTGCCCATCATGCGCGAATAGCCGGCGACATCGGCGCAGACGATGGCGGCCAGACGTCTTTCCATAATCCGGAGCTCCAAGGGATCGATGACCGGCCCCCGCGTGGCAGTCGCCTCGAATCCCGCATTTCCAAGAACCCTGCCTTTATAGAGCAGATAAGGCCGGGCGAAAGCATGATCCGCATTGCAAATTTGAGGTAAATTCTCCGCAATCCTGGCGGTGGACGGCGGCGGCCGAACCGAATAAGCCCGCCTTTCAAGGCTGACGGGGGCACCTCACATGCTGGGCATTCACGAGATCTGGCTCTTCATCCTGTCGGGCATATTGCTCAACATCACGCCTGGCCCGGACTCGGTCTACGTGATCGGCCGCAGCATGCAGATGGGCTGGCGGGGCGGCGCCGCGGCCGCGCTCGGCATCAGTTTTGGCTGCTTTTTCCACGTCGCGGGCGCGGCAATCGGCCTTTCGGCGCTGCTGATGGCCTCATCGACCGCCTTCTCGATCCTGAAGCTGGTCGGTGCGGCCTATCTCGTCGTGACGGGACTTCAGATGCTGTGGTCGCGCCCGGCGCTGGCCGCAGCCATCGACGAGCCGGAGCGGAGCCCGCTGCGGCGGGTCTTCCTCCAGGGCGTCTTCACCAACGCGCTCAATCCCAAGGTCGCGCTGTTCTTCCTGGCCTTCCTGCCGCAATTCGTCGCAGCCGATTCCCCGCACAAGCCGCTCGCCTTCCTGACGCTCGGCCTGATCTTCATCTTTACGGGAACGTTGTGGTGCCTGGTGCTGGCGGCGTTCGCGGCAAGGGCGGCCCACCGGCTGCGCAAGTCTGAGGGCGCGATCGCCTGGGTGAACCGCGCGCTCGGCGGCCTCTTCATCTATCTCGGCATCCGCGTCGCCATGCTGGAGACGCGATAACTCATTCGAACGGATGACTGGTCCGGCATGCAGTCGGCCCGATAGAGGCCGCGCGGGGAGGTTTCGATGGTTCGTGGAAGCTGCCTATGCGGCGCCGTGCGTTTCGAGATCGATCAGGTGCGTGCGCTCACGCATTGTCATTGCGCCAATTGCCGCAAGCTGACCGGTGCCGCCTTCGCCACCTACGCCCATGTCGATGCCGACAAGTTTCGCTTTGTTGCCGGCGAGGACATGACGGTGGCTTACGAATCCGCGCCGGGGAGCTTCCGCCATCGCTGCAAGACCTGCGGCTGCCTGACGCCGGGCAAGGCGAGTTATCTGCCGACCGTCAGCATTCCCGCCGGCCTGCTCGATGACGATCCCGATGTCAGGCCCCGCCTCCACGTCTTCACCTCGTCGCGCGCACCGTGGTGGACGATCCAGGACGATCTGCCCCAGCACGAAAAATGGGTGCCGGGCTACGAGCCCAAATCGTAGGCCTCAGGCGAACTCCTTCAGCAGCGCGCTGCCGGCGAGATAAATGCCGAGCAGGATCATCGCGATCAGGAACCAGCGGCGAAACGCTTCCGCCGGCATCCGCGCCCGCACCGACTGGCCGACGAACATGCCGGCAAAGGCCATGGCCATGCCCACGGCGCCCGGCACGGCGTTCGCCGGCGTCAGCAAGCCGCCGGCGGTGAGATTGAAGGCGAGCGCCAGCGTCGCGGTCGTGAAGAACACGCCGAGCGCCTGCACCAGTTCGTCCTTCTCCATGCCGATCGCCTGCATGAACGGCATCGAGGGGATCACCTGCACGCCTGTCGAGGCCGAGATCACGCCGGTGATCACGCCGACCACGCCGCCGACCCATTTCTCGTTCTGCGGCGCGACGTGGAACTTGAATTTGCTGAGCCCGATGATCGCGTAGATCACGAGCAGGATTCCGAGCACGATCGTGCCGTAACGGGCATGCGGGCCGGTCAGCGCGCCGGCATTGAGCCAGCATCCGATCACGGTGCCGATCATCAGCGGCCACAGCCGCCTCAGGATGTCGCGCAGATAGGGGCCGGCGAAGGTCTGCCAGATATTGGTGACGATGGCGGGCACGATCACGATGGCGATCGCGCGGCTCGGCGCCATGTTCACCGCGAGCAGGCCCATGGACACGGTCGGCAGGCCGAGCCCGACCACGCCCTTGACGAATCCGGCGATCAGGAAGACGGCGGCGATGAGGATGAGGAGCGGGTCAATCATATCTTGCACATTGACCGAAGCCGCGCGCGGGCACAATCTGAAGGTTACGGAGACAGCCTTCGTTCCTGGCGGAGGCTGAGGAGAATCCGACCATGCGCTTCGACCTCGTCGACCTCCAGCTCTTCATCGCGGTTGCCGACCAGCGCAGCATCACGCGCGGCGCCGAGCGATCGAATCTCGCCTTGGCCTCTGCCAGCGCGCGCATCAAAGGGCTCGAGGACGCGCTCGGCGTCGCGCTGCTCAAGCGTGGGCGGCGCGGTGTCGAGCTGACTGCGGCGGGCGAGAGCCTGCTCGATCATGCACGGGTCGTGATGCACCAGGTCGACGCCCTGCGCGGCGATCTCGCCGGCTTTGCCAGCGGCGTGCGCGCGAGTGTGCATTTTCTCGTCAACACCTCGGGGCTGTCGGAGCATCTGCCGAAGGCGCTGGCGGGTTTCCTGCGCGAGCATCGCGACGTCGCCATCGACATCGAGGAGCGCGAGAGCACCGATATCGCGGCAGCAATCACCGCCGGTGCCGCCGATCTCGGCTTTGCCGCCGAGCACGCGCTGCCTGATCATATCGAGCGTTTCGTCTTCAGCGAGGACCACCTGACATTGGTGACGTCGCGGCGCGGCCCGTTCGCGGGCCGTCGCCAGATCGATTTTCAGGAGACGCGGGATTGCGAATTCGTCGGGCTCACCAGCGCCACTGCACTCCAGATGCACATTTCGAAGCACGCCGCCCGGCTCGGCATGCGTCCGCATTACCGTGCGCGTCTGCGCGATTTCGACGCGATCTGTCAGATGGTCGCCGCTGACGTCGGCATCGCCCTGGTGCCGATATCCGCCGCCCGCCGCTGCGCCAAGCTGATGCCGCTGGCCATGGTCCGCCTGCGTGATGCCTTCGCCAACCGCAAGCTCGTGATCTGCGCCCGCAGCTTCAAGGCGCTGCCAAGGCCGGCCAAGATGCTGGTGGAGCATTTAAGGGCAGAGGCGGCGTGAGGGCGGCTTTTTGATGTGAGCCTACGTTGCGGCGGTGCGCACAACTGCGCTCCCTCCCCCCTTGCGGGGGAGGGAGGGGGAGAGGGGTACCCAGAAAAAGGTGTCTCTGTCGCGAAGAAGAGAGATCGATGGAGTCCCCGTGTGGACCCCTCTCCCTGGCCCTCCCCCGCAAGGGGGGAGGGAACGCACCTGTCGCGTTGTGAGGCCGTTCGCCTACCGCGCGCTACTTCGCCGTCTCGACTCCGGCATCCTTGATCACCTTCGCCCACTTCGCGGTCTCGTCCGCGATGAAGCTGCGAAAATGCTCCGGCTCGTCGCCAATCAGGGTCGCGCCTTGGGCGGCGAGCTTTTCCTTTACGGCCGGATCCGCCATGGCCTTCGTCGCCAGGCCATGCAGCGCGGTGACGATCTCCTTCGGCGTGCCCTTCGGCGCCACCATGCCGTACCAGTTCTCGATACGAAGATCGGCAAAGCCCGCTTCCGCGGTGGTCGGCACGTCGGGCGCGGTCGCGGAGCGCTCGGCCGAGCCGACCGCGATCGGCTTCAACGCGCCCGCCTTGACCTGCGGCAGCAGCACCGGAAGATCCAGGAAGGTCATCTGCACCTGCTGGCCCAGGAGATCGTTCACCGCGGGAGCAGCGCCACGATAGGGCACGTGGACGATGTCGATCTTGGCCGTCAGCTTGAACAATTCGCCGGCGAGGTGCGGCAGGCTGCCGGGGCCGGAGGAGGCGAAATTGAGCTTTCCGGGCTGCGCCTTGGCGAGCGCGATCAGCTCGCCGATGTCCTTTGCGGGCACGTTGGTGGCAACCACCAGCATTTCCGGCACGGTCGCAACCAGCGTCACCGGCGTGAGGTCGCTCGCGGTGTCGTAGGCGACCCGCTCCATGCTCGGGCTGATCGCGAGCGCGCCGGCTGAGGAGATGGCGATGGTGTAGCCGTCGGGCGCGGCCTTGGAGACCGCGTCGGTGCCGAGCACGCCGCCCTGGCCGCCGCGGTTGTCGATCAGCACCGGCTGCCCTGACAGCTCCGACATGCGCTGGCCGATCACGCGGGCAATGATGTCGTTGGGCCCGCCGGCCGGGAACGGCACGATCAGCTTGATCGGTTTTGCGGGGAAATTCTGCGCGGAGGCGAGGGCGGGAAACAGGAGCAGGAATGCAAGGAGGAGCTTAGGCCAGTTGTTCATGCAGGCTCTTTTCATGCACGCTCCTTGGGGCGCTTATCCGTTGAGCAGTTTCAGTGCTTCTTCGTGAACTCTTGCATCGCCGGCCGCGATGATGCGGCCGCCGCCCTGGGCCGGCTTGCCTTCCCAGGTGGTGACGACGCCGCCGGCGCCGGTCACGATCGGGATCAGGGCGGCGATGTCGTAAGGCTTCAGCTCGGTCTCGACCACGAGATCGACGTGACCGGCCGCCAGCATGCAATAGGAGTAGCAGTCGCCGCCATAGCGCGACAGCCGCGCGCCCTGTTCGATGCGGCTGAAGATGGCGCGGTCGCGTTCGTTCATCAGCAGCGGGCTGGTGGTGTAGCTCGTTGCTTCCGACAGCGAGGCGCAGCGACGGACCTGGAGCCGGCGCTCGCCGGACGGGCCTTTATAGGTGGCCGAGCCGTTGTCGCCGGAGAAGCGCTCGCCGATGAAGGGCTGGTGCATCATGCCGTACACCGGCGCGCCCTTGTGCAGCAGCGCGATCAGCGTGCCCCAGATCGGAAAGCCGCCGATGAAGGATTTCGTGCCGTCGATGGGGTCGAGCACCCAGACATAATCGGCGTCCTCGCGCTCGTTGCCGAATTCCTCGCCGACGATGCCGTGCTGGGGGAAGCTCGCCTTGATCAGCCGGCGCATCACCGCCTCCGCGGCGCGGTCGGCCTCCGTAACGGGGTCGAAATCCTTGGTCTTGCTCTTGTCGTCGATCGACAGCGAGGTGCGGAAGAACGGCAGGATGGTTTCGCCGGAGGCGGTGGCGAGCCGTCCGATGAAGGCTGAGAAGTCGATCACCGTCACGGCGCATCCTCAAAACGAAAGTCGGGTGAAGCTCGCTCCTGCCTAGCTCAATTCGCTTCTCGCGTGCAGCGCTGAGTTGGTTTGCTCCCTGGTATTTTGGATGCCGCAACCGGCTGCCCCATCCCAGTCATATGCTGGCCAAATATCGATCATAGAGTTGAAAACTTAGTTCCGAGTATGCCTTGTTCGTATGCAAACGGTTATCAACCCATTGAATTTCCTTATCAAAGAAACTGAATCTGGGTTTCGCTATAAGCAATTGAGCCATGTGCATATTGCATGGGAAACGGCTCAAAAGCCCTTGCACTTTGTGCGTCGCGGCCGCATATTGTTGCGGTGCGGTAGCGCTCTGCGTTACCGCTGCCCTCCTTGGGCGTTTCCTCCCTAGACTTGGGCCGCTTCTTCATCAGAAGCGGCCCTTTTTTCTTTGAGCCTCGATCTTCACTTCGAGCGCGCGAAAACGCGAAGCGAAGATTCGGCGCACGATACGCTGGCAGCTTGATCTGATGTTTGATCGGCGGCGCGATCGCGCGGCGACGGCTCGCTATTATTCCGCCGCGGCCTGGAACGGGCCGAGATCGCCGAACGGGATCGTCGTCGCCAGCACGTCGGCGAGCACGCCGAAGTCGCTTGCCACTTGCGCAAAGCGCGGACTGCGCTCGCGCCGCCGCTCGTCCATGTAGATCGCGCGGTTGAGCTCGAGCTGCACCGCGTGCAGCCCGCTCGCGGGGTTGCCGTAATGCTCGGTAATGAATCCGCCGGCATAGGGCTTGTTGCGGCCGATCGAATAGCCGAGCCCGCCCATGGTCTCCTCGACCCTGTCCGGAAGCAGCGGCGTGCAGCTCGTGCCGTAGCGGTCGCCGATCACGATGTCGGGCCGCCGCGGCTCGTCCCTGCTGACGCCGACCGAGGGCATCGAGTGGCAGTCGACCAGCACCACGGTGCCGAACATCTGGTGCACCTTGTTGATCAGCCGGCGCAGCGCGCGATGATAGGGCTTGTAGAGCGTCTCGATCCGCGCCAGCGCATCGTCGACCAGGATGCGTTCGCGATAGATCTCCTGGCCGTCGCCGACCACGCGCGGGATGGTGCCTAACCCGCCGGCGACCCGCATCGAGCGGGTATTGGCAAAGCTCGGCAGCCGTCCGGTGAACATGCGGGGATCGAGCTCATAAGGCTCGCGATTGACGTCGACATAGGAGCGGGGAAAGTTGACCCGCACGGTCGGAAAGCCGCGCTCGCTCAAATGGCCGATCAGCTCGTCCATGAAGGAATCTTCGGACCGCCGCAGCGTCGTCAGGTCGATCCTGGAGGCGCTGAGGAATTCGTCCGGATAGGTCGAGCCGGAATGGGGCGAGTTGAAGATGACAGGCGCGCGCCATTGCGCGGGCTCCACGATCTCGAAGGCGGGCGACACGTCGCCGTCAAACCGGGTCATCTTCTCAGGCTTCGTCCCTTCGCGCCGCGGGATCCGGGTCTCGGATCGAATTGATTCGGCCGGTGGAGCGGCTCTTATGTGTCGTCATTGTCTGGAATCGCAACCATTCTGCCAAGCGAAAAGATGTGATCGGCGCTGGAACATGTCTTAACCGTGTGGGCAGGGAAGCGGGGATGCGCCAGCGCGGCTCGATTGATTCGTGCCGCATTCGGGTTCACAAGGGACCGGCAGCGCAGCCAGCCCAGGGTAAAGATTTTCACCCCAAATTTACCCTCTGTCGGGCTTAGTAACCTCTGCTGATATCCTCTGGGGATTTGACGTTTCCTGCCATGCCCAAAATCCTGCTCGCCGAAGACGACAACGACATGCGCCGTTTCCTGGTCAAGGCGCTGGAAAACGCTGGTTTTCAGGTCTCGTCCCATGACAACGGCATGGCCGCCTATCAGCGGCTCCGGGAAGAGCCGTTCGAGATGCTGCTGACCGACATCGTGATGCCGGAGATGGACGGCATCGAGCTCGCCCGCCGGGCCTCGGAACTCGACCCCGACATCAAGATCATGTTCATCACCGGCTTCGCCGCGGTCGCCCTGAACTCGGATTCGGACGCCCCCAAGAACGCCAAGGTGCTGTCCAAGCCCGTGCATCTGCGCGAATTGGTCAGCGAAGTGAACAAGATGCTGGCGGCCTAAATCGGCCCCCTTCGGTCCTTGCACCGGCTCCCCTGAGCCGTTATAGGGACCCGACCCGATCTAGAGACATCTAGGGCGCGTAGCTCAGCGGGAGAGCACTACCTTGACATGGTAGGGGTCACAGGTTCGATCCCTGTCGCGCCCACCATCCTTCGCTCGCGATAGCGAGAGAAGGATGCCACGCCGAAGCCCAAAGGGCGCAGGCGGGCTGCCCGCGGCGAGCTTCGGCCAGGCAAGCCCAAACAATCCGCGATTGCGAAGCCTGCGTGTAGCCCGGATGGAGCGAAGCGCAGTCCGGGGTGTATCCTCTCCGACGCTGTCCCGGATTACGGTGCGCTCCATCCGGGCTACGATTCTGGATCGCGGCTATTTCAGTTCCGTGTTCGCGACCGGCAGGACCGAGGCGACGGACCAGCCGTTCGCATCCCGCACGTAGGTCTGGCTGATCAGAAACGTATTCTGTTGGGCCGGCTTGCCGGGAAGGCCGCGCGTGAAGACGATGGGAACGAGGACCTGCATCACCTCGTTCGAGATCACGGCGACGTGGAATTTCGACATATCGGGTTCGAGGTGCCAGGTGCCCTCGTAGTAGCCCTTGAAGCGGTCCGCGACCGCATCACGGCCTCTGGTTTCGATGCCTCTCGCAAACAACAGCGTGCCGGGCGAATTCCACAGCATGGCCTTCACATCGTCCGCGTTGTGCGCATTCTGCGCGGCAATGAATTTTTCGAAGATGGTTCGCGCCTCGGCATCATCTGCCGCGGCCAGCGCCGGCCCGGCTGACCAGGCGGTCGCCGCGAGAAACAGCGCTGCAGCAATTGCCGCAACATGACCGCGCCGTGCAAATCGTCGTAGCCTGATGGAGCCGCGAGACATCTTGGAAGGGGGCATGATCATCTCTCTTTTGGATGACAATGATCATACCATTGATCGTGCCGCCGGCTTTTCAGGATCGCGCGAGCGGCGGTCACCGTCGCATCACGGATGCGTTGGTTCAGGCCACGTCCGATACCGCGGACGTGGCGCATCGTCGTCACACCGCCATCCGCCTCACGTCAGCGGCAACAGATGATCCGGGATCGGCACGGGTGCGGCCGGCACCAGCGATGCGACCGAGACGTGCGGCCAGGTCAGCCCGGCGAAATCCAGCATGACCTTCTGTGAATACTGGATCTGCGTCGTCGCCACCCTGACGTGGCCGCCCTTGAATCCCTTGTTGGGCACGAACGGGATCGCGGCGACGAAGCTCGGAACCAGCGGCACGTTGCTCCTCTGGCGCGGTTGCAGGATCACCGGCGGCGTTCCGGGCGGCAGGGCCGGCACGTCGATGTCGTAAACCACCGTCTCGATCCAGAACACTGCGTCCATCTGGAAGGCGTTGGCGTTCGAGCCATTGCCGCCCGGTGTCGGAACGGGCAAGCCCTGAAGGAACGCGATGTTCGCGGCGCCGCCGGCAAAGCTCGGCGCCTGCGGATGCGGGCCGGGCGAGGGGATGGCCGGCAAGGGGCCGCCGGACAGCGGTGTGCCGGGCTTCGTCGAGGTCTCGATGACGATGGTCTGCGTGATGGTCTGATGCGCGATCTGATCGCGCAGCACCGTGTTCGGGTCGGTGATCATCGCCTGGGTGAGCTTGCCGGAAGCCATCAGTGCGGTCAGATCCTGAGGTAGCCTGCGAGTCGTCTTGTTGGTCGCGGTCTGGTTCTGGAATGTGATCTTGTTGCCCGGATTGCCGCCGATGAACGGTGTGATGTCGATGGCCGCGATGGTTGGCTTACCGGCGACCGGAGGCAGCGCGGTGCCTTGCGCAGTGATCGTCGTGCCGTGCGGGATCGACGCCATGCGCGCGACGGTGAACGGCTCGTGCGGATTGGTGGTGGCGGGCACCGCCAGCCAGATGCCGGGTTCGAAGTGAATGCCCACGGGCGTTCCCGTGGTGATGTCGTTGATGGTCTGGAGATACGGCACGCCGTTGAGGAATGCATCTGCCTGCTGCAGCGAGCCGCGATTGGGGATCGAGCCAAGATTGTTCGAGAACGACATCGTCTCGTCGGTGAGATTCAGCTCCAGCACGTTGTCGTCGGGGTCGGTGGTGCTGATCGGCCCCGGCATCGGCGTCGGCGTGATCTTGCTGTCGGGCCGGAAGATCGTATTGAATCCCTGTCCTGTGAAGGTGCCCGTGAAGGCCGACAGCGGACCGAGGATGGGCGGCAAGGTGACCGGCGGACGCGCAGCTCGCGCGGCGGCCCCCGCGGCGGGCTGCGCGGCGTCCCTGAACACCTCGTCGACCTCGTGGATGGAGAAATTCGCGGTCTTGGTGAATGCACTGGTGAGTGGTTTGGGCTCGTCCATGGTGATCCCTCGCGGTGCTGCAACTGTCGATGCCGGCATTTCCCCGGGCCGGCTGTCCGGGCAGGTGAGTCCTGCGCTATTGCGCCTCGTGATCCCGATCGCGTCTCGTGATCCGCCCGATGCCGGGCATGACAACATCGTTCACGCGCGCTCATGCGCGCGTGCCGACTACGAACATTGATCGGCCCTACGTTGTTGGCCGGGCCGGATACTGAACGGATCTGCGTGAATCGATCGTGATTTTCAACTTGTGGTTCGGGCAAATATGCGGTCGGGAAATAGCCGAGCCCTGCGAACTGAGTGAAGCATTGCTTCCTTCTCCGTGCTCGAAAATGAGATCATCAAAATGGAGGTCGGGCGCCTGGCCGGCTTCGGTTATGCTGGGCTATCATACAACCTTAAGATGGTCGCAAATGTGTGCCAGGTCACAGGGCCAAAGAGTCGCAGCAACGAGAGACGAGCGAGGCTGCCCATGAGCGTTTCCGTCATCGAGCAAGCAAAGATCCAGGCGCAGGTGCTGGTGCCGCTGGTCAAGGCATTGCAGGCCGAGCTCGGCGAGGCGCGCGCCAACGCGCTGGTGCGCAAGGCGCTCGGCGATCTCTATCGCGGCTTCGGTGAGGAGTTCTGGAAAACGAAGAACGAGACCGATCTCGGCAACGCTGTATCGTCGGCGTTCAAGACCTATGCCCGCGACGACGCGCTCGCCTATGACGTCGTCGAGCAGACGGCGGACACCTTCGCGTTCGACGTGACGCGATGCGCCTATGCCGAGTTCTACAAGGCGCTGGGCGAACCGGAGCTCGGCTTCCTCCTGGTCTGCACCGCCGATTTCGCGACCGCGGAAGGGTTTGGTCCCGACGTCAGGCTCACGCGCACGCAGACGATCATGCAGGGCGCCAGCCATTGCGATTTTCGCTACCGGCGCGATGCGGGGGGATCACGGTGAAGGGAATGCAAATGATGCGGGCAAGCTGCCTTGCCATGGCTGCGCTGGCGCTGATGGCATCACGCGCCGATGCGGCGATCATCGATTGGCAGGCCGAGCTCCAGCGCTGCCGCGTGCTGCGGCAGAACGTGGCGCCGCTGCTTCAGGCCGGCGAGGGAATATCCGCCGTCGGCCGCTCCAACAGATCCGTCCGTCGCTGCATCTGGATCCAGCGCATGGCGGTGCGCAAGAAAATCCCCGGCGCGGAGGCGTGGTAGCAGGCGCCCGTCAGGTGGACTGGCTCTTCTGCCGGAGCAGCAGGTCCTTCAGTCCTGTCGGATAGAGGCTCGGTCCGCCCTGCGGAGCGGCGTCTTGCGTCGATCGACAGTCCTGCGGGCGTCGCCTCAGCCGGCGGACACGCCCGGCTTGAACAGGGCTCCGACCGGCAGCTTTTCCTGGAGGTCATACGAACTCGGCCGGTTCTCCTTGACCCATCTTGTTTCGGCGTGGGATTCGAATGGCGGCGGAATTTGCCCCTGAATCGACCAAAGGTCGGCCGGTAGCTCGTCGATGGTGACCTCCCAGTCGTATCCCCGGTCCTTGACGTAGGGCGCGATCAACTTGTCGACTGCTTTCACCCACCATTCCCTGATGACGGGGCCGGGCATCGTCCTCGCCATGTGGTCGATCTTGAAGCGGACGAATTTCTCGTGCGAAGCTCCGCCGACATAGACCGAACCTGCGGCGACTTCCTCGAAGATCATCACGGCGTAGAATTTCGGGATGGGAATCCTCGCATACATTGCGGTGACCTTCTCTGCGAATTCCTTCTTGTCATGAGCCGAGTAGGCCCCGACGGGGTGATAGACTTTCCACAACGGCACTCGAGTTCTCCTTGACGTTGGCTGGTTCTTAGGGAAGCCCGCGCAGCATTTGGTATGATGGGGATAATATCACTGACTGCGCCGTCGGCTCTTCAGGATCTGGCGACCCGCGGTAACCGCTGAATCACGTCTGCGTTGGCTCAGCCTTGTTGGGGCCGCCACAGCTGGGCGAGCCGGAGCTCGGCTTTTCTCCTTTGTCTGCACTTCCGACTTCGCGACTGCGGAAGGGTCCGGCCCCGACGTCAAGCTGACGCGGGCGCAGACCATCATGCAAGGCGCGCGAGCCATTGCGACTTCCGCTACCGGCGCGACGCGGGGGGATCACAGTGAAAGGAATGCGAACGATGCGGGCGACCTGTCTTGCAATGGCTGTGCTGGCGCTGATGGCGTCATGCGCGGATGCGGCGGTGATCGACTTGCAGGCCGAGCTCCAGCGCTGCCGGGCGCTGCGCGCGAACATCGCGCCGCTGCTTCAGGCCGGCGAGGGGATATCCGCCGTCGGCCGCTCCAACAGATCCGTCCGTCGCTGCATCTGGATCCAGCGCATGGTGGTGCGCAAGAAAATCCCCGGCGCGGAGGTTTGGTAGCCAGGCGCCCGTCAGGCGGACTGGCGCTTCCGTCGGAGCAGTACATCCTTCAACCCGTTCGGATAAAGGCTCGGCCCGCCCTCGACGTCGAGCTCCGCAAGATCGAACCAGCGTGCGACGATCTCTTCGCCGTTATCCTCGCGGAAGTCGATGCGGTCCTGGCCGCTGAACGCGCCGTCTGGAAGCGCGACCTCGGCGATGAACATCACCTCATGCCCGGTCGATCCCTCGTGCAAAAAAATGTTCTCCATCACCAGCGGCTCGCCCGTGATGGTGATGTCCACGCCGAGCTCTTCGTTGAATTCGCGCACCAGCGCAGTCCGCCAGCTCTCGCCGAACTCGATCTCGCCGCCGAGCGGGCGAACGCCCTTGATCCGCGCCGCATCGTCGCGCACCTCGGCCGCCAGCAGCCGCCCGCCCCGCCAGTGCAGGCCGAGCGCGACGACGCGGATGTGAGGGTGGGGCCGCCACGTGGACATGGGGGCATCGTTATCGTGCCCGCCGGCGCTGCGCAATGCGCGGTGGCGAGGCCTTGTCGGGCTTGATCCGCACTGCCTTCGGCATGCAAATGCTTCGCAGCCTTGATCCGTGAACCTCCGCCTGCCATTGTCCGGTCATCCATGACGGCGACGAGCCTGGTGAGATACAATTTGCGGGGTTCGGCGAAACGTGTCGCTTCGCCGGACGTGACGAGAAGGCAGTTTTCGAGATGAACAGCGTGAACAAGCCCGGCGGCAACTATTTGCCGGTGATCATCCATGGTGGAATTGCGTATGTCAGTGGTCAGCTGCCGCGTCGCGGTGAGGACCTGCTGTATGCGGGCAAGGTCGGCGCAAATGTCGATATCGCGGCCGCGCAGGAGGCCGCTGCTCTTTGCGCCGATCTCTGCATTTCGGCCATCAACCACGCAACAGGCGGAGAGGACAGGATCGTCCAGGTCCTGCAGCTCGTTGGATACATTGCTTCAGCGCCCGGATTTACCCAGCAGTCGCAAGTCATGAATGGGGCCTCCGACCGGCTGATCGAGCGCTTGGGCGATCGCGGTCGTCACACGCGCACGTCTGTCGGCGTCGCCGAGTTGCCGCGGGGCGCTCCCGTCGAGCTGAGTATGATTGCCGCTGTTCGGTCGTAAGAGGCGGTCTTATCAGACGAGATACTTCTTCACCGCTGCCTCGTCCCACGCGATCCCGTTGCCGGGCTCCTCGCCCGGCAGGGCAAAGCCGTCCTTGATCGTCAGCCGTGTCGCCAGCACCGCGTCGGCCCAGTCGACATATTCCAGCCAGTGCGCGGTCGGCGTCACGCAGAGCAGGTGCGCGCTGACCTCCGAGAACAGGTGCGTCGACATCTCGATGCCGGCGGCATGTGCGAGCGAGGCGGCGCGGAGCCACCCGGTGACGCCGCCGATGCGCTGCACGTCGGGCATCACGTAGTCGCAGGCCTCAGCGGACAGCGCCGCCTGCATCGAGAAGGCGCTGTCAAAATTCTCGCCGATCTGGACCGGCGTGCGGAGCGCATCCGCAATGCGCGCGTTACCAGCGTAATCGTCGTGGCGGATCGGCTCCTCGATCCAGGTCAGCCCCTCGTCGTCGAGCATCTCGCCGCGGCGGATGGCCTCGGTCACCGTCAGGGCCTGGTTGTAGTCGCACATCAGCGTGACCTGATCGCCGACGGCCTTGCGCACCGCGCGCACCACGGCGAGATCCTCCCGCGCATCGGGCCGGCCGACGCGGATCTTTGCCGCGTGAAAACCTTCGGCCAGCAGCTTGTGGGCTTCGTCCACCGCGGCGCCCGCCGGCATGATGCCGAGTCCCTTCGAATTGTAGGCCCTGACCGGCTTCGGCGCGCCGCCGAGCAGGCGCGCCAGCGGCAAGCCTTTGCTGCGCGCCAGCGCATCCCATGCCGCCATGTCGATGCCGGATTGCGCCAGCCGCTGCAGGCCGGCGAGGCCGAGCAGGGTGAAGCGCTGGGTCAGCTTGCGCTCGATCTCGAACGGCAGCAGCTCGTCGCCGGCGACGAGCTCCGACATTTCCGTGACCATCGCCGTCAGCGGCTTCAAGGCCGACGGCGTGATCGAGAACAGATAGGCATGCCCCACCGCGCCCTGGTCGGTCTCGCAGTCAATCAGCACCAGCGGCGCCTTTGCGACCGCGCCGGTCGAGGTCTTGAGCGGCAAATTCATCGGCACGATCACGGGGCGCGCATTGAAGCGCCTGATGCGGATGGTCTCGGTCATATGGAGGATCTCCCGGCGGAGTGAATGCAGGTTCATGCCGATCTTAAACATTCGCCATGAAACGAAAAGCCATTTGCTGCGACCCACCATGAAATGGGGTTGCGCGGCCTCGCATTTGCGGGCTCTGTGCCGCCGCAAGCTCTTGCCGCGAATTCCCGGGATTTGCGTCAAGATCGCACACGACGGAGCCACAGGGTGAAACAAGAGATCTCCGAAGAACAGCGCAAGAGCGGCATCCTCACGGGGGCCGTGATCGCCTTGCTCCTGCTCGCTTTGCCGGTCGCGGTGTGGCTGGACCTGACCGACCTCAGCAAGACCGCGCTGCGCCGGCAGGCCGCCGACCTCAACTCGGTGATCACGAGCGTGCGCAGCTACTATGCGTCCAACGTGGTCGGCCGCATCCTGGCTAACCCAAACGGCACCACCAGGGTCGTGCACAATTACGAATCCGTCCCCGGTGCGATCCCGATCCCGGCGACGCTGTCGCTGGAGCTCGGACGGGTGATCGGCGCGCAGCAGGAGAACATCGCCTACCGCTTCGTCTCGGATTTCCCGTTCCAGAACCGCGCCGCGCACCAGCTCGACAAGTTCGAGAAGGACGCGCTCGACGCGCTTCGCAAGGACCCCGAGCAGAAGATCGTCGAGACCGAGACCTCGCTGTTCTCCGACAAGGTCCGCCTGGTCGCGCCCGTCACGATGGGCCCGGCCTGCGTCAGCTGCCACAACAGCCACCCCGAGAGCCCGAAGAAGGACTGGAAGGTCGGTGACATCAGAGGCATCCAGGAGGTGATCATCGCGCAGCCGATCGCCGCCAACATCTTCTCGTTCAAGTTCCTGCTGGCCTATTTCCTGATCGCCGCCGGCTGCGGCCTGTCGTTCCTCTCGCTCCAGCGCCGCCAGGCCGGCCGTATCAAGGGCATGAACAAGGAGCTCGAATCCGCCAACGACTTTCTGGCTTCGTTGTCGATGAAGATCTCGCGCTACATCCCGCCGCAAGTCTACAAGAGCATCTTCAGCGGCCAGAAGGACGTCACCATCCACACCGAGCGCAAGAAGCTCACGATCTTCTTCTCCGATATCCAGAATTTCACGGCGACCGCCGAGCGGCTGCAGCCGGAATTGTTGACCCAGCTCCTCAACGAATACTTCACCGAGATGTCGGCGATCGCCCATGAATATGGCGGCACCATCGACAAATTCATCGGCGATGCCATGCTGATCTTCTTCGGCGACCCCGAGACCAGGGGCGACCGTGCGGACGCTGAGGCCTGCCTCCAGATGGCCTGGCGCATGCAGCAGCGTCTTGCCGAACTCAATGCGAAGTGGCGCGCCTCCGGCATCGAGCAGCCGTTCCGCTCGCGCATGGGTATCAATTCCGGCTATTGCAATGTCGGCAATTTCGGCAGCAGCGACCGCATGGACTACACCATCATCGGTGCCGAAGCGAACCTCGCCGCGCGTCTGCAATCGATCGCCGAGCCCGGCGGAATCGTGCTGAGCTACGAGACCTTCGCGCTGGTCAGCGACATCGTCCGCGCGCACGCGCTGCCCGCGATCACGATGAAGGGCATCAGCCGCGAAATCATTCCCTATTCGGTCGACGCGCTCAACGACGCTGCGGCGGAGAAGAGCGGTGTCATCACCGAGCGCGCGCCCGGCCTCGAGCTGTATCTCGACCCCGCCATGGTGAAGTCAGGCGATGCAGCACGCGTCCGCTCGCTGCTGGAAAACGCGCTGGCTTCGCTGAAGCCAGCGTGAAGGTGCTCTTACCCTCCCCTGGAGGGGGAGGGTCGATCGCGCGCAGCGCGAGCGGGGTGGGGTGATCTCTCAACACGGGCAGTGTTCGATGCGGAGAGACCGTCACCCCACCCCGCCTCATGTCTCGCTTCGCTCAACATGAGCCGACCCACGGGCGAGCTACGCTCGTCCCGGACCCCTCCAGGGGAGGGTAAGGGCCGACCTCTCACAACGCGACAGGTGCTCTCCCTCCCCCCTCTTGTCCGCCGCAGCCTTGGCGAAGGCGGATGCGGGGGAGGGCGGGGGAGAGGGGTGGCCCAGCAAAAGGTGCGTGCCTGAACGCCGCGCTGCACCAACCAGCGTCGACGCGAGACTCACCGCGCCGCGCCCTCCGTGAACGCGGTCTCGATCACATCGCCAAAAGGCTGCCAGGAACGGCCGTCGAACTGGACAAGCCGCATCTGCTTGATCGGCAGATAGCTGTTGGGCGAGGTGCTCATCCTGATGTTGGGCAACGCAACGGAGGGCTGCTGATCCCTCAGCGAAGCCGCCTGACGCATGATGTTCTCGCGCGACAGGTCGTCGCCGCATTGCTTCAGCACCTGTGTCAGCGCCTCGGCTGCGCCGTAGCCGTAGACCGCGGCGCTGTTGTTGGTGCTTTCGACGTGATGGTACTTGTCCATGAAGGCGAACCAGTCCTTCATGGCGGGGTCGTTCTTCCATGCGGGGTCGCTCGGATCCTTCAGGAAGGCCGCCGAGATCACGCCGGACGAATTCTCCAGGCCCGCGGGCGCCATCGCGTTGGCGATCGAGGCGGAGGCGTCGTTGACGATGATGACCGGGCGCCATTTGAGTGACGCCGCCAGCTTGATCACCTTGGACGCCGTCGACGGCACGCCGAGAAAGACGAAGATGTCCGCGCCCGCGCGCTTGAGGATCGAGACATGCCCTTCGAGATGCTCATCGGCAATGTCGAAGGCGATGTCGACGAGGACAAGGCGGTTCAGGTCGCCAAGACCTTCCTGGATGCCCCTGTAGAGCATGCGTCCGAACTGGTCGTTCTGCCAGAGCACCACGATCTTCTTCTTGGGGTAATAGGCCTGGATGTAGTTGGCATAGATGCGCCCCTCCGACCGGAACGACGGCTGCCAGCCCATGGTCCAGGGAAACGCCTTGGCCTGGCTCAGCTCCTCGTCGCCGGATGCGACGAACAGCTGCGGGATTCTCTTCTCGTTCAGGTACCAGCGCGTGGCGATATTGCCGGGCGTGCCGAACGAGCCGAACATCAGGTGTACGTCGTCCTTCTCGACCAGATTGCGCGTCAGCTCCAGCGCGGTGGCCGGATCGGAATTGTCGTCGCGCGTGATGAAGCGGATCTTGCGGCCGTTGATGCCGCCGCGCGCGTTGACCATGTCGAAATAGGCGGCCTCCGCCTGGCCGATGGCGCCGAATTCCGAGAGCGGTCCCGAATACGGCATCACGTTGCCGATGCGGATTTCATCGCCGCTCGCGGGTTGTTCGGCGTGTTGCTGGGACATCGCGCCAAGCGACGCGATAGCGATCATCGAAACGAACAGCATCCTGCCGATGACGCGCATGCTCGATACCTTGATATTGGCCCCTCCAAGAGGTCGGCTCAATCCGCACCAAGTCCGCTTGATCTACGTCAAGCGTTTGTCAAAGCTGTGGCTTGATCGCCCGCTTCAAGGCGACGCATCGCGAACGAAACGACAGCCGTGTTGACGGGCCATCAATCGACAGAGCGTGCCGTGTGGCACCCCTCTCCCTAACCCTCCCCCGCAAGGGGGGGAGGGAACGCATCTTTCGTTTGGCGAGTGACTCCATTCATTAGCGCGTCGGCGATGAGGGCACAGCGTGGCCACGTGCTCCGCTGCGCTCCCTCCCCCTTGCGGGGGAGGGCGGGGGAGAGGGGTGGCCCAGCAAAAGGTGAAAGTCGTCGCGCCGCCCGCAACGCGCCGCTACGGCAGCTCCCGCGCCTCGAGCTGATGCACCAGCAGCAGCGTCGGTTCGGCGAGGCTGTCGCCGGAGCCGTCGAGGCCGAAGGCGGCGGCGATGCCGTCGCGGCTGCGCAGCAGCGTGCTGCGCGGGCAGTGGCCGGCGCCGCACAGCGTCTTCTTCAAGGTCTCGCCCTGCGCCACGAGGCTCGCGGGATCGTTCGCGGCCCAGGCCAGCACGATCGGCGCATCGACGTTGAGGATGCCGGGGAAGACCGACCGCTTGTCATATTGGGTGGGGTCAGTGCCGAGATAGGCCTTCTCGCTGTCGCTCGCGTCCTTGCCCGCGCGGTAGATCCCGGACACCAGCACGACGGCGGCGACATCGGCGCGGTCGGTCTGGAACTCGGGATGCGCCAGCAAGGTGGCGACATGGAAGGCGCCGGCGCCGTAGCCGACCGCGACGATCTCGCGGGCATCGCCATTGAACAGGTCGATATTGCCGTGGACCCAGGATAGCGCCGCCGCGACGTCGGTTGCACCCATCGGCCAGGTCGCCGCAGGCGCAAAGCGATAGTTGACGCGCACGCCGATCATGCCGTTGCGCGCGGCAAAGCACATCGCCTGGTCCTGGACCTCGCGGGACAGGTCCGGCGCGCCGCGATCGCCGGTAAAGGTGTCGCCCCCCACGAACAGCAGCACGGGCCGGGGCGTATCCGCCTTGGTCTCGCTGCTGGTGGCGACGTCGAGCACATTGGCCTCGCTGTCGCCGTAGCGCAGCCCGCGCGAGAAGGAGATCTGCTCGCACAGCCGCGCGGTGCCACCGGCGGTCGTGTCGTTGTCGGTGAGGCCCACCCGGACGAGATTGGACGGCCCCGTGAGCCGCGCCGGCAATGGGCCGTGTGCCGAGGCTGCCGTCATGCCCAGGATGAGAAAGAAAGCGAGATAATTCTTCATGTTGGTATGTTGGTGCCGGCCCTGCGTGCCCGATATGGGTTCGCGCGTTTGGCCCGTCTTTTCAATTCGCCTTATTAGTTAGTTGGTCTTGAGGCGATTTCACGGCACCCGGTTTCTTGCCCATGTTCTTGCCCATGCGCGGTTCAATTCCCCGGCTGGAAGGTGCAGTCGGCTCCGCTCCCGTCCTTGCGGCGGATGGCATTGGGGTCGATCGTGCAGCTCAGCTTGCTCAGGCTCTCGAAGTTCGATCCCGCCGCACCATCGGGCGGAATGCCGGCGAGCGCTTCTGTCGCGAAAATTTCATTGGCCGTCGAGCCGTTCACGGTCCTGCTCTTCTTGCCGAAGGTCAGCTCGCAATTGCGTAACGTGATGTCGACATTGCCGGTGCGGCAGACGATTCTGTCCACAGTCACCACGATCGGCTTCTTGTAGGGAATCTCGGCATTGGCGGCGAACAGCATCGCCACCGCCTTCCTCTCGGCGCCGGTCAGGTCCGGCGACAGCGGCGCGATCACGCCCGCGAGCGCCAGCGCCGTCGAGCCCGAGACTTTCGCAGGCGTTGCCCCCGAGGCTCCGGTGGCGTTGAGCGCGCCGGCAAAAGCGAGCGCGGCGACGATGCGGGCCCAAATCCTGGATCGGGCCCTTGTCGTGAATGTCATTCGCGTCGCTTCCTCTCCGGTCACGGCTTCGCCGCCGCAAGGCGCCCCGAACCTATGACAGAATTGCTAGTCCGGGCAGAGCCATGCGCTTCAGGCTGCTTGTCGATGGCCTTGATGATCGCAGCCGCCGCCGTCTGGCCGGACTGGAGAGCCCCTTCCATGTAACCGAAATACGCAAAGCAGGTGTGCTCACCGGCAAAGAACAGGCGGTCCTCGAAGCCCTTGGCCAGCAACGGCCCGGCGAGGCAGACCTCGCCGGGGGCGGGACAGGAGTAGCCGGCGGCGGTCCATTCGTCGCGCGGCCAAGCCATGAACTCCGGCTGATCGGCCAGATGCGCGACATAGCCCTTGTAGACGCTGCCGATCTGCTGCGCGTAGAACAAGTCGACCTGCGTCTGGTCACCGGGCCGGTAGTGCTTGAGAGCTTCCGCCGCGACGTCGGCGCCGGCAAACAGGCTGAGCTCGACCGGTTGCTCCGGCGGGGCGATCTGGTTGTCCGTCCCTTCCCAGGTGACACCGAACTGGTTCGAGATGGCGGTCGGGGCGAGGCCCTCGCCGATCCAGAAGCGCTTCTTGAGCGGGCTGAGATATTTCACCGCCGTCCCCATCGTGACGTAGTAGTCGTGCGGCAGGTGGGGCGTGATCGTGATCTTGGCGTTGGGTGAGTCCGGCCACAGGCTCGGGGGTATCGCGAGCACGGCATAGTCGGCGGCGAAGGGCGCGCGTGCCGTTCCGTTGCCGGAGGGGCTGAATTCCAGGGTCACGCCTTCACTGTCGATGCGGATGGCGCGCACCGGCGTCGACAGGTGGGTGCTGGCGCCGTTGTCCTTGATGTCCTGCGCGAGACGAATGGCGAGCTCCTGATTGCCTTCCGAGCAGCGCAAAGTCTCGGTCTGGGTGAAGAAGGCGTCGATCTGGTCCTTCATCCGTCCGCCCGCGACGACGGCCAGATTAGCAAGAAGGCTCTGCTTGGTGGTCGGCTGGCCGGCGTCGTTGGAGAACTGCTCCTCCATGGCGTGCTTGGTGAGCTTCGAGCAGTCGAGGCTGGCGATCCACTCCGCAATCGTCCTGGCGTCGAGTTTCCTTGCGCCCTTGGCGCGCCAGGGCTTGTCAGGCTTGACCCTGCCGGCCCACCGACTGAGCTTGCCGAAAGCATCGTCCATCTCGTGATAGACCAGCTTCATCTGGCCGTCGGAGAGCTTGTGGCCGTCGAGAAACACCGGCATGTCGAGCTCGAGCGCGTCGAAATTGGTGTCCGAGGTGATGACGGACAGGCCGAGCTCGAACCGCTTGGCATATTTCAGCCAGAGCGGATGGTTGTAGCCGATCAGCTCGCCGCCGGCCTCGACGATCCCGCTCGGCTTCTTCTTGCTGAGAACCCGGCCGCCGAAGCGGTCGCGGGCCTCGAACAGCGTCACCTCGCAATGCGCGACGAGCTCGGAGGCCGCCATCAGGCCGGCGAAGCCGCCGCCGATGATCGCGACTTTCGGGCGTCGCACCGCCAGCGCGCGGAGCGCGGTGGGTGAGCGGATCGTGGGTGGGGTGGGTTGAAGGGCGAGCTTGTCCTTGACCCGCCGCTGGCGCTCCGCCCCCGAAATCCTGGGCCCGTAACGCCGGTGCAGCCGCGCAAACAGCGAACGCATCGCGAGCTTCCCTTGAAAATGTCTTCGGCCGGGACGGCGCCGTGCCGCGCCCTGAAATGCTGCAACATCGGCTAAAAATGGACCGGCCGATAGAATCGAGACTAACTTACAATCTTGCGGAGAGTCGAGTGGCGGCTTCTCTTCCGCCCGAAATCTTGCCCCTGCCCGGCAATTGAAGGGAAAATCCGCGAACCGCGCGGCGATTGCGCGGTGCGGCTGTTTTGGTCCGACGTGTCAAACATTTGGGGCGCGCGACCGCGGCCGCATGCCGGCCGCGCGTTCTACTGTGCATGGGGTTGTTTTCGCAGTTTTAGTTTTGGACCGGCCGTTACACCCGCTTCATCGTCCGGAAGGTGATGGAATAGCGGCGTGCCTCGACCGGCGGGATGCTGTGCTCCCATTGCGACCGCGCCTCGCCGTCCATCATGTAGAGCGAGCGCGGCAGGGCTTCGAGCGCGTGGCGCTTCCATTTGTCGCCGCTGCGGCGGCGGAAGCGGAATTTGCACGGCGAGCCCAGCGACAGGCCGAGGATCTCCTTGAAATGCGGCTTGTCGCGGTGCCAGCCGATGCCGACGCCGGTGTCATATTCGGTGCAGAGCACCTGCCGGACGCTGCCGCCAGCGAGGCCCGCCCAGGCCTCGACCTGCCGCACCACGGGCAGGACCCAGTCCGGGATCGGCTCGGCCTCGGCCAGCCGTTGCAGCGAATAATCATAACGATAGCCGAACGACGCCACCCGGCGGTTGCCCTCGAAGGCGCCGAACTGGAAGCGCTGCAGCGGCAATGCTGCGATGCGGCCGATCAAGTCCTGCTCGACGGCGGCCTCGACGAAGTCATCGGTATAGCGAAGCCCGCCAGGACCGGCTTGCGGTTCGGCGAACAGACCAAGTTGCATCATTCCTCGCATTTCCGTGATGGAACCTATTGGCGGCTGAAGCGACTTACATAGGACACGGAAAAAAACGTGCGAGGCTGTCATGGCAGAGAAGCATACCGCCGATCCGGCAGAGATCATGCGGGCGACCGGTCATCCCGAGCTGGAATATGCCGCCGGCTGGACCATCGCCGGTCTGGTCACCATCGGCACCATCGTCGCCGCCTGGGTGTTCGCGATCTAGGCTATCGGAAACTGGAGCTCGAAGGCCGCGCCCTCGTCGGTCGGCTTCAGCTTGATCGAGCCGCCATGGCTCGCCATCACCGCGCGCGCGATCGCCAGCCCCATCCCGGTGCCGCCCTGGTCGCGGCGGGTGGTGAAGAACGCATCAAAGATCCTGTCGCGGTTCGGCGCCGAAATCGGCTCGCCGTCATTGCAGACCGTCACAAGCAGGGTCGTCCGCTCGTCCACCGCCTCCAGCCTGATGGTCCTCGCCCGGTGCCGCATCGCGTTGTCGGCGAGATGCGACAGCACGATCAGCGCCTTCTCGCCGGACATACCGATCGTCCGATCGAGGCGGCCGCTGGCCTCGATTGAGCTTGCCGGAAACCGGCTCCTGAGGTCGGCGATCACGGGCGCAAGCTCGGTGCGTTCGTTCTGCGGCAGGCTTTCGGCGCGGGCGAGCTCGCGCAGCCGCTGCGCCATCGCCTCCAGCCGCTGCGTGTCCGACAGGATGTTGGCGATGAACGTCTTCTGCTCGGCCGGCGTCAGGCCTTCCGGCTTTCCTTGAAACGAATCCTGCAACAGCTCGGCCGCGCCCTTGATCGAGGTCAGCGGCGATTTCAGCTCGTGGGTGAGGTGGGCCGAGAACGTCGCGATATAGTCCGAGCGCCGCGCCAGCTGCTCGGCCATGCCGAGAAAACTGTGCGACAGCTGGGCGAATTCGCGGGTGCCGTAATGCCGGAGCGGCCGAAACGCCTCGCGATCGCCGCGGCCGATGCGCGCGGCGCGGTCGATCAGCTCGCGCATCGGCAGCGTGATGGTGCGCGAGAATACGAGGCCGATCGCGATCGTGCCGAGGATGACGGCGAGCCCCGCCAGCACGAACTTGGCCCGCTCCTGGTAGAGATGGTCAAAGATGTTGCTCGGCGTCCGCGTGGTGTAGATCACCCCGGCGACGCGGTTGTTGACGATGACGGGCATTGCCGAGAACACGTGCACGCCGAGGCCGCGGCTGAACGAATAGATTGGCGGCGGCGGCCGATCCGGGACGCGGTTGCGCAGCGTGGCGCGGTACTGCCCGTGCAGCGCGTCCGCGACCTCCTCGATATGGGCGAGCGATTGCCCGACCTCGTAGCGCCCGGCGATCACCACGCCCTGCGGATCGAGGATGCGAAAGCCCGCCAGCGTCACCTTCTGGGTCTCGCGGATGATCGGCGTCAGTCTTGCGCCGATCTCGACATAGGCTGGCTGCGCCGGCTGGGGCGCTGCTTGCGCATCCGGCCGCCGCCGCAAGAGATCGTTAGCGGTGAGGTCGAGCGCGGGACGGATCGGGGTGACCTGGTCGCCGGGGTCGGGCAGCACGTTGGGCGGCACCTCGGCGCCGAGTGTCAGGCCGCTGTCGAGCCGCGCTGTGACCTCCTGCGCATAGATCGTCGCGAGCACGCGGCTCTGCGCAATCAGCTCGGCCTGGGTCTGGCGGATGAGCTGGTTGTCGTAGAGGCGGAAGAAGAACAGGCCGACCAGCGGCAGCACGCCGACGGTCGCCAGCACCGTGAAGATCACGAGGGTGAGCGACGGCCGCCATTTGTCGGGCGCTGCGCTCATGCCTCTTTCTCGCAGCGGCCGAGCTTGAAGCCGACGCCGTGGATGGTCTCGATCACGTTGTCGCAGGCCAGCGCCGCGAGCTTGGCGCGGATGTTGCGGATGTGGCTGTCGATGGTGCGGTCGGAGACCTGGATGTTGAGCTGATAGGCCGCCCGCATCAGCTGCTCGCGGTTGAACACCGAGGTCGGCCGGGTCAGGAACGCGCGTAAAATGCCGAACTCGATCGCGGTCAGCTTTAGCGGCGTGCCGGCGAAGGTCGCGACATGCTGTTCGGGATCGATCAGCAGGCCGCCTTGCGACAGCGCGCCCGGCCCGGCCTTGGCCTCGCCATTGCGCGGGCTGAGGCGGCGCAGGATGACGTTGACCCGCGCCACCAACTCGCGCGGGCTGAACGGCTTCGTCACGTAATCGTCGCCGCCAATCTCGAGGCCGAGGATGCGGTCGATCTCCTCGTCGCGTGCCGACAGGAACAGGATCGGCACGTCGGAGGTCTTGCGGATCTCGCGGCAGACGTCGAGACCGTCGAACTCAGGCATGCCGATGTCGAGCACGATCAGATCGGGCCTGCCGGCGGCAAAGCGGGCGAGTGCCTCCTTGCCGTCGCGCGCCTCGATCACGTCCATGCCGGCCTTCTTCAAGGCGACGCGGATGACCTCGCGGATGTGGCCCTCGTCGTCGACGATGAGAATGCGATGCGCCAAGAACCTCTCCGCTTCCTCAGCCTGCCTGCTGATCCTTCGCCCGCGCGTCCAGCCTGCGCTGGAGCCGCCAGCTCCGAAAGCCCCAGCTCCGCCAGGCCAGATCCTGGCGCTGCTGTTCTACAAGGCGGTCGCGGCGCGACACAAGGCAGCTCTCGGGGGCGCCGGGCCGGAGCAAGATGGCCTTGTCGATGGCAGGCAGCGCCTGCGGCCCGAGCGTCAGGAGATAGTTGATGTCGATCTGCACGCCTTTGCCCGATGCTTCCCGGCTGTGGGTGACATTGTAGTCGGCAATGAACGCATCGAAGTTCACAAGCGAGCAGCCATAGAGCACGATCGCCAGCGCGATCAGATTGGCACCGACCAGCCATTGGTTGGACCGGTTGAGCGCGATGCGCGCCAAGATCAGGACCAGCCCGAGCGCCACCAGCCCCATCCAGATGAAGGCCGCGATCCGCCAATAGGTCAGCATGTAGATGTCGACATAGAGATCGAGGCGGAGGATGGAGGAGGCGACGAGCAGCACGTTCTGCCCGACCCAGAGATAGACCAGCGGCCGGATCACCTTCGATTTCTCGGCCGCCCCGCCCGGGCGCATCGCGACCAGCACGAAGGCAGCGGCGAGCAACGCCGTCGCTATCAGCGGATAGGCGCCGCGATGGGCGTAGGCCGCATAGGTCAAATTGTCGGGCAGCGCCACATGGCCCCAGAGATAGATGCCGTCGAGGATGGACTGCGCCGCGAACAGCAGGTTGAACAGGATCAACGAGCGCAGAATGGTGGAGGGGTTCAGAAATTCGGCCGAGACCAAGGGCGGGAGCGGGGGCGGCACGGGGCCGTCGGCAACGGCGGTGGTGACAATCGTCCTGCGCCGCCAGCGCACATGGATGAACGGCCAAACCAGCGCCAGCATCATGGCCCAGAACAGCAGGCGCGGGATGCTGATATATTCGAGGATGAGCTTTGGATTGAGCAGGGACACCCACTGCTCGATCACCGGATTGGCCGCAGCGAACAGCGCGACGAAGACGGTGCTGAGCGTTGCCGGGAGCAGCCAGAGTGCAAGGCCGCGGGTGAACGCCGACATGTTGAAGACCTGGAGCGCCTCGAGGAAGAACCTGAAGGGACCGAACAGGACAAAGTTGCGCAGCGCGCGGGCACGCTCCGTGAGCTCGGTCGTTTCCGGATTGGTCGCGATCAAATGCGCAATGGCCAGCGCCATGGTGAGGATCAGGAAGGACAGCATGTTGAGCTCCTCGATGGCCGGAACGAGGCCGGCGACGAGAATGGCCGTGCCGATCATGGCGCGCCGCAGATCCAGGGCCGCATGATTGAAGAGCACCGACACGCAGGCCATCGCGATCGCAAAGAGCGTCAGCGACAGCCCGATCCGCTGGCCGTAGAACAGCCAGTCGGCGAGCGTGGCCAGCACCAGCGCGAGGCCGACCTTGGCCGGGATCGAGGAATGCCTGATCGGCTGGATTTCCGCTGCTATCGTCGAAGCCAGGCTCGTCATGTCCAAATGACCTTTCGTGATGGGTGGCATCACGAAGTCTGAACGGCGCTTGTGCAGAAGGCGGGACCATCGTCTGCACGGTTTCAGGAGTCTTTTGCAGTTTTCGTGCAGGCGCGCGTTTGCCTCTCGCACAGCGTGATTCGCTTTGATAGGTGCGAAGCATTCGCCACTCATAGCGTGTGACGCATCATGCAATTCCTCGGTCGTATCGGTCTCGTCCTGCTCTGGCTGGCCGCGCCTCTCGTCGCATTCGCGGCCGCCAACAAGAACGATCCCTATCTGGTCCCGCTGCGCGGCGCGGGAAACCTCGCGCTTGTCGTCGCAAGCCTCGCGATCGTCATCCTGCTGCTACGCAAAGGGCGTTGGCGTACCATCGCGGGCAAGCTGCTCGTCGTGCTCTGGTGCCTGCCGCCGGTCCTGATGTCGGCGGCGCATCTGAAGTTCGAGCTGCGCAAGCACGACGTGCTCGCCGCGAGCGCCACCGAGGCGCGTCAGCTCGGACCTCACTTCATGGTGGGCTATTCCTCCTTTCCCGAGGTTGCGCGCCTTGCCGAGCAGGGCTTGATCGGCGGCGTCTACGTGACCCGGCGCAACATCCACGGCCGGACCGTCGAGACGTTGCGCGCCGAGATCGCGGCGCTCCAGGACAAGCGGCGCGCCGCCGGCCTGCCGCCGCTGGTCGTTGCGGCAGACCAAGAGGGCGGCATCGTCGGACATCTCGCGCCGCCGCTGACGAAGGTGCCGGCGCTGGCGACGCTCAGCGGGCTCGCCCCCGACGAACAGCAGGCCAGGGCCCAAGAGTTCGGCCGTATCCACGGCCGCGAGCTCGCCGGGCTCGGCGTCAACCTCAACCTCGCGCCGGTGCTCGACCTCAAGCCGCCGGTTCGGCGCAATCGTCTCGATTTTCACACGCTGATCGGTCAGCGCGCGATCGCGACCGACCCTGCCGTCGTCAGCACGATCGCGAGCGCCTATGTGCGCGGGCTGGAAGAGTCAGGCGTCGGTGCTACGCTGAAGCATTTTCCCGGCATCGGCCGCGTCCGCACGGACACGCATCATTTCAGCGCCAAGCTCGATACGCCGGTAAAAGAGCTCGAAGCCACCGACTGGCTGCCGTTCCGCGAGGTGTTGTCGCATTCGCGCAGCGCGCTCATGGTTGGGCACGTGACGCTCACGACCGTCGATCCCGATCGCGCCGCCTCGCATTCGAAACGCGTTATTGATGGCATCATCCGCGACAAGTGGGGTTACCAGGGCATGGTGATGACCGACGACCTCGTGATGGGTGCGATCTACCAGCACGACGTCTGCAAAGCCGTGGTCGAGGCGATCAACGCCGGCGTCGATTTGCTGCTGGTTGCCTATGACGGCGCGCAATTCTACCGGGTCTTCGCCTGTGCGCTGGATGGGGCGCGGCAGGGCAAGCTCGACGCCGCGATGCTGCGCACCAGCGCGGCACGGTTGGCGCTGGGCTTTCCGACCGAGCAGGCGCGGGCCGCCTCGGACGTCGTCCGCGTTGTCGAGCGGCATCAGCCCTTCGCGAACTGGCGGTAGTCGGGTTCGCGGTGAAACCAGAACTCGTAGCCGGTGATGGCCTTCTGCATGGCGACGTCGTGGATCGGCTGGTTGAGCGGAACGACGGGAACGTCGCGCATGCAGAGCGCGATGAAATCCTTCACGCACCGGTCGTATTCCGCCGCATCCGCCGTGAAGCGCGCCTTGTCGATCAGCGCGTCCATCGCCTTGTTCTGGTATGACGAGATGTTGAAGATCGAATTGTTGCCGTGGAAATTCCAGTAGAAATAGTACTCGGGATAATCGAGCCAACCGCTGAAGCGGTTGAGCGCGAGCGGCAGCTCCTTCTTGTTCAGCGTCGTGCGCCAGTTCGCGCCGGGGATTTTTTCGATGGACGCCTTGATGCCGATCTTGGCGAGGTTCTCCTGGATCAGAATGGCGGTCGGCTCGCCGACGGTCGCAGTGCCCGTGTCGAGCGACAAGGTCGTCTCCAGGCCAGACTCAAAGCCTGCTTCCTTCATCAACGCCTTGGCCTTGTCGAGATCGGTGACATAGGGAAACGGCTGCGGCCAGACCGGCTTTGAGACTTCGGCGGCTCCGCCATACATAGGAACGGCGCGGCCGAAGAACGCGCTGCTCTGGATCTGCTCATAAGGCATCGCCCAGGCGATGGCCTGCCGTAGCTTCACATTGTCGAACGGCGGCTTCGCCGTGTTGAGTGCGATGTACCAGAGCGCATTCGGGATCGGCACCCCCGATACCTTGACCTTGCCCTCCCGAATGATCTGCTCGAAATCGCGCGGCGCAAAGCCGCTGGAAATATCCGCATCGCCCCGCTCCAGCATCGCGCGGCGCGTGCCGGCCGAGGGGACGTCGCGCGCGATCACGCGCCTGATCTTCGGCAGCGGTCCGCTCTTCCAGTCGTCGAAGCGCGCCAGCACGGTCTCGCTTCCTGGCTTCCAGCTTTCGATCCTGTAGGCGCCGCCACCGGCCTCGTTGGTCCTCAGCCAAGCCAGCGCCCAGGGATCTTCCGCCGTCGCGTTCTTCTTGGCGAGTTCGGAATTGATGATAAAGGGCACGACGACGGCGACGTTGAACAGCAGCATCTTGTCCTTGCGGATATAATCGATACGGAAGGTGTGATCGTCGACCACCACGAACTGCTCGGGCTTCTCCAGCGAACCCGCCGACATCTGGAAGGTCGGAAAGCCGCCGACCTTCACGGCGCGGTCGAACGACCATTTGACGTCCTTGGCGGTAACAGGCGTGCCGTCGTGGAATTTCGCGTCCTTGCGAAGCTTGAAGGTGCAGGACATGTCGTCGGCTGCGACCTCCCAGCTCTCGGCGAGTTCAGGCGCGAGCTTCTCGCGATCATAGGACGCGGTCCCGTCGGGCAACGTCTTGGAGGCGTAGGTCAGCAGGCGGTCGTAGCAGTTCCAGGACAGGCCGTTCACGGTCTGGTTGGAGCCGACGCCCTGCATGTCGAGCGAGTTCGGCCCGAGCTCCTGCACCACCAGCAGTGTCTCGCTACGCCCTTGGGCAGTGGCGAAGCGAGGTGCGATGGCGGTCAATCCAGCTGCGCCAAGGCCTCCCAGCAACACATTGCGGCGGCTGATGTCGAAAGACGATGCATTCATCGATGCCTCCTTGAGCCAATTGCGACCAAAGGAGGCAAGCGCCATGCCAGTAAATGCGACGCATGGTGTCGCAGCCCGCTGTGCCCGCGGAACGGTCCGGCGCGTCGCTCATGGCGTCTGCTTCATGTCGGTCGCGAGATAGTCCACCAGAGCGCGCACCTTGGTCGAGGGGCGGCGGCCACCCGGGAAGACGGCGTAGACGTCGATGGGCGAAAGCTTGTAGCTCTTCAACAGGGGGACCAGCGTGCCGGCGGCGATCTCGGGTCCGGCCATGATTGGCGATGTGATCGCGATGCCGAGCCCCGCCTGCACACAGGCGAATACGCCGGGGCCGGAATCGGTGGTGATGCGGCCGCGGACATCGACCGATGTCTCCGTTCCGTTCCGCGTGAACGACCAACTGGTGCGGCCGGACTGGCCTGGTCCGAAAATGCAATCGTGGGACGCGAGGTCCGCCGGCGTTTTCGGTGTGCCACAGATGGCAAGATAAGACGGCGATGCCACCACGAGGCGCGGCAATATCCCGAGACTTCGCGCGCCAAAGCCGGAGTCGTTGAGCAGGCCGAGCCGAATGGCGACATCGGTCCCCTCGGCGACGAGGTCCTGGCGTTCGTCGACCACGGATAGCTCGACGCGCAGCAGCGGATGCGCAGCCAGGAATTTCGGCAGGCGCGGGATGATGTTCCGGGCGCCGTACATGACGGGCATCGTGATGCGGATCGTGCCACGCAGCGAGTCGATGCCGCGCGCGGCGTCCTCGGCGTCCTCGATATCGGCCAGCACTTCGCGTGCGCGGGTGAGGAACAGCGCGCCGGCGTCGGTGACGGTGATGCGGCGCGTGGTTCGCAGCAGCAGCTTGACGCCCAGCCGGGCCTCCAGCTCGCCGATGATGCGGGACACCGAGGGCTGCGACAGGCCGAGCTCGCGTGCGGCCTTCGAAAAGCTGCCGCTCTCCGCCGCGCGGACGAACACGGCCAATTCTTGCAGTCGATCACTCATTTGAAATCCAGATAAATGTTGTCCGTATCGACCGTATACCCTTCATTTTCAAATGATCCAGATAGGACGGGCCAACAGCAAAAGATGGAGCTACCCATGGCCCTGCAAGACAAACTCGATGCCTTCAAAGCCGACTTCGAAGCCGGCCGCTTCCCGCTCAAGCCCAGCAAGGAGGCGCTCGACACCATGCACCGCGCCACCGCCGAACTGATCGCGAGCGGCCAGGCGCAGCGCGCCAAGAAGGCCGGCGACGCCGCGCCGGAATTCATCCTCAGGGATCCCGACGGCAAGCAGGTCGCGTCGCGCGACCTGCTCGCGAAGGGACCGCTGGTCGTGTCGTTCTATCGCGGCGTCTGGTGCCCGTATTGCAACCTCGAGCTCCAGGCGCTGCAGGAGACGCTGCCGGAGATCGCCGCGCGTGGTGCGAGCCTCGTTGCGATCTCGCCGCAGACAGCGCCGAACAGCCGCAAGTCGGAGCGCGAGAACAAGCTGTCGTTCCCGATCCTGAGCGACGTCGCGAGCGGCCTCGCCGACGCCTTCGGCATCCGCTTCGCGCTGCCGGCCGATCTCGTCTCGCTCTACAAGTCCTTCAAGAACGACCTGCCGACGTTCAACGACAATCCGGCCTGGGTGCTGCCGATGCCCGCGCGCTACGTCATCGGCCGCGACGGCATCATCGCCTATGCGGAGGTGAACCCGGACTATACGCAACGCCCCGATCCGTCCGAACTGTTGCCGGTGCTCGACCGGTTGCGGGCCGGCAAGGCGGCCTGATCGTTACGGCGTCACCGCTCCGCGTGTGACCGCACGCGGGGCGGTCAGTTGCTTCCACGTCGAGTTGGCGACATGCACCGGCGAGAACGCCGGACGCTCGACATAGTGCCCGTCGCCGGCCTCGGCGCGCAGATCGCCAGCCTTCCAGACGATGCGGCCACGCGACAGCGTCGCGGCCGGTCCGCCGGTGCAGGCAAAGCCTTCGAACACGTTGTAGTCGATCCGGCTCATCTGCCGCTTCGCGCTGATGGTCTTGCTCGCCCTGGGGTCCCACACCACGACATCGGCGTCCGAACCGACGGCGACGGCGCCCTTGCGCGGGTAGATATTGAGGATGCGCGCGATGTTCGCCGAGGTCACCGCGACGAATTCTTCCTTCGTGAGCCGCCCCGTCGCGACGCCCGCGGTCCACAACAATGCGAGCCGATCTTCGAGGCCGCCGGTGCCGTTCGGGATCTTCCTGAAATCGCCGAGCCCGAACCGCTTCTGCTCGGTGGTGAAGGCGCAATGGTCGGTGGCGACCACCTGGAGCGAGCCTGATTGCAGGCCGGCCCAAAGACTGTCCTGATGCGATCTGTCGCGGAACGGCGGCGACATCACGCGCTGCGCGGAATGATCCCAGTCCCTGTTCTGGTACTCGCCGGCATCCAGCAGCAGATGCTGGATCAACGGCTCGCCGTAGACGCGTTTCCCAGCAGCCCGTGCGCGGGCAATCGCCTCATGCGCTTCGCGGCAGCTCGTGTGCACGATATAGACCGGCGTGCCCGTCATGTCGGCGATCATGATGGCGCGGTTGGTGGCCTCGCCCTCGACCTCCGGCGGCCGCGAGTAGGCGTGGCCCTCGGGGCCGGTGACGCCGCGCGCGATCAGCGCTTCCTGCATCAAGGCGACGACGTCGCCGTTTTCCGCATGCACCACCGGTATGGCGCCGAGATGGGCGCAGCGCGCGAACGAGTTGTAGAGCTCGTCATCGTTCACCATTAGCGCGCCCTTGTAGGCCATGAAATGCTTGAAGGTGTTGATGCCGTAGGTTTTGACCACGGTCTCCATCTCGTCATAGATCTGCTTCGACCACGACGTCACCGCCATGTGGAAGCCGTAGTCGATCGCCGCCTTCTCGGATTTGTGCCGCCACTCCTGATAGGCCGCGAGCATCGACTGGCCGGGATCGGGCAGGCAGAAATCCACCACCATGGTGGTGCCGCCGGTCAGCGCCGCCTTCGTCCCGGATTCGAAATCGTCGGCGGTCACCGTGCCCATGAACGGCATTTCGAGATGGGTGTGCGGATCGATCCCGCCCGGGATGACATAGGCGCCGCCGGCATCGACGATCTCCGCGCCCGTCGGTGCATCGAGCGATGTTCCCATCGCGACGATGGTCTCGCCGTCGATCAGCACGTCCGCACGGCGCGAATGATCATGATTGACGACGGTGCCGCCGCGGATGAGGAGGGGCATGGGAGACTCCGGAGAGAGGACGAGATGCGGCGAAAGCTAAGCGTGCTGCCAGCGATGCGACAGGCGAAATTTTAGTCAGGCGTCGCCGCCGGTTTCGCTGCGCTCTCTCGGCTTCTACGCCGCCCGCGCGATCAAGCCGTCGATCATCGCCCGCACCAGGCCCGCGATTTCCTTCCGCAGCGCCGGCAGCGGCACGGCGACCAGCCTCTGCTCGAGCCCCAGCGCCACCATGCCATGCACGGCCGAGAACAGGCTGCGTGCGGTGATGCCGAGCTCTTCGGTCCCTCTGTCCGGAAACAACGCTGCCAGCGGCGCGTAGATGTGGCGGAACAGCTGCAACTGGTCGTCGACGGACCAGTCGGGGACTTCCTTGCCGGGCGCCATGCGATGCTCGAACATTGCGCGCCAGAGCTCGAGATTTTCTGCGGCGAAATCGCAATAGGCGATCGCGATGCGGACCAGCGTCTCCTGCGGCGACGGATTGCCCGCGCTCACCGCCGCGCTGAGCACCTTGTCGAGCCGGAGTAACGTGCGCGAGCCGACGCGCAGGACCAACTCGTCCACGTCGGCGACGAGATTGTAGACCGCGCCATTGGCGCAGCCGATCTCGCGGGCGAGATCGCGGGTTTTGAGACCCGCCAACCCGCGCTCAGCGATCATCCGCTCGGCCGCCTGGATCAGGTCGGCCCGCAATTTCTCTCGACGTTCCAAGGCTTTAGTCATTTATTAATCAAATTCTTGAGCGACGCTCAAATATTTATTGAACGATGTTCAAGGTTTCTGCTACAAACCATCTGTGAGCAACGCTCATAACAGGGAGCAGCAAATGTTCAAGACCGTAGTGACACTTTTCCGCGGCAGCGTGGCCGCCGCAGGCGAGGAACTGGAAGACCGTACGACCCTTCTGATCCTCGACCAGCAGATGCGCGACGCGGCCGCCGCCGTCGAGCGCAGCAAGCGGACCCTGGCGCTGGCAATCGCCCAGGACCAGCAGGAAGGCCGCAAGCTCGAGGCGACCGTGGCCCGCATCGCCGACCTCGAGACCCGCGCGGTTGCGGCGCTCGACGGTGGCCGCGAGGACCTCGCCAAGGATGCTGCCGAAGCCATCGCAGGCTTGGAGGCCGATCGCGATGCGGCGATGACCGCACGCGCATTGTTCGCGACCGAGATCATCAGGCTGAAGCGCCACGTCGCAAGCGCGCAGGCCCGCATCACCGAGCTCGATCGCGGCCGTCGTGTCGCCCGTGCCTCGGAAGCGGTGCGCTCGCTTCGTCGCAGCGGCATTGAGGCGGCACGCCCTTACGAATCCACGCTGCCGGAGGCGGAGAGCACCTTGAGGCGCCTGCGCGACCGGCAGATGGAAGCCCAGGCCGCTGACGACGCGCTGGTCGAGCTCGATGCGGCCAGCGGTCCGCTCGCCACCGCCGAACGGCTCGCCGAGCAGGGCTTTGGCCCCCGGCTCAAGACGACCGCGGACGACGTGCTGGCGCGGTTGAAGTCCAAGCGCATGCCGACCGCCTGATCCCAAACCCAATCATCATTCGAACCAACAGGAGACCATCATGAACCAGAACGGCCAGCCCCACAGCAGCGCCTGGGTGACCTTCACTTACGCGTCCTTCGCAGCCTCCGCGTTCCTCGTCGCCATCGGCATCTTCTTCCTGCCGATCGATCTCTGGATGAAGGGATATCTCACCATGGGCATCGTGATGCTGATCCAGACCTGCATCACCTTGACCAAGACGGTGCGCGACAATCACGAGAGCAGCCGGCTGGTGAACCGGATCGAGGATGCCAAGGCCGAGCGACTGCTGATGGAAGTGTCCAAGGCGGCTTGAGGCGAGAGCGCATAAAAGCGCGAAATAGCTGCAGTATGGAGCGGCGGATGCCGTAGCATCCACCGCTCGCGCCGTGAGACCATCCACCATCGAGCGGTCGCCGCGTGCGACGAATCGCGGATCTTCATATCGCGCCTGCGAAATGCAACCGAGCCATGACGGATCGCGCGGGCGGGCGACCTTGCGCGCCGGCACGGGCAGGGGCACTCTGCGCAAGCGGCGCACAAGAACGCCGCCAATAAGATTGCACGAGGAAGCTCCATGGCGGTGACGCGGATCGACTGCGACATCCACCCGGCGGTTGGTGGCACGCGCACGACGCTGCTTCCTTATCTCAGCGATCACTGGAAAGAGCAGGTCGTGAGCCGCGCCATCGACGGGCTTGATCTCACCTCCTATCCGCCGAGCATGCCGCTGACCGGCCGTGCCGACTGGCGGCCGGCCAATGGCGTCAAGCCCGGCTCCGACCTCGCCATGGTGCAGAAGGGCGCCTTTGATCAATTGGGCGCCAGCCACGCGATCCTCAACGTGCTCTATGGCGCGCAGGCCGTGTTCGACGCCTACATGGCGGCAGACTTCTGCAAGGCTATCAACGACTGGATCGCCGCCGAATGGCTGTCGCGCGATCCGCGCCTTCGGGCCTCCATCGTGGTGCCGATGCAGGATCCGGATCTCGCGATCGAGGAGATCGAGCGCCGCGCCGGCGACAATCGTTTCGTCTCCATCCTGGTATTGGCGCAGGGCGAGACGCTGTTGGGTCGGCCGCATTTCTGGCCGGTGTACCGGCTCGCCGAGAAGTACCAGCTACCGCTGGCGATCCATGCCGGTACGCAATATCGTCAGGCGCCGAGCTCGGCCGGCTGGCCGTCGCACCGCTACGAATATTACTTCGTCGAGGCGCAGGCGTTTCAGGCGCAGATCCTGAGCCTCATTTATGAAGGCGTTTTCGGCAAGTTTCCCAACCTGAAGGTCGTGCTGATGGAATCCGGCGTGAGCTGGCTGCCGGCCTTCATGTGGCGCGCCAACAAGACCTGGCGCGGCGTCCGCGTCGAGGTTCCCTGGGTCGAACGCGAGCCGGCTGCAATCATCCGCGACAATTTCCGCGTCACCATGCAGCCCTTCGATGCGCCGGGCGACGCCAAAAGCGTCGAGGAGATCATCGACCAGATCGGCTCGGAAAAGATGTTCCTGTTCGCGTCCGACTATCCACACTGGCAGTTCGACGGCGACGATCCGATTCCGCCGAACCTGCCGAAGAGCATCATCGCGAAGATGTGCGTCGACAATCCGCTGGAGACGTTTCCGCGGTTGTCGCTGAATTGACGCATGATCCGGAAAAGTGGGTACCGGTTTTCCGATAAGATCATGCGCAAACAAAAAGTTTGGAGGATCGCATGAGTGACGTCATCGACCGCCCGCTGCTCGACGAAGAAAAGCCCGCCGCCTCGCGGTTGCGCATCGTCGATTGCGACGTGCATCCGAGCTTGCGCTCGACCGATGATCTCAACGAGTTCCTGCCGAAACGCTGGCAGCAGCATCTGAAGGAGTATGGCAGCCATCTGCGCACGCCTTATCTCTTCACCACGCCCTATCCGCGGTCATCGCCCTTGATCGCACGGCGTGATGCGTGGCCGCCGACCGGCGGGCCGCCCGGCTCTGATCTCGCCTTCATGCAGAAGCAGCATCTCGATCCGCTCGATGTCGAGTTCGGCATTTTGCAGGTGCTCGATCTCTTCATCTTCTCGCAGCAGAACCTGGAATTCGGCGCCGCGATCCAGCGCGCCATCAACGATTGGCAACTGGCGTTCTGGTCGCATCGCGATCCGCGCCTGAAGGCGTCGATCCTGGTCGGGCAGGACGGCGTGGATCTCGCCATCGCCGAGATCGAGCGCTGCGCCAAAATCGGCGAATACATCCAGATCAACGTCTCGCCGCGCGCCAACGAGCCGCTCGGCCGCCGTCGCTACTGGCCGATCTACGAGCGCGCCGAGGCGCTGGACCTGCCACTCGGCATCCATGTCGGCGGCTATGGCGGGCATGCGCCGACCGGCGGCGGCTGGCCGTCCTATTATGTCGAGGAGCACCAGTCCAACGCACACACCATCGCGGCGCAGCTTGCGAGCCTCGTCATCGAAGGCGTGCCGGAGCGGTTTCCGAAGCTGAAGATCGTCTTCATCGAGGGCGGCTTCGGCTGGATCCCCTCGGCGGTGTGGCGGATGGACCAGCATTTCGAGCGCTTCCGCAGTGAGGTGCCGCATCTCAGGCGCAAGCCGTCGGAATATGTGCGCGAGCATTTCTGGTTCACGACGCAGCCGATCGACGAGCCCGACGAGGCGCGGCATCTGCGTTCGCTGATCGAATGGGTCGGCATCGACAGGCTGTTGTTCTCGTCGGACTATCCGCACTGGGATTTCGACGATCCGCGCTTCGCCTTCAAGACGCCGCTCTCTGAAGCCGAGCGGAAGAAGATCTTCAGCACCAATGCCCGCGCGGTCTACAAGTTCTGAGCAAAGAGGTTCTGAACGGATATGGCCCGTCACATCGTCGCGCGCACCTCGGAGATCCCGCCCGGCGGCAACAAGGTCGTCGATATCGCGGGCCGCGACATCGTCGTGTTCCACGTCAATGGCGAGTTCTTCGCACTGTTGAACCGCTGCCCGCACGAGGGCGCGCCGCTGGAGAAGGCCGCTTGCGTGGCGCGGCTGACCTCGCCCGAGCCCGGAATCTATGAGCGCTCGCGCGTCGGCGAGATGCTGCGCTGTCCCTGGCACGGCTGGGAATTCGACATGCGCAACGGCCAGTCCTGGTTCGATCCGAAACGGGTCAAGATCCGGTCCTATCCGGTCGCGGTGGAACGTGGCGAAGAGTTGCAGAAGGGCCCATATGTCGCCGAGACGTTTCCGGTGCATGTCGAAGACAGCTATGTGATTGTCGAGGTCTGAGCCGGCATTGCCGATTGAGATTCCAACGCAGGTGCGTTATGGCTCTCGCGCTTTCCAGAGGCGGAGATGAGCTTTGTCGAAACAATCCCTGCGTGAGGAGGCCGAGCGCCTGATCCGCGAATCGATGGAAAAGAAGACCATCGTCGTCAAGCAGGGCTCGACCCGCATCGAGGCCGTCTGCGGCAAGTGCGGCGCCCCGAACCGGGTGCAGGCGGAAAAGGGCCAGAGCCGGGTCAAATTCGCGTGCAAGAATTGCGGGCATCAGCAGGAAACGCTGTAGGGCGCTTGCGCGGTATTGCTGCGCCGCGAGGCTCTAGCTCCTCATCCTGAGGAGCCCGCTGAAAGCGGGCGTCTCGAAGGATAGAGGCCGAGCTGTCGCAGCGGGGCCTTCATGGTTCGAGACGCGCGTTCCGCGCTCCTCACCATGAGGGTCTGATAGTCAGTCCCCCTTCACGAACTTCGCGAACGCGTCGGCATAGTCCGGGTGCCAGCGCGACAGCGGCGGGCGGTTCTCGACGATGTCTCCCGCCGCCCACAGCATCCGCTTCTCGTCGAGCTCGCGCGGCACGTCGTTGTCCGGGCAGAGGATGTAGAAGTCGCCGGCTTCCAGCCGTGCCAGCATGAAATCCACGGTCTGCTCAGCCGTCCAGGCCCCGGCCGGCTTCTCGGTGCGGCCCTTCGCGGTCAGGCCGGTGAAGACGAAGCCGGGGATCAGCAGATGCGCGGTGATGCGGCAGTCCTTCGTGTTGCGCAGCTCGTGTTGGAGCGCTTCCGTAAAAGCCTTCACGCCGGCCTTGGAGACGTTGTAGGCGGGATCGCCGGGCGGCGTGGTGATGCCCTGCTTCGAGCCGGTGTTGATGATCAGCCCAGCCTTGCCGCGCGCGATCATGCCGGGTGCGAAGATGCGCGAGCCGTTGATGATGCCCCACATGTTGACGCCGATGATCCGCTGCCAGTTGTCGGGCTCGCCGAACAGCGTGCTGCCCGGCTGGATGCCGGCATTGTTCATGAGGATGTCGGTGCCGCCGAAGCGCTCGCGCACGCCGCGTTCCAGTTCCGTCACGCTCTCGGCCTTGCTGACATCGACCGCGAACGTCATCACATGTGTGGCAGGCGTGACGGATGACAGTTTTGTTGCAGCTTCCGCCAGCCGCGCCTGATCCACATCTGCGATGCACACCTTCATGCCGGCGCGCGCGAAGGCCAGCGCGGCAGCCAATCCGATACCGGATGCGCCGCCCGTGATCACGGCGACATTGTCTTTGACGATGGCGGAATGTGGCATGGTTGGTCTCCGGGGAAGGGCTCGGTCGAGCTATAACATGGCACTCGCGCGACCCTGCACAAGTCGGCATGGGAGGTCTTCGTTCCACGCCGCCTTTACGCCTTTCCGGCGGCGCTGTATTCTATTTGACCTAACGATCCCGCCCAGATCGAACCAATCAATCATTTGACAGGGAGTGCAGCCATGGCTGTGTCGCAGGCTATTCCGATCACGCGCCATCCGTTCGCCAACGGGTCCTACAAGCAGATGCTGATCGACGGGAAGTGGGTCGATGCTGCCTCAGGCAAGCGCTTCGAGACCCACAACCCCGCCACCGGCGAATTGCTGGCGACGGTCGCCGAGGGCGACAAGGAAGACATCGACCGTGCGGTCGCCGCCGCTCGCCGTGCCTTCGAAGGCCCCTGGAGCAAAGTCAAACCGTTCGAGCGGCAGAACCTGCTGCTCAAGCTCGCCGACCTCGTCGAGAAGAATTTCGACGAATTGTCGCAGCTCGACACGCTCGACATGGGCGCGCCCCTCAGCCGCACCCGCGCCTATCGTCTGCGCGCCGTCGGCATGCTGCGCTATTACGCCGGCCAGACCACCGCGATCCATGGCGAGACCATCGAGAACTCGCTGCCCGGCGAAATCTTCTCCTACACGCTGAAGGAGCCGATCGGCGTCGTCGGCGCCATCATTCCCTGGAACGGCCCGCTTACCGCGACGATCTGGAAGATCGGCCCGGCCATCGCGACCGGCTGCACCGTGGTGCTGAAGCCTGCCGAAGAGGCGCCGCTCACCTCGCTGCGCATCGCCGAACTGGCGATGGAAGCCGGCATTCCGCCCGGCGTCATCAACGTCGTGCCCGGCTATGGCGAGACCGCGGGCGCCGCGCTTGCTTCGCATCACGACGTCGACAAGGTCGCCTTCACCGGCTCGCATGTCACGGGACAATCGATCATCCGCGCCTCGGCCGGCAACCTCAAGCGCGTCTCGCTCGAGCTCGGCGGAAAGTCGCCGGACATCGTGTTTGCCGATGCTGATCTCGATGCCGCCGTCCCCGGCGCCGCGATGGCGGTGTTCGCCAATTCCGGCCAGATCTGCAGCGCCGGCACGCGCCTGTTCGTCGAGCAGTCGGTCTACGAAGAGTTCGTCGGCCGCGTCGCCGAGTTCGGCAAGAAGCTGCAGGTCGGCAACGGCCTCGATCCCAATGTGCAGATCGGCCCGCTCGTGTCCGAGGAGCAACTCAAGCGCGTCACCGGCTATCTCGACATCGGCCAGAAGGAAGGCGCGCGTGCGCTCGCCGGCGGCGGCCGCGTCACCGAAGGCGCGCTGTCGAAGGGCTTCTTCGTCTCGCCGACGGTGTTCGCGGGCGTGCAGGACAACATGCGCATCGCGCAGGAGGAGATTTTTGGTCCCGTCATCTCCGCGATCGCGTTCAAGGACATGGACGAGCTGGTCAAGCGCGCCAACAACACCACCTTCGGCCTCGGCTCGGGCCTGTGGACGCGCGACGTCAGCAAGGCCCATGCGGTGGCGAAGAGCTTGCGCGCCGGCTCGGTGTGGGTGAACTGCTACCAGGCGATGGACCCGGCCGTACCCTTCGGCGGCTACAAGATGAGCGGCTACGGCCGCGAATCCGGCAAGCAGCATGTCGAGGAATATCTCAACGTGAAGGCCGTCTGGATCAAGACGGCGTAGGGCGTTTCTGCTGCCGCGTCCGGGTTTCAGCGGCTGATCTTGCTTGCGGCGACGAGAGGCTGCTTGCGACGACCAGAAGTTGTTTCCCGGGCGCTACAAGCGTTTTGAAACGGCTGTTGTCCGCGATCTCGCAAGGATTGTTATCCCATTTCGAACGTCGGCCCGTTACTGCTGGTCAACGTCAATGTTCGGGTTGGGATATCGAGAATGCTTCGCTTCACTTCGATCATGCTTGTGGCTTTGGGCGTCGCCTCGACGCAGCCCGCGGTCGCAGCCGATATCGCCGCGCGTGCGCCGCTCTACAAGGCGCCGCAATTGCCCGTCGCCTACAACTGGTCGGGCTTCTACGCCGGCGTGAATGTCGGATATGGCTGGAGCGATGATGCGATCAAGCTCGTGCCGCACGACCCGGTTTTCACCGCGGGTGTGCTCGACGTGGCCCTCGCGGGTGGCCTTGTCCCGCCGTCATTGGCAACAAACCCGCGTGGTGTGCTGGGCGGCGTGCAGGCCGGCTACAATGTGCAGACGGGCTCCCTGGTATGGGGCGTCGAAGCCGATATCGCGGCCGCCGGCATCAAGGGCAGTTCGACGGTCTCCCGAACCCTGCCGGTCTTTCCGGACATCATGACCAGGCAAGAGCAGAAGGTCGACTGGTTGGGGACCGTGCGCGGCCGGATCGGTGCCACCGTTACACCCGACCTGATGCTCTACGCGACCGGCGGTCTTGCCTATGGACATGTCAAGGCGTCGACGTCGATCGTGGATCCCACGCTTGCGGCCGGCACGCCCTGCCTCAACGTGATCTGTGGGGCGGGGACGTCGGAAAGCTGGCGCGCGGGCTGGGCCGTCGGCGGTGGCGGCGAGTACCGCTTTGCGTCGAACTGGAGCGTCAAGCTCGAATATCTCTATTATGATCTCGGCAGCGAGAAATACACTTTCTTCAATCCGCTGTTCCCGTTCACTCCGGGCCCCGCGCGTGGCTTTGACGCAACCGCGGATTTCACCGGCCACATCGCGCGGGTCGGCCTGAACTACAAGTTCGGCTCGGGCCCGGTCGTCGCGAAATACTGATCCGCCGTTCTGGACGGACAGCAAGCCCCGGGCCCGGCCCGGGGCTTTTTGCTTCTGCCGCTTCTTTCGGCTGGCCAGCCATCCACCCAAGCGACTTCCGGGCTGCCACTCTTTCTCATATGATCCCCGTCCTCTCATCGATCATTCCGGGGATCACATGAAATTCGAGGCGTTGTTCAAACCGTTGCAGGTCGGTCCGTACAAGCTGGCGCATCGCGTCGCGTTGGCGCCGCTGACGCGCATGCGCGCCGAGCGCGCGAGTTTTTCGCCGCGGCCGCTCAACGCCGAATATTACGGTCAGCGCGCCACGCAAGGCGGCTTGATCATCGCTGAAGCGTCCCCCGTGCTCTCGCATGGCCGCGGCAACCCCGCGACGCCCGGCATCTATTCGGAGGCGCAGATCGCCGGCTGGCGCAAGGTGACGGATGCCGTGCACGCCAAGGGCGGCATCATCTTCCTTCAGCTCTGGCATGTCGGCCGCGTTTCGCATTCGTCCTTCCACGGCGGTGAGCCGCCGGTCTCGGCTTCGGCGATTGCGATCAAGGCCGAAGGCATGAAGGCGATGACCGCCGACGGCAAGATTTCTGATTACGAGACCCCGCGCGCGCTGGAGACCGACGAGGTCAAGGGCGTCGTTGAGGCGTTCCGGCAGGGCGCGAAGAACGCGCTTGCCGCCGGCTTCGACGGCGTCGAGATCCACGGCGCCAACGGCTATCTGCTCGAGCAATTCCTGCAATCACGCAGCAACCAGCGCACCGATCAATATGGCGGTTCGATCGAGAACCGCGCGCGGCTGCTCCTGGAAGTCACGCAGGCGGCCATCGACGTCTGGGGCGCGAACCGCGTCGGCGTGCGGCTGTCGCCCCACGGCATCGCCAACGATTCCGGCGAGCCCGATCCGATGCCCCTCTACACCCACGTCGTGAAGACGCTCGACAAGCTCGGCCTTGCCTATCTTCACTTCATCGAGCCGCGCTCCAGCGGCGCTGGCCGTGCCGACGTCCACTGGGAGAACGTGCCGTCGGCGATGGTGCTGTTTCGTCCGCTCTACAGCGGCGTGCTGATGACCGCCGGCGGCTTCACCGGCGAGACCGCGAATGCGGCGATCGCCGACGGCCATGCCGACATCATCGCCTTCGGCCGCATCTTCATCTCCAACCCAGATCTGCCGCGCCGCCTTCGGCACGACTATCCGATCACGCCGTATAACCGCGCGACGTTCTACGGCGGCGAGGAGAAGGGGTATACGGATTACCCGGTGTATGACGAGCTCGCGACGGCGTAGAGACCTTCGTAGCCCGGATGGAGCGCAGCGAAATCCGGGTTTCTCACCTCGCCGATAGACTTCCCCGGATTGCGCTTCGCTCCATCCGGGCTACAGGTCTATATTCGTAGCTCCGACGAGCCCACAAACTCCGTCATTGCGAGCGTAGCGAAGCCATCCAGAGTCTTTCCGCAGAGGCAGTCTGGATTGCTTCGCTGCGCTCGCAATGACGACGGAAGGACCTACCATGGCCAAAGCCGCAGTCGCCGCAGGAACCGCCACTGGCCAATGCCTCTGCGGCAAGGTCACCTTCGAGATCGACGTCCCCGCGCGTTGGGCCTGGCATGATCATTCGGCCAGTAGCCGCCGTGCCCACGGCGCGGCCTATGCGACCTATGTCGGAAGCTGGAAGAAGCGCTTTCGCATCACCTCGGGGAAAACCGCGCTCGCCCGCTACGAGGACAAGGCCACCAGGACCGCGCGCAGCTTCTGCGCCCATTGCGGCACGCCGATCGCGTACGAGCGGCCGCGCGGACCGCACATGGTCAACATCCCCCGCGCACTATTCAACGAGCGCACCGGCCGCCAGCCGCTCTATCACATCGCGATCGAAGAGCTTCAGGAATGGGCCTATACCGGCGAGCCGCTGGTGCCGCTGAAGGGCTTTCCGGGCGTGGTCTGGCAGCGCTCGAAAAAGAAGAAGCGCGCTAGCGGCGAAGACCCTTTCGAGCTCGGCCGCGAGGAGGTGCTTTAGCCTTGGCGGCGACCTTGGTCTTCGCCGCAACAGCCTTCCGCGGCGCCGCTTTGCGTCCCGCCGCATTCGCCGCCACGAAGTCGAGCCCGCGCTTGACCCATTTTTTCAGATCGGCATCGCTCTGATAGCCGTCCGGCGCGACGCGCACAAAGCCGGTCATGATGCGCCCGCGCATTTCCATCGGGCTGGCGTGCGGCTCCTGCAGCATGCGTGCATGCGCGTCCGGGCCGACACGGATCAGCATGCCGCCGCGCCCGCTTACGGTGCAGCACATGGTGTTGTTCACCATGAAGCAGAGGCCGCCCATCATCTTCTTTTCCGCGACGTCTCGCTGACCCGCCAGCAATTTGCGCACCCGCGCCGCGGTGTTCTCGTCATAGGCCATCGCGTCTCCCCGTGCAGGTTTACGCTCGAGCATGTTCCCAGCTTGCCCGCGCCGACGCAAGTCTGCCATGACGGCGCTTCCTTGCGTGCCTCGGCCAAGTTCGGCCATCATGCCTCACCTTGCGGCAGCGCCCGCGGGGCCTGGAGGAAACATGAAGAACAAGATTACCGGCCGCTCCGCTTTTCTCGCGCTGCTCAAGGACGAGGGCATCACCCATCTGTTCGGCAATCCCGGCACCACTGAGCTGCCGATCATGCACGCGCTGAAGGACCATCCTGATCTCACCTATGTGATGGCAATGCAGGAGAGCCTGGTGGTGGCGATCGCGGATGGCTACAGCCGCGCCTCCGGCAAGCTCGTCGCCTGCAACGTCCATGTCGCGCCGGGGCTCGGCAACGCGATGGGCTCGCTCTACAACGCCCAGTTCACGGGCACGCCGATGATCCTGACCGCCGGCCAGCAGGAGCAGGGCCACGGCCTGATGGAGCCGGTGCTTTATGGCCCGCTGGTGCGTATGGCCGAGCCGCTGGTGAAATGGGCGGTCGAGGTGACGCGGCTGGAAGATCTGCCGCGCATCGTCCGCCGCGCCGCCAAGGTCGCGATGACGCCGCCGACCGGGCCGGTGTTCATCTCGCTGCCGGGCGACATCCTCAACAGCGAGGCCGGCATCGATCTCGGTCGCTCCACCCGGATCGATGCTCGCGTAAAGCCGTCGGACGAGGCGCTGAAGGCGTTTGCCGCGCGGCTGCTCAAGGCTGAACGTCCCGTCATCGTCACCATGGACGAGGTGGTCAAGAGCGATGCACTGAAGGAGGCCGCCGAACTCGCCGAGCTGCTTGGTGCGGCCGCCTATCAATCCTCGACGCCCTACGGCTCGCATTTCCTCTCGGAAAGCCCGAGCTTCCTCGGTACGCTGGCCCGCGTGCAGAAGGTCGCGCGCGACACACTCGCACCTTACGATCTTCTGATCGCGCTTGGCGGCGATCCCTTGCGCATGTCCGTCTACAGCGAAGTCGATGCGCTGCCGGATGGCCTGGGCATCGTGCAGATCGGCCTCGTCGATTGGGAGATCGCCAAGAACTACGGGGCTGAAATCGCGCTGAAGGCGGATCTGAAGGAAACGCTGCGGGCGCTGATCCCGATGCTGAAGGAGATGGGCGGCGCCGCGCTGGCAAGCCGTGCAAAGCAGCGCCTCGTCGAACTCGCGCCGAAGAACTGGACCGCGCGGCGTGCCGCGCTGGTCGAGCAGATCGGCAAGAGCGCCGGCCGCAGCCCCATCGATCCCGACTTCCTGGTGCTGCAAATGGTCGAGGCCATGCCCGATCATGCGATCCTCGTCGACGAAGGGCTCACCTCGAGCCGCCAGATCACGGCGCTGCGTCCGCACCGCGACCGCTTCGGCTATCATGGGCTTGCCTCCGGCGGCATCGGCTGGGGCCTGCCGGCCTCCGTCGGCGCCAGCATCGCCAATCCGGATCGCCCGGTGGTTTGCTTCTCCGGCGACGGCAGCGCGATGTATTCGATCCAGTCGCTGTGGACGGCGGCGCATCACAAGCTGCCGCTCAACGTCGTCATCGCCAACAATGGCGGCTACCGCATCATCAAGCAGCGCCTGCTCGCCTTCCATGGTGACGACAATTACGTCGGCATGGATTTCGTCGATCCGCCGGTGGATTTCGCAGGGATTGCGAAGGCGCTCGGCTGCGAGGCGATCAAGGTGAGTGATCCCCGCGAGTTGAAGGCGACGCTGGCGTCGGCGTTCGGTCGGCCGGGGACGAAGCTGATCGAGGTAATGGTGGACGGGAAGGTGTAGGGCAGCGCGCCATCGCGTCGGTGCTCGCCACGTTCTCAGCTGTCATCGCCCGACTTGATCGGGCGATCCAGTATTCCAGAGACGGCTGTGATTCCTCGATAGGCCGCGGCGTACTGGATGCCCCGGTCCCGGCTCCGCCAAGGCTACGCCGGGACCACAAGGGTACTCGGCCGCCGAAGCCTTTTGGCGAAGGCGGCAAGCCGGGGCATGACAGCGTACCTAGCGGCTTCTACCCCTTCTTCCCCACCCGATACCCCGCCGCCGGATGCGGTGCGTCGAGCCGCGCACGGCCGTCGCCGAACAGCTTCTCCCGCAGCGTGCCCTTTGCATATTCCGGCTTGTAGCGGCCGCGCTTGGTCAGCTCCGGCACCAGCATGTCGGCGATATCCTCGAAATCGCCGGGCGAGATCGCAAAGGCGACGTTGAGGCCGTCGACGTCAGTCTTCTCGAACCAATCCTCGATCTTGTCGGCGACGCTCTCGGGCGTGCCGACCACGACCGGGCCGGCGCCACCGATGCCGACATGCTCGATGACGTCGCGGACGGTCCAGACGCGGTCGGGGTCGCCGCGGGTGACGTTATCGAGTGCGCTGCGGCCGGCGTCGTTCTGGACGTGACGCACCTGCTGGTCGAGCTCGTAGCCGGAGAAGTCGATGCCGGTCCATCCCGACATCAGGGCCAGCGCGCCTTCCGGACTGATATGCGACCGGTAGTCGGCATACTTGGCCGCCGCTTCGGCTTCCGTGTTGCCGAGGATGATCGTCATCATGTTGAACATCAGGATCTCCGCCGGATTGCGGCCGAGCGCGGCGGCTTCCTGGCGGATCGCGGAGACGCGCGGCGCAATGATCTTGGCCGACGGTCCTGACATGAACACGCATTCGGCATGCTTCGCCGCGAATTGCCGGCCGCGCGGCGAGGTGCCGGCCTGGTACAGCACGGGCGTCCGCTGCGGCGATGGCTCGCTGAGATGGATGGTGTTGTTGATGCGGTAATTCGCGCTCTCATGATTGATGCGATGAACCTTGCTCGGATCGGTGAAGATGCCGCGCTTGCGGTCGCGCAGCACCGCGTCGTCCTCCCAGCTCCCTTCCCAGAGCTTGTAGACCACCTCCATATATTCGTCGGCGATGTCGTAGCGATCGTCGTGTCCGGTCTGCTTGTCCTTGCCGGCGCCGCGCGCGGCGCTGTCGAGATAGCCGGTGACGACATTCCAGCCGATCCGTCCCTCGGTGAGATGGTCGAGCGTCGACATCCGCCGCGCGAACGGGTAGGGCGGCTCGAAGGACAGGTTGCTGGTGACGCCGAAGCCGAGATTTTTCGTCACCGCCGCCATCGCCGAGAGCAGCAGCAGCGGCTCGTTCGACGGCGTCTGCGCTGCATTGCGCAAGGCCGCGTCAGGGCTGTTGCCATAGACGTCATAGACCCCGAGCACGTCGGCCAGGAACAAACCGTCGAAACGGCCGCGTTCCAGTGTCCTGGCGAGATCGATCCAGTAGGGCAGGCGGTTATATTCGGCGGTGCGATCGCGCGGGTGGGTCCACAGCCCGGGTGATTGATGCGCGACGCAATTCATCGCAAAGGCGTTGAGCCTGATCTGCTTGGCCATGATGATCCCCCGGCGCCCTATACCGAGCGCTCTTCGAATGATAAACGTGCGCCTCAACTTGGCGAAGTTCTTGCATATTCTTGGCCCTTGGCAAGGGCCAAGAATAGAAAGGCTTGCGCTTGGCAAGGCCAAAATCAGCGGCGCTCCCGCTCTTGGCAAGCCAATCTCAAGAGAGCAAGAACGAAATCGCAAGAGAACTACAAGAACTGTCCAAGTCCCCGCCACTTTCGAAGGCCACCCTGTCTCGGGTAGGGTCCTTCGCCTCGAAGTCCGAAAAGCAAATCATGACCAGAGCCGACGCCATCTCCCGCGCCCGTGAGGATTTCAAATCCGGCGCGTTCCTCGCTGAACTCGACCGCCGCGTCGCCTTCAAGACCGAGAGCCAGAATCCGTCGCGCGGCGCCGAACTGCGTTCCTATCTGGAACAGGAGATGATGCCCTCCTTTGCTGCGCTCGACTTTACCAGCCGCATCGTCGAATCCCCGAGCGGCAAGGCGCCGTTCCTGTTCGCCGAGCATCACGAGAGCGCGTCAGCGCCAACCGTGCTGATCTACGGCCATGGTGACGTCGTCGACGGCATGGAGGGGGAGTGGCGCGACGGCCGCGATCCCTGGCGCACGACGGTTGCGGGCACGCGGCTCTATGGCCGTGGCACCGCCGACAACAAGGGCCAGCACAGCATCAACATGGCAGCACTCCGCGCAGTGCGCGAGGCCCGCGGCGGCAAGCTCGGCTTCAACGCAAAATTCATCGTCGAAATGGGCGAGGAAATCGGCTCGCCCGACCTCGGCAAGGTCTGCGACCTCAATCGCGATGCGCTCAAGGCCGATTTGTTCATGGCCTCCGACGGACCGCGCCTGTCGGCCGACCGGCCGACCTTGTTCCTGGGCTGCCGCGGCGGCATCCGCATTCATCTCGACGTCAATCTGCGCGATGGCGGCCATCATTCCGGCAATTGGGGCGGCGTGCTCGCCAACCCCGCGACCATTCTCGTCAACGCGATCTCGACGCTGGTCGACGGCCATGGCCGGCTTCAACTCGACGCGCTGAAGCCGCCGCGGCTCACCAACCAGATCCGCAGCTATCTCGCCGACGTGCAGGTGGTGCCGACCGAGGACGAGCCGGCGCTCGCGGAGAACTGGGGCGAGGAAGGGCTGTCGGCCGCCGAGCGGCTCTATGCCTGGAACACGCTCGAAGTGCTGGCGATGTCGTCCGGAAATATCGAGAAGCCCGCGAATGCCATCCCCGGCCACGCCAATGCCGTGCTGCAACTGCGTTTCGTGGTCGGCACCAAGGTCGACGGCCTGATCGATGCGGTCCGCGCGCATCTGGTGCAAAAGGGCTTTCCGATGGTCGAGGTGCGGGCCGCCCAGAGCTTTGCGGCGTCGCGCACCGATTTCGACAGCCCCTGGATCACGTGGGCGGCGGATTCGGTGAAGGAGACCACCGGCAAGGCGCCGGCCGTTTTGCCGAATTTCGGCGGCTCGCTGCCCAACGACGTGTTTTCCGAGATCCTGGGCCTGCCGACGATCTGGGTCCCGCACTCCTATCCCGGCTGCTCCCAGCATGCGCCCAATGAGCACATCCTGCTGCCATTGACCGAAGAGGCCTTGACGGTGATGGCCGGGCTGTTCTGGGATCTCGGGGAATTGCCCAAGCCACTCGGCTGAGCCATTAACCTGAGCCGCAATCCAGCCGAAAGTCACATTCTAATCCGGCCCAATCTGTGCTTGCATCCGGGCCGCATCATCCTGAAAGGGGAATAAAAAAGTGAGACATTTCCGTAGCATCGGCCTCGCGCTCGCCGCGACCTTCGCCGTCAGCCAGGCCGGGGCCCAGGAGCTGACCGGCACGCTGAAGAACATCAAGGACACCGGCGCCATCACGCTCGGCTTCCGCGATTCCTCGATCCCGTTCTCCTATCTCGACGACAACCAGAAGCCCGTCGGGTTCGCGATGGACATCTGCTACAAGATCGTCGACGCCGTGAAGAAGGAGCTCAAGCTCGACAAGCTCGAGGTCAAGCTCAATCCGGTGACCTCGGCGACCCGTATTCCGCTGATGGCCAACGGCACGATCGACCTCGAATGCGGCTCGACCACCAACAATGCCGACCGCCAGAAGCAGGTGGCCTTCACCAACACGCACTATCTGACTGCCAGCCGCTACGTCTTCAAGAAGTCGAGCGGCCTGAAGTCGATCGACGATCTCAAGGGCAAGACGGTGGTCTCCACCGCCGGCACCACCAACATCAAGCAGCTCACCGAGGCCAATGTCGCGAAGAGCCTGGGTGCCAATATCATCCCGGCCAAAGACCATGCCGAGGCCTTCCTGATGGTCGAGACCGACCGCGCGGTCGCCTTCGTGATGGACGACGTTCTGCTCGCGAGCCTCGTTGCCGGCTCGAAGACGCCGGACGACTATGTCATCTCCAAGGACGCGTTCTCCAAGCCTGAGCCCTACGGCATCATGCTGCGCAAGGACGACGCGCCGTTCAAGAAGGTGGTCGATGCAGCAACCGCTGCGCTCTACACCTCCGGCGAGGGCCTGAAAATCTACGATAAGTGGTTCACGGCCAAGATCCCGCCGAAGGGCCTCAACCTCAACACCCCGATCTCGGCCGAGCTGAAGAACGAGTTCGCGAAACCTTCGGACTCGCCGAACCCGGACGACTATAAGTAAGATATAACCTCGGTCTCCGGATCGGGATCATGTCCGGCCACTCTTGACACCAGAGTGGCCGGACATTTGCATAGGCGCCGGGACATCCATAGCTGGCGCGTTCGCGCGGGGGACACGTGAACTACCACTGGAACTGGGGAATCTTCTTCGAGCCGAACCCGATGGGGACCGGCACCTATCTCGATATGCTGCTGTCGGGACTGGTGTTGACCCTCAAGACGGCGGCGCTCGCCTGGATCATCGCGCTGATCTTCGGCTCGCTCGTCGGCGTCATGCGCACGCTGCCGTCCAAGGGCGCCTACTGGTTCGGCTTCTGCTGGGTCGAGTTCTTCCGCAACATGCCGCTGCTGGTGCAGCTGTTCCTGTGGTTCTTCGTGCTGCCGGAATTGCTGCCGAAGGCCGCCGGCCTCTGGCTGAAGCAGCTGCCGAACGCGCCGTTCTGGACGGCCGCGATCGGCATCGGCTTCTTCATGTCGGCCCGCGTCGCGATACAATTGCAGGCCGGTATCGGCTCGCTGCCGCGCGGCCAAAAAATGGCGGCGACCGCGCTCGGGCTGACCACCATGCAAGGCTATCGCTACGTGCTGCTGCCGATGGCGTTCCGCATCATCCTGCCGCCGCTGACCTCCGAGTTCCTCAACACCATCAAGAACACGGCTGTCGCCATCACGATCGGCCTGATCGAATTGACTGGTCAGGCGCGCTCGATGCAGGAATTCTCGTTCCAGGTGTTCGAGGCTTTCACGGCAGCGACCCTGCTCTATCTCCTTGTCAACGCCATTGTCGTGACGGCGATGCGCTTCCTCGAGCGCTGGGTCGCGATCCCCGGCTACATCACGGGGAAATAGCACCATGTTCAGCAATCTCGATTTCGAGGTCATCCGCCGCTCGCTGCCCTATCTGTTCTACGAGGGCATGACCTTCACGGTGACGCTGACGGCGCTCGCCGCCTTCGGCGGCCTGATCTTCGGCACGGCGATCGCCCTGATGCGGCTGTCCGGCTACAAGACACTCGGGCGCATCGCGGGTGTCTATGTCGACTTCATGCGCTCGCTGCCGCTGGTGCTGGTGATCTTCTGGTTCTATTTCCTGGTGCCCTATATCGGGCAGTGGGTGACCGGCGCCTCGCGTCCGATCAGCGTCGGCGCGTTCGCATCCTCGCTCATCACCTTCATCATGTTCGAGGCGGCGTACTTCTCCGAGATCATGCGCGCCGGGATCCAGTCGATCTCGCGCGGCCAGCCGGCCGCCGCCAACGCGCTCGGCCTGACTTACGCGCAGACCATGCGCTACGTCGTGCTGCCGCAGGCGTTCCGCAACATGCTGCCGGTGTTGCTGACGCAGACCATCGTGCTGTTCCAGGACACCTCGCTGGTCTATGTGCTGTCGATCCCGGACTTCCTCGGCGCGGCCAGCAAGGTCGCGCAGCGCGATGGCCGTCTGGTCGAGATGTATCTGTTTGCCGCCGTCGTCTACTTCACCATTTCCTGCATCGCGTCTTTCGGCGTTCGCCGCCTCCAGTCGCGCATCGCCATCATTCGATAGAGCGCATCGGTCATGATCGAAATCAGCCACGTCAACAAATGGTACACCCCGACCTTCCAGGTGCTGACCGACTGCACCACCAGCGTGACCAAGGGCGAGGTCGTCGTGGTCTGCGGCCCCTCGGGCTCGGGCAAGTCGACGCTGATCAAATGCGTCAATGCGCTGGAGCCGTTCCAGGAGGGCGACATCAGCGTCGACGGCACCAAGGTCAATGACCCCAAGACCAATCTGCCGAAACTGCGTTCGCGCGTCGGCATGGTGTTCCAGCATTTCGAGCTGTTCCCGCATCTGAAGATCATCGACAACCTCTGCCTCGCGCAGCAGAAGGTGCTAGGACGGTCGTCCGACACGGCTGTGGCAAAGGGTATGCAGCTCCTGGACCGCGTCGGCTTGAAGGAGCAGGCGCAGAAATTTCCGGCGCAGCTCTCCGGCGGCCAGCAGCAGCGCGTCGCGATCGCCCGTGCGCTCGCCATGGACCCGATCGTCATGCTGTTCGATGAGCCGACCTCGGCGCTCGACCCCGAGATGGTGAGCGAGGTGCTCGACGTCATGGTCGATCTCGCCCGCGAAGGCATGACCATGATGGTCGTCACCCACGAGATGGGCTTTGCCCGCAAGGTCGCCAACCGCGTCATCTTCATGGACCGCGGCGAGATCGTCGAGGACGCGGCGAAGGAGGACTTCTTCGGCAAGCCGCGCAGCGACCGCGCGCAGAAGTTCCTGTCGAAGATTTTGTCGCATTAACCTCTGCTGTCGTTCCGGGACGCGCCTCTTGGCGCGGGCCCGGAATCCATAACCACCGGCCGGGGTTATGGATTCCGGGCTCGTCGCTTCGCGCCGCCCCGTAATGACGGGTTGAGGGTTTCGTGGCCCCAACAAATCCCGTATACGGGCAGGCAAATCCCCCTTTCCCTCCCCAGGAGACCTGCCTTGGACTCGATCGCCTACGTCAACGGCTCATTCGTCCCGCTCTCGGACGCCAAAATCTCGGTCCTCGATCGCGGCTTCCTGTTCGCCGACGGCATCTACGAGGTCTCGGCGGTGCTCGACGGCAAGCTGGTCGACAACGCTTCGCACCTGACGCGCCTGGAGCGCTCGGTGGGCGAGATCAAGCTGAAGTTGCCGGAGACGGTCGAGCGCATCACCGAGCTCCAGAAGGAGCTGATCGCGCGCAACAAGGTCGAGAACGGCCTCGTCTATCTGCAGGTCACGCGCGGCGCCGACAAGGGCCGCGACTTCGCCTTCCCCAAGGGCGACGTCAAGTCGAGCCTGGTGATGTTCACCTCCGAGAAGGACATCATCAACGCCGCCTCGGCCAAGACCGGCATCAACGTGATCACCGTGCCCGACATCCGGTGGGAGCGGCGCGACATCAAGAGCGTGGCACTGCTCGCGCAGGTTCTGGCGAAGCAGGCTGCGGCCGAAGCCGGTGCCGGCGAGGCCTGGATGCTGGAAGACGGCTACGTCACCGAGGGCGGTTCGTCCTCGGCGTTCATCCTGACCAAGGACGACGTCATCGTGACCCGCAAGAACTCCAACGCGATCCTGCCGGGCTGCACCCGCAAGGCCGTTGTGGCGCTCGCCGAAGAGCGTCAGCTTCGCGTCGAGGAACGTTCCTTCACGGTCGCCGAGGCGCTCGCCGCCAAGGAAGCCTTCGCCACCTCGGCGTCGCTGTTCGTCCAGCCGGTGGTTGCGATCGACGGCAAGAAGGTCGCCGATGGCAAGCCCGGCCCGATGGCCACGCGGCTGCGGGAGATTTATATCGAGTTCGCCAAGGCGACGGCGGTCTGAGCCGCACGCTCAGCTGTCATCGCCCGGCTTGACCGGGCGATCCAGTACGCTGCGGCCTCGCGGTTGAATCAGTACGGCCTCTGGAATACTGGATGCCCCGCCTTCGCGGGGCATGACAGTTGTGCGTGGGGAAACACCACCCCTCACGCCACGGACGCCTTCACCTTCACCGGATGCACCGCGCGGAACGCGATCGCGATTCGGTTCCAGGCATTGATCGCCCCGATCAGCATCGTCAGGTTCACCGTCTCCGCATCGGAGAATTGCGCGCGGACCTGCTCGTAGACGTCGTCCGGCGCGTGGGTCTCGGAGATCAGCGTCACTGATTCCGTCCAGGCGAGCGCGGCCCGCTCGCGATCGGTATAGAGCGGGGATTCGCGCCAGGCGTTGAGCAGATAGATGCGCTGTTCGGTCTCGCCGCGCTTGCGGGCGTCCTCGGTGTGCATGTTGATGCAGAAGGCGCAGCCGTTGATCTGCGACGCCCGGATCTTAACGAGCTCGATCAGCGATTTCTCGAGTCCCGTGGATTGGATCTGCTCCTCCAGCGCCATCAGCGCCTTCATCGTGTCGGGGGCGGCCTGGTAGAAGTTCATGCGGGGCTTCATGGTCGTTCTCCTTTGCTTGAGTTAGTCTCTTGGGTTGATCTCAGTGAGCTCCACCGGTCGAGGTCTGGCCGGGTTTCTTCAGGAAGAATACGGCGATCAGGGCCACGATCAGTGCCATGCCGAGCAGGTAGAAGGTGTCGCTGAAGGCGAAGATGTAAGCCTGCTTCTGCACGGTGTGGCCGATCGCGACATAGGCGCGATGCGCGGCGTCGGCGCGGTCGAGCACGCCGTGATTGATGAAATATTGGGTAAGCTGCTCCAGCCGCGTCCGCGTCGCCTGCTCGAACACCGAGACCGACTGCATCAGCACGTTGGAGTGATATTGCTCGCGCTTGGTCAGCACGGTCTGGAGCAGGGCGATGCCGACGGCGCCGCCGAGATTACGCATCATGTTGAACAGGCCCGAGGCCGAGCCAGCATTCTCCGCTTCGATGCCGGCGGTCGCCACAGCCGACAACGGCGCCATCACGAGCGCTTGGCCGATCGCACGGACGACATTGGGCCACAACAGCTGGTCGGCAGCGTAATCGTTGGTCATATAAATGTTCAGGAAGTTCGAGGCCGCGAACAGGACGAAGCCGACGCCGATGATGATCCGCGCGTCGAACTTCTGCATCAGGCGCGGCACCAGCGGGATCAGCACGAGTTGCGGCAGTCCGGTCCAGGCCAGCACCATGCCGATCTGCTCGGCATTGTAGCCCTGAATGCGCGCCAGATATTGCGGCAGGATGAACACCGAACCGTAGAGCGCGACACCGAGCAGGAAGTTCGCGAGCATGCCGAAGCCGAAATTGCGACGCACCAGCAGGCGCAAGTTGAGCAGCGGCTTCTTCGCCGTGAGCTCGATGATCAGGAAGGCGGTCAGCGCGGTGGCCGCGATGACCGACAGCTTGACGATGAAAGGCGAGCCGAACCAGTCGTCCTTGTTGCCCTCTTCCAGCACGGTCTGAAGCGCCGACAGGCCGATCGCCATGGTGATGATGCCGGCCCAATCGCCCTCGCGCAGCAGCGCAAGCTTCATGGGCTTGGCGTCGAGCGCGTACCAGAGCATGCCGACCATGATCGCGCCGGGCACGAGGTTGACGTAGAAGATGTACTGCCAGCCGAAATTCTCGGTGAGATAGCCGCCGATGGTCGGGCCGATCGCCGGTGCGAACGTCGCCGACAGCGCGAACAGCGCAAGGCCGACGGGCTGCTTGGTGCGCGGCAGCAGCGTGATGATGAGCGTGAAGGCCATCGGGATCAGCACGCCGCCGGTGAAACCTTGCACCGCGCGCAGCACGATCATTTGCGGCAGGTCCTGCGCCAGCGCGCAGGCCGCGGACAGAACCAGGAACAGGACCGCATTGGTGAGCAAATAGATGCGGATCGAGAACACCTGCGCGAGCCAGCCGGAGAGCGGGATCACGACGATCTCGGCGATCAGGTAGGAGGTCGAGATCCAGCCACCGTCGTCGATGCCGGCGCCGATCGCGCCCTGGATGTCGGCGAGCGAAGCGTTGACGATCTGGATATTCAGCACTGCCATGAAGGCGCCGAGAGTCGCGCCGATCACCGCGATCCAGGTTTTTGCGGAAACGGCCGGCGTGGCGGGCGCAGCAGGGGCGGGAATGCTGGCAGTGGAGGCGGCGTCGACGGTCGGTTGGAGCGTGCTCATGGAAGCCTCGTCTCGGTCACGGAGACAGGATGCATTAGGCGGTTGGTTTCGATAATCGAGGAAGTGTGGGAAGGATCGTCCGGCAGGACTTGATAATCTGCCGGTCTTCCCCGCCTCAGCCGCCGTTCGGGCGGGGTGTGTTGTCGGCGAGTCGCTTGGCCGTCTCGCGCTCGGCCAGCACCGTCGCCTTGGTGTCGATGGTCGGCACCGCCGACATGCCGGGCCTGAGCAGGCCGGTCAGGCTGTGGTCATCGAGCACGATCTTCACCGGCACGCGTTGCACGATCTTGGTGAAATTTCCGGTGGCGTTATCGGGCGGCAGCAGCGCGAATTCAAGTCCGCTGGCCGGCGAAAGGCTGTCGACGTGACCGCGAAGCGTGCGATTGCGAAAACTGTCGACCTGCAGCTCGACCGGCTGGCCCGCACGCACATGCGTGAGCTGCGTCTCCTTGAAGTTCGCGACGACATAGACCGCATCGAGCGGCACCACCGCCATCAATTGCGTGCCGGCCTGCACATACTGGCCGACGCGTAATGAGCGTGCGCCGACCGTGCCGTCCACCGGTGCGGTGATCTCGGTGTAGGACAGGTTCAGCTCTGCCTGCAGTGCGACCGCGCGGGCGCGGTCGAGCTGCGCCGTGGCCTGGGCGCGCTGGGTGGTGAGCACATCGACCTTGCGCTGTGCGGCCACCAGGCCCGACTTGGCGTGCTGCAATTGCGCGTTGCTGGCGCGCAGTGCCGCATCGGTCTGCTGCGCACGCTGGATCGTGCCGGAGCCCGACTTCATCAGGTCGTCGTAGCGGGCGCGTTCTTCCTGGGCGAATTTCAGATTGGCGTCGGCCGCGGCCACGTCGGCCGTGCTCTGCTCGATGATCGGCTGCTGCAGCTCGAGCTGGGCGTCGATGTTGCGCACCGAGGCTTCGCCGGCGGCGACGTCGGCGCGGGCCTGGTCGAGCGCGGCTTTGAAGTCGCGGTCGTCGATCTTGGCGAGGAGCTGGCCGGCCCGGACCTTCTCGTTGTCGCCAACCAGCACCTTCGCGATGTAGCCGGAAACCTTGGGTGCGATGATGGTGGAATCCGCCTTCACATAGGCGTCGTCGGTGGATTCGAGGTAGCGGCCGGTGCTCAGGTAGTTGTAGCCGAAGTCGCCGGCCGCGGCGATTCCGAGGGCCAGTGCCAAGCCGATGGCCGCCCGCTTGACCGCCTGCCGGGACGGGCGAAAGCTGAGTTTCTGATTGGTTTCAGTGACATAAGAAGCGCTCGACATGGCATCCTCGGAATTCCCAACCGCCCCGATCCGAACGGTGCGCCGTTGATGCCGGCAAGATGCGCTGTCTTCCCGCTTGTGATAATCCCGGAAGAAATGGAAGCATTATCCACCCATAGCGGATAATCCGGAGCCAGACCGATGGACCGCTTCACCAGTCTCACCGCCTTCGTCCGGGTGGTCGAAAATGGCGGATTTTCCGCCGCCGCCCGCCGGCTCAACATGTCCACGACCATGGTGAGCAACCACGTCCAGGCGCTGGAGGACCGGCTCGGGGTTCGTCTGCTGAACCGCACCACGCGAAAAGTGAGCCTCACCGAAATCGGCAAGGCCTATTACGACCGCTCGACCCAGATCCTCGCCGATCTCGAACAAGCCGATGACATCGCCGGCGCGCTGCAATCGACGCCGCGCGGCACGCTGCGCATTCACACCGCCACCCACATGGTGCCGTTCGTCGCGCCCGTGATGGCCGAATTCCTCGCGACCTATCCGGAGGTCAAGGTCGATCTGCGCATGGGCGAGACCAATGTCGACCTGATCGAGGAGGGCTTTGATCTCGCGCTGCGCATGGTCGCGCCGCCGGACTCCAGCCTGATCGTGCGGAGCCTGGCGACCTGGCGGCACGTGCTGTGCTGCTCGCACGGCTATATCGAGGCGCATGGGCGCGTGCAGACGCTCGAAGAACTCGCCGGGCACAATTGCGTACGCCACATCAACTATCCCTTCGACGAGTGGCGCTTCTTCGATCGCAAGGGCACGCCGGCCTCGGTGCGCGTCTCAGGCAATCTGATCACCAATAGCGGCGAAGCGCTGCGCGAGGCCGCGTTGCAGGGCGCCGGCATCAGTCTTGCGGCCGGCTTTCTGGTGGGTGATGACCTCGATGCGGGCCGGCTGGTGCGCCTCCTGCCGGAGTACCGGCCGGTCGAGATGTCGATGAACGCGGTCTATCCGCATCGGCATCATCTGTCGGCGAAGGTCAGGACCTTCATCGACATGCTCGTCCAGCACAGCGCCGAGCAGCAGAAGCTGATCAATCCGTATGCGTGAGACGTCATCGTTCCTCATCCTGAGGAGCGCGGAACGCGCGTCTCGAAGGATGAGGGCCCCGCTGGTGGCCTCGCCCTTCGAGACGCTTGCTTCGCAAGCTCCTCAGGGTGAGGAGGTGGATATGTGCTTGCCTCAAGTGCGGCGGCGGCAGAACTGTAGGGTGGGCAAAGGCGCGAAGCGCTGTGCCCACCATCTTTTCTAATCGGCACCAATGGTGGGCACGCTTCGCTTTGCCCACCCTACAATAGCGTTAGTGTGGCGCGGGCAGCCGCCCAAACACGCTGTCGAGCGCCATGCCGATCCCAAGCAGGCGGCGATCGCTGCCCGCCGGGCCATCCAGCTCAAGTCCGATCGGCAATTTGCTTGTCGCGCCAAGCGCGATCGGGATCTGGACGCCGGGAATGCCGGCATTGCTGCCGGGATCGGTGTTCTGGATGATCAGGCCGAAATTCTCGAGACTGCTGGCGTCCGGGTTGGAGGCAATTGCAACGCGCGGCGTGGTCGGGAAGGCGACGGCGTCGAGCTTGTTGCTGGCAAACGTATTGCCGTAGAGCGCCTGGAGCGCGGGGCGTGCGGTCTTGATCGCGGCGTCATAGATCGGCCTCGCGTCGAACAGCGCGTTGTCGGGTCCGGGCAGTTTTCGCGGGATCACCATGCCATCATAGATGCCTTTCACGTCGGCGCTGGAGATATTCTCTGCCAGCGCCTCGACGCTGAGGCCGGTCCCGGTGTGCTTGAGATAGGCGACCATGTCGTCATAGGCCTCATACAACGCGACGGGAAAGCTGACCTGGCCGTTGAGCTCGGCGAGCTCAGGCATCTCGATCTCGACGACCGTGACGCCCTGCGCCTTCACTTTTGCGATCGCCGCGTGGAACGCGGCTTCCGTATCGGCGTCGAGATTGGTCAGCATCGATCTTGCGATGCCGATCCGCACCTGCTTCAGATCAGCCGGCGTAACCTCGTCGCCGCCGGCGATCACGCGATCGAGCAGCGCGACATCTGCCATCGTCGCGGCCATAGGCCCCGCGGTGTCGCGGGTGTGCGAGATCGGCGCGATGCCAGCTTGCGGATAGCGCCCGACCGTCGGGCGCAACGCGGCGCATCCGTTCAGCGCGGCGGGGACCCGGACCGATCCGCCGGTGTCGGTGCCGAGCCCGCCCGCGACGATCCGCGCGCCGAGCGCGGCGCCCGTGCCGGACGAGGAGCCGCCGGCGATCAGCGTGCGGTCATAAGCGTTGCGCACGCCGAACTCCGCGCCGGTCTTGAACGCGGTGTTGTAGCCGGAGATGCCGAAGGCGAGCTCGTGCATGCTGGTCTTGCCGATGATGACGGCGCCTGCAGCCCGCAGCTTCGCGACTACGGGCGCATCGGCCTTCGGAACGTAGTCCTTCAGTGCCCGTGTGCCGGCGCTGCAGGGCAGTCCCGCGACCTCGATATTGTCCTTGATCACGATGGGCACGCCGCCGAGCGGTTTTGTCTTGTCGCCCGATGCGTCGAACGCAGCCGCGGCCTTCAGGGCGCCCGCCTCGTCCAGCGTGACGAAGGCATTGAGCTCGGCATGGGCTTTGGCGCGGCTCAGTGCTTCCGTCGTGAGTGCGGTGCTCGTGACTTTCCCGGCGCGCAGGTCGACGACGGCCTGACTCAGGGTCAACTGGTCGAAATCCATGATGCGTCATCCGATTGCAGGGGCGCCAACAGGGTGCCGCCTAAAGTCCGGAGGCTGAGGCCTCACTGGTGCCGCGTCAACCGTGGGCGTGCATCTTTTGCGTTACCGACGTCGTCAAATTCGTGAGCAGCCGCGCGACCTCGGGCTTCACCTTGGCGATCGCGGTGTCCTTCACTGGTCCGTAGCCGCGGATCTCCATCGGCGCCTTTGCGACGGCAACGAGGTCGGGTAGATGCGCTGCGTCGAGCTGCCCGAGCATGCGTTCGATCAGGCCTTCATACCAGGCGATCAATTCCCGTTCAGTGCGCCGCTCATCCGTGTAGCCGAACGGATCGAACGGTGTCCCGCGCAATCCCTTCAACCGCGCCAGCATCGCGAGCGGCATCTGGATCCACTGGCCGAAAGCGCGCTTGCGCGGACGGCCGCGTGCGTCAGGTTTTGACGGCAGGAACGGTGGCGCGAGGTGATATTGGACGCGAAAACCGTCCTCGAACTCGCGCTTCAGCTCGCCGAGGAAACCGCTCTGCATGTGCAGACGCGCCACCTCGTATTCGTCCTTGTAGGCCATCAGCTTGAACAGGGCGCGCGCGACCGCCTCGGTCAGCACCTCACTGCTCAGAGCGGCTTCGGCCCGGCGGACCCTCGCGACGGTCGCCCGATAGCGCATCGCATAGGCGGCGTCTTGATAGGCGGCGAGGAAATCGGCGCGGCGATCGATGATCTGATCGAGCGTCTCGGCTTCGGGCGCCTCGTCGCCCCCCGGCAAAAATTCCGGATCGGCTACGGCGATCCGGCCCCAGGCAAGGGCCTGCTTGTTGCGCTCGACCGCGACGCCGTTGAGCTCGATCGCGCGCAGCAGCGCCGGCAGCGCGACCGGAATCAGCCCGCGCTGCCAGGCGAAACCGAGCATGATGATGTTGGCATAGACGGCATCGCCGAGCAGCCGCTCGGCGAGCGCGTTGGCGTTGATGGTGTCGAGATTGTCGTTGCCAATGACTTGCCGGATCGCGCGCAGGCGGGCAGGCGAGGCGAGATCGGCGTCGCGGAAGCGGACGACGTCGCCGGTCGGCATCTCCGCGGTGTTGACCGCGGCGCGCATGCCGCGGCGATAGGTGCCGGACGCCTTAGGTGAGGAACTGACGACGAGGTCGCAGCCGATCAGCGCGTCGGCCGCGCCCTGGTCGATGCGGACCTGGTGCAGCGCGTCCGGACTTGACGCAAGGCGGATGAAGCTCAGCACGGGACCAAATTTCTGTGCAAAGCCGGTGAAATCCAGCACGGAGACGCCACGCCGCTCCAGATGCGCGGCCATGCCGATCAGCGCGCCGACCGTGATCACGCCGGTGCCGCCGACGCCGGTCACGAGCAAATCGTAGGGACGATCGAGCGTGGCGGGAGCGGGCAGGGGAAGCGTAGCCGCGCGACCGACTACGTCGATCTCGCTCGCACTCTTCTTCCGGCGCGTCGCGCCTTCGACGGTGACGAAGCTCGGGCAGAAGCCGTTGAGGCAGGAAAAATCCTTGTTGCAGGACGAGAGATTGATCTGGCGCTTGCGACCGAACGGCGTCTCCCTCGGCTCGACACTGAGGCAGTTGGATTCGACCGAGCAGTCGCCGCAGCCTTCGCAGACGAGATCGTTGATATAGGCAAAGCGCCTTGGGTCGGCCATCTGTCCGCGTTTGCGCCGGCGACGCTTCTCGGTGGCGCAGGTCTGTTGATAGATCAGGACAGAGACGCCGGAAATGTCTCGCAGCTCGCGCTGCACGGCGTCCATTTCCTCGCGAGGATGGATGGTCACGCCGATCGGCAGGTCTGCCGGCAAGAACTGCGCGGGATCGTCCGACACCAGCGCGATGCGCCCCACGCCTTCGGCGCGAACGCTGTGGGCGATAGCATGCACGCTGATGGGACCGTCGACCGGCTGGCCGCCGGTCATCGCCACGGCATCGTTGAACAGGATCTTGTAGGTGATGTTGGCCCTGGCGGCGATCGCCTGCCGGATCGCCATCGAGCCGGAGTGGTAGTAGGTGCCTTCGCCGAGATTCTGGAACACGTGCTTGTGGCCGGTGAAGCGAGACGACGCCGCCCAGTTGACGCCTTCGCCGCCCATCTGGATCAGCGAGGAGGTCTCGCGGTCCATCCAGCTCGCCATGAAATGGCAGCCGATGCCGGCCAGTGCCTTTGAGCCTTCCGGCACCTTCGTCGACGTGTTGTGCGGACATCCGGAGCAGAAATACGGCGTGCGCGTCGCACCGCTGACGTTGATCGCGCGCGCGGCCTCGGGCATCAAGCCGGCCGCGCGTGCGGCGAGATTGAGGCCTGGGAACATCGGATCGAGCCGGCGTGCGAGCACGCCAGCAAGCGCACGCGGCGACAATTCGCCGATCCAGGAGATCAGCCGCGCCCCTCGCTCGTCGTGCTTGCCGACCATGCGCTCGGGCTTTGAGCCTGGATAGTCGTAAAAATATTCCTTGAACTGGCTCTCGATGATGCCGCGCTTTTCCTCGACCACGAGGATCTCGCGCTTGCCCTTCACGAAGTCCATCGCGTCATGCAGCGCCAGCGGCCAGACCATGCCGACCTTGTAGACGTCGATCCCGATGTTGCGGCAGGCCGCTTCATCGAGGCCCATCAGCCGCAGGGCCTCCATCAGGTCGAGATGCGCCTTGCCCGTCGTGACGATGCCGTATGTGGCGTTGGGAATATCGTAGATGTGGCGATCGATCGGATTGGCTTTTGCAAAGGCGTAAACCGCGTGCTTCTTCGCCTCCAGCCGCTCCTCGATCTGGGGGCCCGGCAGGTCGGGCCAGCGATAGTGCAGGCCACCCGGCGGCGGAGTGAAATCGGGCGTGTTGAAGACGCGTGGCGGGCGCAGCGCGACGGATGCGCCTGACTCCACGATTTCCGAAATCGCCTTGAAGCCGACCCACATGCCGGAGAAGCGGCTCAGCGCGTAACCATATTCGCCGAATTCGAGATATTCGCTGACGCTTGCGGGGTGCAGCGTCGGCATGAACCAGCTCATGAAGGCGACATCGGACTGGTGCGGCATCGAGGAGGAGACGCAGCCATGGTCGTCGCCGGCGACGACCAGCACGCCGCCACGCGGCGAGGAGCCATAGGCGTTGCCGTGCTTGAGGGCGTCGCCGGAGCGATCGACGCCGGGGCCCTTGCCGTACCAGAGCCCGAACACGCCATCGACTTCGCGATCTGCCTGCGTCTCGACCTGCTGCGAGCCGAGCACTGCCGTTGCCGCGAGGTCCTCGTTCACCGCAGGGAGAAATTCGATGCGATCCCGCTTGAGCCGCTCCTGGATGCGCCAGAGCTCGAGATCGACGCCGCCGAGCGGCGAGCCGCGATAGCCGGAGATGAAGCCGGCGGTGTTCAGCCCGGCGGCGCGGTCGCGCCGCGCCTGGTCGAGCGTGATGCGGACGATGGCCTGCGTGCCCGTGAGGAAGACGCGGCCCTCCTCGCGGTCGTAGCGGTCTGAGAGCTCGTAGCTGTCGAGTGATGGAACGGCGTCCATGGCGGACCTCGTGCGGCATCCTGCCTGATGACGGTAGGGTATGCCGGGGAGGCTGGGAGGTCTTGCCTATTCACCCTGTCTTGATCGATAATTCGGTAAAATTTTGCGGAAAATGGCATGATTCGGTAGAAGTTACCGAATCGGGGGCTTCCATGATTGAAGAGCAGGACGCGCGGATTCTCGCCCATCTCCAGACGGACGGCCGCGCCACTAACCAGCAGCTCGCCGACGAGGTCGGCATGTCCACCTCGGCGTGCTGGCGCCGGGTGCGTGCGCTGGAGGAGGCCGGCGTCATCCAGGGCTATGCCGCGCTGATCGCGCGCGAGCAGGCGGGCTTTGCGATGTCAGCCATCCTGCATGTCTCGCTGGAGCGGCACGATGCCAAATTCGTCGACGAGTTCGTCGCGCGGGTGACCACGCGGCGCGAAGTGCTGGAGTGTTTCGCGACCACGGGCGACGCCGACTATCATTTGCGCGTCGTCGTGCAGGACATGGCGGCCTACAACAGGTTCCTCGACGAGTTCATGTTCCGCATTCCCGGCATCCGCTACGTGCGCAGCAACGTGGTGCTGAAGGAGATCAAGACGAGTGTGGCGCTGCCGTTTTGATTGCGCGGGAAGTGCCGTAGGGTAGGCAAAGGCGCATAGCGCCGTGCCCACCATCTCGCCTCGATTTGCGAAGGTGGTGGGCACGCTTCGCTTTGCCCACCCTACGGCACCGTTGATCTCGCGGCGTATACAACTCTATCTCCTCACCCTGAGGAGGCCGCGCAGCGGCCGTCTCGAAGGGCGAGGCCGAGAGCCGGGCCTTCATCCTTCGAGACGCTTGCTTCGCAAGCTCCTCAGGATGAGGACTACCGTTGCTCCCGCACAAACCTGTTCCGCAACGTCCCCACGCCCGTGATGTCGATCTCCACCACGTCGCCGTGCCCGATGTCAGGCGAGGCGCCGTCCGTGCCCATCCAGATCACGTCGCCGGGCCACAGCGTGAAGTACTTGGTCAGCTCGACCAGGAACGGCACGACGCCGAAGATCATGTCGTTGGTGTAGAAGCGGTTGGTCTCCTTGCCGTTGACCCGGACGACGGTTTCCATTTTCGCCAGATTGGCCTCGGTTTCGATCCACGGGCCCATCGGCTTGAACGTGTCGGCATTCTTCGAGCGCCACAGGCTGCGGTCGGCCTTCTGCCAGCTGCGTTCGCTGACGTCGTTGCCGATGGTGTAGCCGAACACGCAATCCATCGCATTCTGCTTGGTGAGATGCTTCACCTTCTTGCCGATCACGACGACGAGCTCGCCTTCATAGTGGATCTTGTCCGTCGCAAAGGACGGGATCACGACGTCCTCGTCATGCGCGATCAGCGCGTTCTGGGCGCGGTAGCCGATCTCGGGTCTATCAGGGACGGCCGGCACCTCGCCGCGCTTGTCGGCGGCTTCCTTCAGGTGCTTCAGATAGTTCAAGCCCACGCAATAGAAGGTGCGCGGGATCAGCGGCAGCTCGATCCGAACCTGCGCCAGCGGATGCGTGCGCGAGGTGCGCTGCCATTCGCCAAAGGGATCGCCGTCGACCGCGATCACCTGGTCGCCCTCGGCAATTCCCCAGGAGGTCTTGTCCGAGGCAGTGAATTTCAGCCAGCGCATGTCGGATCCTCCAGTTATTCCGCGGCATCGCGCGGCTGTACCTTCCAGGCGCCGGCCACGGGCCGCTTCAGCCCGAGATTTTCCCGCAGCGTTTTGCCGCGATAGTCCTTCTGGAACAGGCCGCGGCGCTGCAATTCCGGTACGATATGTTGCACGAAATCGGCGTAGGAACCGGGCACATAGGTCGCGGCGATGACGAACCCATCACAGCCACGCTCGACGAACATCTCTTCCAGCCTGTCTGCGATCTCCTTGGGACCGCCGACCATGGCGTCGTGGACCTGGCCGCGGCCGGAGAAGGTGACGAAGTCGCGCGCGCTCGGATTGCTCTTGCCGGAATTCTTCAGCACACCGTCGCGGAGGCCCAGAATGCCCTGCATGCTCTTCAGATCGTCCGTCGTCAAAGGCTCGTCGAGGTCCTTGGAGGCGAAATCGTAGTTGAGCGCTTCGGCCAGCAGCGACAGCGCGTCGATCTCGAGCGGCAGTTTGTTGATCAGCGCCATCTTGTCCTCAGCCTCGGCCCTGGTCGCGGCGCAGACCGGCGTCGTCAAATTGCAAAGGCGCATCTGATCGGGATCGCGGCCAGCCTTGGCTGCCTCGTTTCGAACGGCGGCATAACCTTCCTTGGCACCAGCGAGATTGCGCGCAGCCGTGAAGATCACCTCACCCCAATGGCCGGCAAAGCGTTGGCCGCGGCCGGATGCGCCGGCCTGGATGATGACGGGATGGCCCTGGTCCGAGCGCGGCACGGTGAAGGGTCCGCGGGACTTGAAGGCCGCCCCCTTGTGATCGAGCCGCTTCACCTTGGCCGGATCGGCAAAACGGCCGCTCTTTTTGTCCATGATGAGCGCGCCGTCTTCCCAAGTGTCCCAATGCCCGAGCACGACTTCCATGAATTCGTCGGCGCGGTCGTAGCGCGAATCATGTTCGGGATGGGAATCGCGACCCATGTTGAGGGCCTCGCCGTCATTGAGCGAGGTGACGACGTTCCAGCCCGCGCGCCCGCCGGACATCAAATCGAGGGTCGCGAAGCGGCGGGCGACGTCGAAGGGCTCGTAATAGGTGGTCGAGCAAGTGGCGCCGAGGCCGAGCTTGTCGGTGACCATGCCCATCGTGGTCAGCACGATCAGCGGATCCATCTTCACGCAGCGGATGCCGTATTCGACGGTGTGGGCATGATCGTTGCCGTAGCGGTCCGGCATCGCCAGCCGATCGTCGAAGAACGCCATGTGGAACTTGCCGGCTTCGAGGATTTTCGCGATCTCTTGATAATAGTCCGCCGACATCGAATCGTCGCGCGAGTCCGGATGCCGCCACGAGCTCGGCAAATTCGTGCAGTTCTGCGCCTGGAGGAAGCCGACCAGTACCATCTGCCGCGTCATGCTGTTCTCCCAAATTCCGTCAGGCCAGATCAAGGACGGTGTCGAGCCGGTACTCGCCCGCCAGCGCGCGCAGCTTTTCCCAGGTCGCATCCTCGATCTCGATGCCGTCGCGCAGGCGTTGCTGCTCGCGCAACCCCTCGATCTCGCCGGGATAGTACACGCCCTTGCTCCCTTCGGAGGGTGGCGTCGATTTCAGATAGCGCGCGAATTCGGCGACCTCGCGCTTGAAATCCTTCAGCGGACGGAACGCGGCGACGTTGAACACGGCCATGAAGCAGCCGTCATTGTGACGTCCGGTCGGTTCGACGCCGAAGCCGAGGCCGGTGAGCAGGCCGCACAGCACCTCGACCATCGCGGCGAGACCGCTGCCCTTGTAGCCCTCGGTGCCGCCGAGCGGCAGCAGCGCGCCGCCCTTGCGATATTGCGTGGGGTCGGTGGTGTGCCGTCCCTCGGCATCGATGATCCAGCCCGTCGGAATCTCCTCGCCGCGGGCGACCGCGAGCTGGATCTTGCCGGCCGCAACCGCCGAGGTTGCCATGTCGAGATAGAACGGCGCGTCGAGATCGGACGGCACCGCGATCGAGATCGGGTTGGTGCCGAGCCGCGCCTCCTTGCCGCCGAACGGCGCCACGTGCTTCGGCGAGCGGCCGGAATCCGCCGTCGCAATCCCGATCATGCCTTCGCGCATCGCCATCAACGGATAGGCGGCGAGGCGGCCGACATGGCTTTGCCGGAACACGGTGCAGGCGGCGACGTTCGCCGTCTTCGCCTTCTCGATCGTCAGCGCCATCGCCTTGGCGTTGACGTGGAAGCCGAACCCCCACTGGCCGTCGATCACGGTCGTGGTCGGCGATTCCTGGACGATGGTCCATTTGGCGCCGGGCACGATGTGGCCGGCCTTGATGCGATCGATGTAGGTCGGAACCGCGATCACGCCGTGAGAGTCGTGACCGGCGAGGTTGGCGTTGACGCAGCCTGTGGCCACCGCATCGGCCTCTTCGTCGGAAGCTCCGGCGGCGCGGAGCAGCGCGGCGCTGATGAGCGTGAGGCGGTCGGTCTTGACGACGGGCATGGCGTTCCCTCGGCATTGTGCCCTTAACGGGCTGCTTGTTGGGAGCCATCGTCTCAAAGCGTGGGAGCGATATCAATCTCCCGTAAACCAATACAGGGCTGCAAAATCGTAAAGAGAGCGCGCCTTTCGTCGAAGAATCCTCCCGTGCGGCGGCATTCCCGACAGTTTGGCGCCGGCCGTTCGCAGCTCGTTCACTTTGATCGAGGGTTTGCAGCGCGCAATAACGACCACTTAGGCCGTCGCCGTTCATAAAGCACCCGGGAGAATTAGGCAGAAATGCCCGGGAGCTGAGACCGTGCAGACGACCCTCGCGCGCACCTTTGCAGCGTTGAGCGCCATCAACGAAGCGATCCTTTACGCGAAATCGCCGGACGAGCTGTACCAGAAGGTCTGCGACGCCGGGTTTTCGAGCGGAAACTTTTTGGCCGTTGCGGTTTTCCTGGTGGGGCCGGATGGCCGGCGGCTGTGCTTTGCGGCCGGTTGCGGCGATGACGTTGCGCGGCTGCGTTCGCTCGAGATCACGACCGACTCCGTCACGCCCGAGGGAGCGGGTGTCGGCGGCGAAGCCTTTCGCAATCAGAAGCTGAGCATCAGCAACGATTACCTGAATGATCCTCGCTCGCTGGCGTGGCGCGAGGGCGCAGCCAAGGCCCACATCGGCGCGGCGGCTGCGCTGCCGCTGCTCTGCAGCGGTAAGAGCGTCGGCGTGCTGTATGTGACCCGCAGGGAAGCCGGCTCGCTGAACGAGCAGATGGTGTCGCTGTTCGAGCGGATGTCGGCCAACATCTCCTATGCGCTCGACAATTTCGCGCGCGAGACCGCGCGGCAGACCAGCGAGCTCGCGACGCGGCGGCTCAACCGCATGTTTGGCGCGCTCAGCGCTACCAACGAAGCCATCCTGCGTGCGAAGACCGAGCGGGAATTGTATCAGCTCGTGTGCGACGCCTCGGTGCACGGCGGCAAGTCGCTGGCGACCTTCGTTCTGCTGAAGGAGCAGGACTCGCATTGGCTGAAGCCTGTCGCCGGCACCGGCGAGAATCTGGAGATCGTGGCCCGGACCCACTACTCCGTCGACCCCGAGAATCCCTATGGTCGCGGCATTTCCGGCGAGGTGTTTCGAACCCAGAAGCCCCATGTCGAACGCGATCTCGCGCGTCGCACCAGGGGAACGCCGTGGGAGCAGGCCAATCTCAACACGGGTGTTGCCGCCTGCATCGCGGCCCCCCTGATCCGGAACGGCGAGAGCATCGGCGTCATCCTGTCCTTCCTCAGCAAGTCCTGGGCGAAGGACGAGGGGGTCGTCGCACTCATGCTGCGCATCGCCGAGAACGTCTGCTTCGCGATCGACAATTTCGACCGTGAGGCCGAGAAGGCGCGGATCGCCGAGGAGGAAGACCGCCTGGCGCGCATGTACGCGGCGCTGAGCGCGACCAATGAGGCGATCCTGCGCGCACGCTCGCGGGCCGAGCTGTTCGACCTCGTTTGCGAAGCGACGGCGAAAGGCGCCAAGTTCACCTCGGCCAACATCGCGCTCGTCGATCACGATGCCGAGCTGCTTCGCGTCGTTGCTTGCTACGGGCCGAACGCGGATATGGTCCGAAATTTCAAATTCTCCACGTCCGACCAGGTGCCTGAAGGCCGAGGGCTGACGGGAACCGCTTTCCGCACGCGCCAGCCTTGCATCAGCAATGATGTGCAGTCCGACGACCGGATCGCGCCCTGGGCGGCCAACGCTCGTCGGAACGGCATCGGCTCCTCCGCGGCGCTGCCGCTGTTCAATGGCGACAGCGTCGAAGGCGTCTTCCTCTTCAACTCGCCGGAACGCGGCACGTTCACGCCCGAATTCGTCGAGCTGCTGCAACGGCTCCAGGCCAATGTCGCCTTCGCGCTCGAGAACTTCGATCGCGCCGACGAGAAGGCGAAGGCCGAAATGCAGCGCAACCGTCTTCGGGGCATGTTGGAGGCGCTGAGCGCGACCAACGAAGCGATCATGCGCGTGAAGTCCCGCGCCGAGTTGTTCGAAGCCGTGTGCGAGGCCGCCGTGCTCGGCGGCACGTTCACGTCTGCCACCATCGCCATGGTCGATCCGACGGGGCGCTATCTCGACATCGTCGTCACCAAGGGCGAGTGTCGCAGTCACGTCGAGAACTGGCGTTTCGGAACGTCTGCCGACGAGCCCGAAGGACGCGGGCTCGCCGGCACCGCATTTCGCACCAAGGCCCCTTGCGTCGCGAACGAGCTCCTCACGGACGTTCGTGCGACGCACTGGCGTCGCATCGCGCGGGATCAAGGGACGAAATCCGGCGGCTGCTTCCCGCTGCTGAAGAACGGCACCGATGCCGTCGGCGTCCTTCTGTTCCTTTCGCCGGACGAAGGCACATTCACGCCCGACCTCATCCAGTTGCTGGGGCGCCTCGCGGAGAACGTCTCTTTTGCGCTCGACAATTTCGCCCGGGCCGAGGAGCGGTCACGGGCCGAGGCGCAGAAGGAGCGCCTGACGCGCATGTTCGCCGCGCTGAGCGCCACCAATGAGGCGATCGTGCGGGCCAAGTCGCGCACCGAGCTGTTTGAGCTGGTGTGTCAGGCCGCGTCCACCGGCGGCAAGTTCACCTCGACGACCATTGCGCTCGCCAAGGCCGACAGCGACCAGCTCGCGATCGTCGCGGCCGCAGGGCCGTCCGCCGAGACCACGAGGAACGTTCGTCTCTCCATCGACGCCGACCGGCCCGAGGGGCGCGGCATGAGCGGCACCGCGTTCCGCACCCGGCAGCCCTGTGTCAGCAACGACTATGTCAACGACAGCCGTGTGAGCGCCTTCCACGCCGTCCTGCAAGGCGACGGCGCGCGCTCCGGCGCGGCGTTCCCGTTGATCACGCACGATCAGCCCGTCGGCGTCATGATCTACATGTCGACCGAGCAGGAGACTTTCACGGCCGAGTTCGTCGAGCTGTTGCAGCGCCTCGCCGACAACGTCTCCTTCGCGATGGAGAATTTCGATCGCGCCGACGAGAAGAACGAGGCCGACGAGCGGATCGAATACCTCGCCTCGCATGACAGCCTGACCGACCTGCCGAACCGCGAGACCTTCAACGGGCTGTTGCGGGAGGCGATCGACGAAGCTCAGCGCCACGATCACCGCTTCGCGGTGTTGTTCATCGATCTCGACCGCTTCAAGGTCATCAACGATTCGCTCGGCCATGAGGCCGGCGATCTGCTCCTGCTCGAAGTGGGGAGCCGGCTGCGCGGCGCGCTGCGGGAAACCGACGTTGTCGCACGCCTCGGCGGCGACGAGTTCGTGGTGATCCTCGACCAGTGCGGTGAGATCGACGACGTCCAGCGCATCGCGACCGGACTGCTCGTGGCGCTCGCCGAGCCCATGGAGCTGGCCGGCCACGAGTGCCACACCACGGCCTCGATCGGCATCGCGATGTATCCGGCCAACGGCTCCGACGTTCAGACGCTGACCAAGAACGCCGACATGGCGATGTATCTCGCCAAGGAAGACGGCAAGAACGGCTATCGCTTCTTCTCCAAGGAGGTGAAGACGCAGTCGATCGAGCGGCTGTCGCTCGAGAGCGCGTTGCGCCGGGCGCTGGAGCGCGAGCAGTTCTCGCTGAACTACCAGCCCAAGGTGGACATGGAGACCGGCCAGATCACCGGCGTGGAAGCGCTGCTGCGCTGGACGCACCCGGATCTCGGCAGCATCTCGCCGGCGCAATTCATTCCGCTTGCGGAAGAGACCGGGTTGATCGTTCCGATCGGCCGCTGGGTCGTGAAAGAGGCTTGCGCGCAGGCCATGGCCTGGCAGCGCCGCGGTCTGTTGCCGGTGTCGATGGCGGTCAACCTGTCGCCGCGACAGTTTGTCGACGAACATCTGTTGCAGGACGTCGACGAGGCGCTGGCGGCCTCCGGCATGTCGCCGGTGCTGCTCCAGCTCGAGGTCACCGAGAGCATGATGATGCGCAATGTCGGTCGCGCGCTGAAGGTGCTCGACGCCATCCAGAGCCGCGGCATCCGCCTCGCCATCGACGATTTCGGCACCGGCTATTCGTCGATGTCGCTGATGAAGCATTTTCCGATCGACACCATCAAGATCGACCGCTCCTTCGTGCGCGACCTGCCGCAGGATTCGGAGGACCAGGCGATCGCGCAGGCGATCATCAGCATGGGCAAGGCGCTCGGCATGACCGTGGTCGCCGAAGGTGTCGAGAACGCCGAGCAGGAGGCGTTCCTGCGCGCCCATGGCTGCGACGAGATGCAGGGCTTCCTCATCTCCAAACCGGTGCCGGCGCGGCAGATGGCCGAGCTGCTGCGGCCGATGGAGCTGCCTGTCGCGCCGCCGCTCCAGCCGGAGCCTGACCTCGCTGCGACCGAAGCCGCGGCGTTACGGCTGAAACGCGCTGTCATCTGACGGCTGCGGGTGCAGCTCGCGGACGTTGTCTTGCTTGATGTCCGCTTTGCGCGGAAAATCATCCGGCCAGGGCTGCGAGGTTTGCTCGGCGAACAGCTCGAGGAGGGCATGCGCACCTTCGGCAAAGCTCGAGCCGTCGCCGAGGCCCAGCTCACAACACCACACCTGTCGCATCGGCTCGTGCGCGTCGACCACCGCCATCGCCGGTCCCCACCACCAGGCCGGTGCGGGCGAGCGTTCGTCCTCCGGCACGGCGTGCCATAGGACGAGCTCGTCCATCACGCGCTCGAATTGCAGGCTTGCGGCCTGATGCATTCGCTCCGTGCTCCCTGGGCCGCGCCTGAAAGCAGGCCGATGCCCGGACTCGATCGTGGCCTTCGCTGTAAAGAACAGGCTCGCGCTATTGGCGGAGCCTCACATGCCGCTTCCATTGGCGGCCATAAGAGCAACATGCGGCGGTCGGGACATGCGCCGCCGCCGGCTGTGATCATCTCTTTAGCCGCTCGGGGGCCCGACCGGCAAGCCGTAATACGGGTGTCTAGCGCGTCCTGAGCGGATGCGCTGTCTGGTGCCAGGCCCAGGCAGTCCGGATCACCGTCTTTAGATCGGAATGGCGCGGCACGAAGTTCAGCACTTTTCGCGCGGCGGAGGCATCGGCGACCAGATAAGTGGGATCGCCGGCGCGACGCGGCTTCATGGTGTGCGGCACCTCGCGGCCGGTCTCCTGCCTGATGGCGTTCAGGATCTCGCGGACCGAAAAGCCGGAACCGGTGCCGAGATTGAAGCTGCCGCCGGCATGTCCCGTTTCCAGGAGCTTCAGTGCTGCGACATGCGCCGCAGCGAGGTCGGTGACGTGGATGTAGTCGCGGATCGCGGTGCCGTCGGGCGTGTCGTAATCGTCGCCGAACACGGCGAAGTCGACATGGCCCTGGAGCGCCATCATGGCGCGCGGAATGAGATGCGTTTCGTTGTCACGCAACTCGCCGATGCCGCCGGCCTGGTCGGCGCCGCTGGCGTTGAAATAGCGCAGGCAGAACGCGCCGAAGCCATAGGCTGCGCGATAATCGGCGAGCATGCGCTCGATCATCCATTTCGACGCGCCGTAGGGATTGATCGGTGCGCAGGGGAAGTCCTCCGGCAGCTCCTTGGAATCGGCGTTGCCGTAGACGGCGCCGGTCGAGGAGAACACGATGCGCTGGCAGCCTGCGTTGCGCATCGCCTGCAGCAGCGACAGCGTGCCCTGGACGTTGTTGATGTAGTATTTCTGCGGGTCGGTCATGGACTCGCCGACGAGGCTTGCCGCCGCGAAATGCATCACCGCCGTGACCTTGTGGTCGGCGAAGGCGCGCGCCAGCGCGGCGCCGTCGAGCAGGTCGCCCGTCACCAGCGGACCCGCGACGAAGCTGCGATGACCTGTCGAGAGATTGTCATAAACGACGGGCTGATAGCCGGCGGCAGACAGTGCGCGGCAGGCATGCGAGCCAATATAGCCCGCGCCCCCGGTGACGAGGACGGTCGGTCGGTCGGTCATGTCGTCTTCTACTCTTCTCTCAGCGATTGGAAGGCCGTTTGCGGCTGAAGAGAAGATAGAGCGCGCGAGGGTTGGTGGTCAAATAGCGCCAGAGCAGGCGGCGTGGCTCGAGCATTGTGCGCCAGGCCCATTCGAGCCCGATCTTCTGCATCCATTGCGGCGCGCGGGACCGGCTGCCCGATAAAAAGTTGAACAAGCCGCCGGATGTCTTGATAACGCCAACATTGGTCAGCAGCGGCGTGTATTGCTCGACGAATGCCTGCTCGTTGGGCACGCCGAGCGCGACCCAGAGGTAATCCGGCGCGAGCGCGTTGATCTCCTCGACTTTCGCGCGCAGGGCGTCGCCGCGCAGATAGCCGTGGCTGTACCCGACGATCTTGAGGTTTGGATACAGCTGCTGGACATTCGCGACCGCCGCGGCGTTCTCTTCCTCGCTGGCACCGAACATGTAGAAAGTGCGGCCGACGGCTTCGGCCTTGCGCGCGACCACGTGGAACAAATCGGTGGTGGCGACGCGCTCCGGCAGCGGAAACCAGGATTGCAGCTTTGACGCCGCGACCAGGGGCTGGCCATCGGCGTTGATGAGGTCGGCGCCGCGGAACAGGCGTTCGGTCTCCGGTTCGGTCGAGCAGCGCGCCAACACCTCGCCATTGGCCGAGGTCAGGTGCAGCGGACGGCCGATGCGATTGTCAGGATCGGTCGCCTCGATCATGAAATCGGCAGTTGCTTCCAGGTCGAGCGCGGCCATGCGAAGGCCGCCGATAGTGATCCGCGGCACGTCGGCGGTTGCGGCCCGGCCGTCCAGATTGACGCGGCGCTCAAGCATATTGTCTGCCTCGCTGGCGCGCTTGAGTTGCGGGGGTGAGCTCGTCGAGCACGACGCCGACGAGCTTGCGCTCGGCGCGGCCGAGCGTGTTCAGGATTTCTTCCAGGCCGTCGTTGATGTCGAGGCTGGTCGGCAGCACCGCCACCAGCGCGTCGGCGTCGTCGAGCAGCTTGCGGCTGGCCGCACCAAGCGGCGTCACGGGGCCGTCGAGGATCACGAGATCGTAGCCGCCGGCGGCGCGCGCCTGCTCGATGGCCTTGCGCATGGCTTCAGTCGCCTTGCCGGCATCGCCGTCGGCGGCCGGCAGCACCGAGATGCCGTTGACCGTCTTGATCTCGCGCGAGGCCTTGCTGCCGATCGAGAGCCAGCCGAGTCGGCTCGGCTCGCTCTTGCCGGGGCGGCTCACCTTGTTGGAGAGCGAGTGTGCCTGATGGTCGGCATCGATCATCAGCACGCGGGCGCCGTCGCGCGCGGCCGCGAGTGCGAAATTCAGCGCGGTCACGCTGCGCCCGGTGGTCTCGCCCGCGCCGACGAGCGCGATGACCGGCATGGCCTTGCCGCCGGCACGCCGGGCCACAGCAGTGCGCATGTCGCGCCAGGCGTTGAGCAGCGTCGTCAGCGGAAAGCCGGGGCGCAGCGTCGGCCAGCCAAGCCGGGTCAGATCGACACCGCCGCCGGTGGCGAGGATGGCGCCGAGCGTGTGAATGACGTCGGCCTCCTGGAGGCGCGCGATCAGCGGCTTTCCGATCAGCGTATTTTCGTCCATCTCCGGCTGCAGCGATGGCGCGGCGAGCTCCGGTAGAGATTGCGCAATTTCCGGAGCTCGCGGAGCCGGCTGCGGCTGGGCTACCTCCGGTGTCCGTGAAACCTCCGGCGCGCGCGGAGGCCGCGGTGCCGGCGTGCGCTCACGACGGGCCGGTGTGGGCGCTGCCGGCGCGGTCGCACCGGCGGACAGCAGCTCGGCCGCGACGAACCAGCTTGCAGCAGCGAGCGCGCCGAAGATGAAGCCGATCATGGCGAACATGCTCATCGCCGGCGGGAACGAGCGCCGCTGCGGCACGGTGGCTTCGCCGATGACGCGGGCCGCCGAGGTGTTCAGGGTCTCCTGCTCCTCGGTCTCGCGCGAGCGCTTGAGGAAGGATTGATAGACGTCGCGGCTGGCATCGGCCTCGCGTTCGAGCTCGCGCAGGCGCACGGCGGCCTGGCTCAGCTGGACGCTCTGCCGCTTCTGCGCTTCCAGCGCCCGGTTGAGCGAGGCTTCAAAGTCGCGGGCGCGCGTCAGATCGTTCTTGGCGGACTGCGCGAAGCGATCGATCTCTTCGTTGATGGTGCGCTTGAGATCCTCGACCTGCTTCTCGGTCTGGCGCAGCGCCGGATGCCGCGGGCCGAGCTCGCCGGCCTGCTCCGCATACTTCTTGCGCGCGTCGGCATATTGCGCGCGCAGGTTCGCGATGGTCGGCGATTGCAGCGCTTCCGAATTCGCGCCGGCATCGGCAGCGGTGCGCCGGCTCGCCTCGATCTGGTCGAGCCGCGCCTGTGCGTCCATCGTCGCCGCGCGGGCCGCGGAAAGCCGCTGGTTGCTGGCGGAGAGCTGCTGGTCGCTGATCAGCGCGTCCTGGGTGCCGACGAAATTGTTCTGGGCCTTGTAGGTGGCGAGCGCGGTCTCGGCACTGCGCAGCCGCTCGCGCAACTCCTTGAGGCGGCCGGAGAGATCGTTGGTGGCGCGCCGCGCGGCCGAAGCCTGCGAGTTGCGGGATTCGGCGAGGTAGGCATTTGTCAGCGTGTTGGCGAGCATCGCCGCTTTCGCCGGATCGGTCGACCAGACCTCGATGTCGACGATGAAGCTCTTCTCGGTCTTGCGGACCGTGATGTGCCTGTTCAGCGCGTCGAGCGCCGCGAGCTGCACTTCCTTCGTCTCCGCGGCGGAGGGCGCGCGGGGCTGAAGGCCGATCAGGCCGAGCAGCGACGACAGCAGGCTCCTGGCATCACCGCCGCCGCCGAATTCGGGATCCTTGTCCAGATTGGCCTGCTGGATCACCTGGAGCAGCACGCTGTTCGAGGTAATCAGGCGCGCCTGGCTCTCCACCACCATGGCCATGCCGGAGACGTCCTGGGCACGCGGCGTGAGCTCGCGATCGACGAGCTGAAGCTCGCGCGGGTCGACATAGAGCTGGGCGGTGGCGGTGTAGCGGGGCGTCACGCTCTTGCCCGCGGTGACGGCAAGCGTCGCGCCGAGGAGCGCGGCAGCGGCAATCGCGATCTTCCGCCGCCAGAGCAGATTGACGAGCTCCAGCACGTTGAAGCCGGCTTGAGACCTCTGCTGCGGGGCCTCCGGTCCGGCCCGATCTATCGGCTGGTTGTAGTCAAGCATAGTCCCCAGCTTTCATTCCAACGACCGCGGGCTGAGGGGTTACTCTTCGCTTTACGCCACGCACCCGGGATATAGGTGCCCAATCAACGCAACAGGGAAAATTAACCATACTCATTGAGGGACTATTCACCGAAATGGCAAACAAAGCGTTTAAGCGCATGCCACTCTTCGACGCGTCGCGGTGACGCTGAGGTCCCCAAGGAATTAACGGTTCGTTACCGCGCGCAGCGAGGCCGCCAGGCTTCGCTCGTCCTGCGATGGACCGCGCGCGTGTCATGATTGTCAGCGCTTCCGTAGGATGACGTGGTAATCGCCGCGGCGAACGTCGATCCTGTCCGGCAGCACGGCGTTCATCACGGCGGCGCCGGCATCGACCAGAGCGGCGAACAGCGGCTTGCGCCGGCGCATCTCGGGATAGCGCGGACTCTCGACCTCGCGGCGGTAGATCGTCTCGAGGCCGTTGGCCGCGGCGAATGCTTCGAGCCGCGGCAGCGTCACCAGCGGATGGAAGAAGGTCGGGAACGGCGGCTCGCCGGGCAGGCCGGCATCCTTGATGCCGCGGATATTCCGGTAGAACCAGACATGAAACCAGTGCGGCGAGTATTTGGTGACGACGCCCGACAGCGAGCGCGGATTGGGTGCGCCGATCAGGATCATTCCGCCGGGCTTGAGCGCGTCGCGGAAATTCAGGAGCGCGGCATCGACATGGGGCAGATGCTCGATCACGTTGTAGCAGATCACCAGATCGAAGGTTTCGCGTCCAAAGCTGTAAGTCTGCACGTCGCCGAGGATCGCCTCGTCCGCGTAGGTGTTGTTGCGGACCTGGTCCTCGTCGATGTCGACGACGGTGACCTTGCTGCGGTTGAGCAGTTCCGGTGGCAGGACGCTGCACGAGCCGCCGCCGGCCTCGTAGGTGGCGAGCTGGCCCTGCGGCAGCTCGCGGCGTAGCACGTCGTGGACGGCGAGCAGGCTGTCGCGGGCTTCGCCGGGGACCAGATCGTGCAGCGCCTGGGTGCGTGCACCGGCCGCTGGGATTTGAATCGCCGTGGCTGTCGCGAAATCGATCGAGGCTGGCTTGTTCATTTTTTCTGACCGCGCTTGTTCGACTCAAATTTACAGGAAAAATCTCGCATGCCCGAAGAGCAAATCCGATGCCGCGCCGCTTCACCGGTCGCGGTGCTTACGGTCGGGTTAATGCGGGCAGGCGTTAACTACGGCATTGTCCATGTTGCGCTGTCGTGCGCGTGATGGACTGCGAATTGCACTATCACGTATGCGGGGACTTGCAGGAGAAACGCGCAAAAGCGGTTAAGCGTATGAAGGGCGGGAGATCCGCGGCGTTGCGCCGTCGCGAGCCTCGGGCCCGCCGTTCATTTTGGGACTGATCTGTCCCGCGGCGATGTGCCGTCGCAGGACAGCGCCGATTACTGCGTGATTGACGCAGGGCTTTTTCAATACATATCGGACATCTAGGATGCCATGACGCTGATCCCGACAGACCTTTCCGCCAGCCGGATCTCGGATGCCGTGCGCGATCCCAACCGGGAGATCGCGGCGAGCTCCCGCGTCATCGACCTGTCGGTCGGCATCGTCGTCTGCATTCCCTGCTTCCGCCGCCCGCACCATCTGCGGCTGACACTGGACTCGCTCGTGAGCCAGCGCACCCCGCGCTCCTTCGCGGTGGTCATGGTCGAGAACGACGCGGCGGGGCGCGAAAGCGCGCCGGTTGCCGCGGAGTATCTGGCCGACGGCCGGCTCCAGGGCGTTTGCCTGGTCGAGAAGCGGCAGGGCAATTGCCAGGCGATCAACGCCGCCTTCGAGACGGCGCAGGCGCTGTTTCCCGCCGCGACCCGCTTCCTGATGATCGACGACGACGAGATCGCTTCGCCCGACTGGCTCGAGCTGATGGTTCGCACCGCGGAGGCGACCGGCGCCGACGTGGTCGGCGGGCCGGTGCTGCCGGTCTTCGACGACGACAGCAAGCCCTGGCTCGCACATCATCCCGCCTTCTGCCCCGCCTATGATTACAGCGGCGCGGTGCCGCTGATCTATGGCTGTGGCAACTGCCTGATCACGCGTGCGGCGTTCGAGCGGTTCGATCGTCCCGCGTTCGACCTGCGCTTCAATTTCCTCGGCGGCGGCGATTGCGATTTCTTCGTGCGGTGCCGCGATGCCGGCATGATCTTCCACTGGACGGCTGAGGCGGTCATCACCGAGACCGTGCCGCAAAGCCGCACCAGCCTCGGCTGGATCGCCAAGCGCGGCCTGCGTATTGGCGCTATCAATTATCGCGTGCAGTACAAGGCCGCACAGGGCGCGGGCGCGCGGGCGCGAGTGTTCGCGCAGATGCTCGGACGGCTGCCGCTGTCGCTGGCGCGTTCCGCTCGTCTTCTCGCGACATCGAAGGCCGTCGTCGCCATGCATCCCGCGCTGGTCGCGCTTGGCTCCATGCTCGCAGCATTCGGCTTCGCACCGAAGCCCTACGAAGCGTCGAAAATCGTATCTTGACGCGGGTTAGATGCCCAAACGGGCGAGGGCGACCCTGACCGCGGCGCGGGGCAGCGATTTGAGCGAGCGCCGGCCGACCATCCCGAGATAAGCCAAGGCGTCGCGATATCTGCCGAAGCGGACGGCCTGCATCGCCGAATAGGTGACGAGATGGACCTCGGCGGCCTGGCGCAGCCCGGCCGCCGTACCCTCGGGCAGTCTCGCCAGGATCAGCCCATCGTCGAACACCCGCGCGATCGCAGGGAAGAAGTCCTTCGGCGTCCGCACGGCCGCATTCATGGTGTTGGCGGTGTGCAGGCGATAGTCGAGCAGAAGCTTTGGTGCGAACTCGAACTCGCCGATGGCGGCGAGGCGGCACCAGCAATGCCAGTCCTCGCAATATCTGAGGGAAGGGTCGAAGCCGCCGATGGCGCGGAAGGCCTCCGCACGTGCGAGCGCGATGCCGCCATTGACGATGAAATTGCCGGCCGCGAGCCGCGCCAGCACGTCGCCGGACGGCTTGCGGCGTCCCTTCAGCAGGCCCCGCCGGCCGATCTGCCGTCCCTCGCTGTCGATCGTGTTGTAGTCGCCGTAGACGAGAACCGCGCGCGGAGCATTGCGGGCCGCCGCCAGCAGCGCCGCGACCGCACCGGGGCGCAGGCGGTCGTCGGCATCGAGGAAGAGCAGCCATTCGCCGCTCGCATATCGTGCGCCGAGATTGCGCGCGGCGGATACGCCGGCGGATTCGTTGGTCATCAGGCGCAGCCGCGGGTCACGAATGGCGCGGACGATGGCCGTGGTGGTGTCGCTCGAGCCGTCGTCGACGACGATCACTTCGGTGATCTCGCCTTGCGCCAGCGCGCTGGTGAGGGTTTCGCCGATATAGGCCGCAACGTTCTTGGCGGGAATGACGACGGACACCGATGTGGTTGAGCCGGCCGGCAGCGGGAGACGCGGCGCCGGAACGACGCGCGAGGTAGCCGGTAAATCGAGAACATCTTCGGCGGTGATCAGAGCCACGGCTCGCCTTTAGGGGTCTGTTAACCAGGGCGCATCTGCCGACTGGCATTGCGATCAATCGCAACATTGGCCCGCCGCGAATGATACTCGCATTACGGCCAAATCGTTGTCGCGAAGGCCTGCGTGTTTCTGGTTTCGTAGATTAGCGTTAAGCCGCGGGCATTAAGCCTGTCGCAAATTTGGAAGAGTGCGACAGCCGGTCCCATGCGAGAATGCCGACCTGTTTGCCGCGGATGGATCTAGTGCCCGCAAAGACGTTCGAACACGACCCCGATGCCATCGTCCTCAACCTCTTCTACGAGGACAAGGACGATCGCTGGTTTCCCGGCGACCGGCATCTGCGGCGCATGGCGCGCCGGATGCTGCTCGGTGAGCCGCGCATGAGCGGGCAGCTTCGCGTGTTCCTCAATCTCTGCGCAGGGCTCGACCGGCTCGGTATCCGCTACCGCGTCAACGATTACGGTTACATCGCGCAGCATCCCGACGAACTCGCCTGCATCATCGGCCGCACCTTCCTGCTCGACAAGTTCGCGTGGAAGAATCCGATCCTGCTCGGCGTTGCCGCCCACAATCATCCGCTGGACGATCCTGATCTGTTCAAGCGGCTGCCGGTGAAGAAGGTCGTGGTGCCCGGCCCTTGGTACGTCGACATGTACCGGCCGTACTGGCCCGACACGGAGGCCTGGCCGATCGGCATCGACACGGATCTCTGGGCGCCATCGGCGCCGTCGCAAAAGACCGTCGACGTCCTGATCTACGACAAGGTCCATTGGGACCGCGAGCGCTACGCGCCGGAGCTGATCGAGCCCGTCCGCGCCCGCCTCCTCAAGGAGGGCCGCTCGTTCACGGAATTGCGCTACGGCAGCTACAAGGAAGAAGACTATCAGGCCGCGCTGGCGCGCTCGCGCGCGATGATCTTCCTGTGCCAGAACGAGAGCCAGGGCATCGCCTATCAGCAGGCTCTGTCCTGCGGCGTGCCGGTGTTCGCCTGGGACCCCGGCGGCCCGTGGCGCGACCCGGATTATTATCCGCACCGCGTCCAGTTCGCGCCGGTGTCGTCGGTGCCGTATTGGGATGACCGCTGCGGCGCCAAGTTCATCGACATCGCGGGGTTCGAGGCGGGCTGGGATTGTTTCTGGGCCGGGTGCACCGCTGATGCGTTCGATCCGCGCGGCTTCGTGCTCGACAATCTCACGCTGGAGCAGCGGGCGCTGCAATATTACGAGATCGCGCGCAGCATCGTGGGGCCGCAGACGGCGTCGCGGGCCTCGGGCGTGCTGGTTGACGGATGCTTAACAGGGACGGGCTAACACTTCGAGTTTCCCCGGCTTCACCATTTGCCTCGAGCCATGGATCGCAGCGTCGCTGACATGACCGACGTGGAGACCCGAACGCTGGGCCACGTCCTGCACGATGGGCTCGCGGGGCTGAATGCCGCGCAGGCGGCGCGCTGTCTCGTCGCGGTTGCGGCGCTGCTGCTGGTGCTGATCACGCTCGATCCGTTTCCTGACCTTCGCAACGAGGATGTGACCACGGTCGTCGGCGGGCGCATGGCGCTCACCTATATCTCCTGGGGTCTGCTGGCTGCGGTCGCGATGCTGTTCGTCGCCGGCACCGATGCGCCTGCGCTGAAGAGCCTGGTGACGCCACTGCATCTTTGCCTGGTCGGCTGGCTGTTGATCAACATCGTCTTCTCCGAGAGTCGCGGCGTTTCGATCCAGCGCTTCGTGCTGGCGGTCAGCGTGACGTCGCTCGCCATGCTGTTGCCATTGCTGCCGCCGACACAGCGGACTTTCAACCTGTGCCTAGGCGGCGCCGCGCTCGTGCTGCTGGTGCTGTGCTATCTCGGCGTCTTCCTCGCGCCGCAATATTCGATGCACACCGCGCTCGATCTCACCGAGCCGCAGCTTGCCGGCGACTGGCGCGGCAGCTTCGGCCACAAGAACATCGCTTCGCCGGTGATGACCATCCTGGTCTATGTCGGTATTTATCTCTGCGGCGTCGGCTCGTTCGTGATGGGGCCCGCGATCGCCGCGCTTGCCGGCATCTTCCTGATCTTCACCGGCGGCAAGACATCGACGGTGCTGTGCCTTGCGATCTACGCGCTCGCCTCGCTGGTCTATGTCACGCCAGGCCTGTGGCTGAAGCGGCTCATCTGCTTCGTGCCGCTGATCGTGATGAACCTGCTGACGGTCGGCAGCGTCTTGAGCCCGGCACTCGGGGCGCTGACGCGGCTGCTTCCGCTCGATCCCACCTTCACCGGCCGTTCCGCGATCTGGGAATTCGCGCTCGCGGCCGTCGCCGAGAAGCCGATCATCGGTCACGGCTATGCGGCGTTCTGGGACGACGTGACCGCGCGGCAGACTGCCCAGGGGTCCGAATGGGCGACGTCCGCCGCGCACAGCCACAACAGCTATCTCGACCTCGCGGTCACCATCGGCTTGCCGGGGCTGTTGCTGGTGATTCTCGTCTTCGTGCTCGCACCGCTCGGCAATTTCCAGTCGGCCCAGGCTCACAACCATAGTCGCGCGCTGGCAAAATTGTTCCTCACCGTATGGCTGTTTGGCCTGTATTACGGCGCCACCGAGACCTTCCTGCTCGAACGGCAGAATCCGATCTGGTTCATGTTCGCGCTTGCAGTGGCTGGCCTGCATTTCCTCGCCAGGTTCCAATGCGTTGAACAGACGGAACCGGAGCGCTGACAGCTTGTCGCAGCCGAAGCGATAGTGATGTTGGCTTAACGATAAGCCGTTACGTCACTTGTGGTCTGCGACAAACATAATCTATCTGGAAACATTCAGTAATCGCATGTCCCGCGGATGACGTTTCTCAGCGTCGAGCAATCAGATGGTCTTGCGTCCAGCACGTCGGGAATCGCTGTCGATTTCGTGCGTGACTGGCGGCAGGCCGCATCGCGCCTGAGCGCGGGGCAGCGCACCGCATTCCAGCACGGTTACTGGCTCGGCGCATGGTACGAGGCGTTTCACGACTTTGCACCGCTGATCGCATTGATCTCCGATGCCGCGACCGGCAAGGACATCGCGGTGGTGCCGATGATCAGCCACATCAGGCGCGGCATCCGCATCGTCGAATTCGCCGATCTCGGCGTCTCCGACAACAACGCGCCGATCCTGGCGCTCGATGCCGCGTTGGACGCTGCGGCGACGGATGCGATCGGCAAGGCGCTGATCGACGCGGTGCGCGCCTTGCCCGACCGCTTCGATCTGCTGCGGCTGAAGAAGATGCCGGCCCATGTCGGTGGCAAGCCGAACCCACTGGTGTCGCTCGGACGGATCGGATCCTGCTCGCTCAACGGCAATCTCGTGCTGACGGGCGACGACTATGAGGCCTACCGGGCCTCGATCAAGCGCATGCAGATGCCGCGCTGCTGGCGGGTCTTCAGCCGTCATGCCGGCGCGCGGCTCGAGATCGCGGCGGATGTCGCGCGTGCGCGCGAGCTGCTGGACGTGATGGATGTCCAGCAGCAGGCCCGCATGCGAAAGCTCGGCTCGCGCTTCGTCCTCAACGACGACGCTCATGCCCGATTCTATCGCGAGGTCGCCCGTCAGGGTATCGCGGAGGGCTATGCCGTCATCTCGGCGCTGGTCTGCGACGAGGCCGTCGTCGCCACCACGTTCGGCGTCAGGTCTGGTGCGAGCTATTTCCTCCTGCGCATCAGCCACGCCGGCGATTCATGGTCGAACTGCTCGCCGGGGCTGCTCGTCACCGAACGGACCATGGCGGCGCTGCATGCAGAGGGCGTGCGCCGTTTCGATCTCAGCATCGGCAACCAGGACTACAAGCGCCGCTTCGGCGCCGCGAAGGTCGCATTGACCGATGTCAGCATCGCACTGTCCTGGCGCGGCGCTCCCTATGCATGGCGCGACCATACCGCGCAGAACCTGCGTCGCTATCCCAGGCTCGCCGCCTTCGCCAGCCGGGCGATACGCAAGATGCGGTGACGGAGGCCGCCCGCACCCGCGTCATCTCGAAAGGCCGGCACTGAAGGCGTCCAGCAGCGCGCGACCCTGCGGCCAGTCGCCGAGCCCGCTCGACGCATTGATGTGGCCAAGGGCGCCCAGCACGATCAGACCGGACTTCCAGGCACGCGCCCGCTGCTGCGTCTTATCGAGCCTGCCAAAGGGATCGTCGGTGCTGGCGATGATGAGCGAGGGGAAGCGCAGCGTACGGTCCGGTACCGGCTTGAACGCAGCCGCCTCCGCGGGAAAATTGGCGCCATCGGGATCGGGCACCGCGACCAGAAAAGCACCCGCGATCGTGGATGGGAAGCGCGTGGCCCAGTGCGCCACCAGCAGGCAAGCGAGGCTGTGTGCGACCAGCACCGGCGGCTTCGCGCAGCGCCCGACCACCTGTTCCAGGGATTGCTCCCAATCGGCGAGCTCCGGCCGGTCCCAGCTCGCCGGCTGAAACCGCGTGAAACGTGTATCGTTGCGCTCCCGGAGTGTCTGCCAATGAGTCTCTGCGGAGCCGCCGAGGCCGGGCAAGGTGATGATGTCGTGCATGATCGTCCCGTGATATCTGAGATGCACGTGCAGTGTGGCCGGTCTTGGTGCTGCGTCACATGGCAAGTCATCGGCGAAGGAGATCATCTGCCGATGATCTCAAGGTGGAATGGAGAATTGTCTTGGATCGCTTCGGAAGCATTGACACCAAGGATCTGAAGATCCTGGAGGCATTGCAGGCCAATGCGCGCGTGCCGCTGTCCGAGCTCGGCCGTTCCGTCGGGCTGTCTCAGCCGGCCATCTCCGAGCGCGTGAAGCGGCTCGAGGAAGCCGGGATTATCGAAGGCTACGGCGCCCGCATCAATCCGCGCGCGCTAGGGCTCGGCCTGATGGCGCTGGTCCGCCTGCGCACCTCGCATGAGCACATCAAGACCTGCCTCAAACGGTTCAGCGAGATTCCGCACATCGTCGAAGTCCATCGCGTGACCGGCGATGATTGCTTCGTGCTCAAGGTGCTGGTTCCGGCGCCGGAAGATCTGGAGACGATCGTGGATCGTATCGCCGGCTTCGGCGCTGTGACGACCTCGCTCGTGCTGCGGAGCGAGCCGGCGCGACCGATCGGTAAAGACCTCATCAGGAAGAAGACCGAACGCGGTTGAGGCGTGGCCCGCGCGATCGACATGTCACCGGGCTGTCACAAAGCCTTCGATTGCGCCGAGCTTCGATGATCGCGCGCTTTGTGCTATCGTCGCCTCCGCTTTCCGGAGGCGACATGGAAGATCGTTCGGCAAAATATCGCGCATTCTATGCGCAGTTGATCTGCGCCGCAGCCAAGACGACGGATCCCCGTATCGAACAGGCCTTTCGCACGGTCAGGCGCGAACCCTTCGTTGGGCCCGGACCGTGGTCGATCTCCGTCGGTGGTCATCCCTATGTCGTGACGCCCGACGATGACCCCGCCTTCCTCTATCAAAACACGCTTCTGGCGCTGGATCCGGCGCGCGGCCTCAATATCGGAATGCCGGGCGCGCACGCCTATTGGCTCAGCGGCTGCGGCGTGCGGGAAGGCGAGACGGTGATCCAGATCGGTGCCGGCAGCGGCTACTACACGGCCATTCTGGCCGAGCTCACGGGACCTTCGGGCCGTGTCCATGCCTATGAGATCGACGAACGCCTGGCGGCACTCGCGCGCGAAAATCTGAAGCACATCCCGCATGTCGAGCTGGAAGATCGCTCGGGCATCGCGTCCGATTTACCGGGAGCGGATGTGATCTACGTCTGTGCGGGCGCGGCGCAGCCGGCCACGGAATGGCTCGATGCGCTGCGGCCCGGCGGCCGGCTGGTGTTTCCGTTGGCGCCGGAGGGCATGCTCGGTGGCATGTTGATGATCACGCGCCCGGACGAGGGCGCGGTCTGGCCGGCGAAATTCCTGAGTCGAGCCCAGTTCATCGGCTGCGCGGGACTGCAGGACGCAGATGCCGGCCGGCGATTGGCCGAGGCGTTCGCCAAAGGATGGGAGAGCGTGCAGTCGCTGCGCAGAGAGGGCGCTCCGGACGAGATGTGCTGGTTTGCCGGTGAGGGCTGGTGGCTTTCGACGGCTGCGGCACCCGTCCAGACGAATTCAATCAAGCCGCACGCCGACCTCACGCAGGCGTGACTGATCGCTCGCGCCTTACGATTTCGCGCACCCGGCGCAATGCAGCCGGCCGCGCGAGGCGCGGAACAGGCTGCGGCAATACCAGCGCCGCGCCAATGCTTGCGCAGGCCTGCGGATCATCTGCGCGATCAACAAGAGTTCGAAAGCCATTCGTATCGCTTTTGGTCAAATATCCCGACCACGTAGATGGGGCGGCATTCCCGAATGAGAACGCCGCCCCCGTCGCATCAGCCATGCGGTCGTTCGCCAAGCCTAACTGCGAGGCTCAGCCGTGAAGTTTCCTGGCGGTCTCCGCGATCTGGCGGCCCTGATAGCGCGCGCCGGCGAGCTCGTTGGCGCTGGGCTGGCGGCTGCCGTCGCCGCCGGTGATCGTGGTGGCGCCGTAGGGGGCGCCACCGGTGACCTCGTCGAGCTTCATCTGGCCGGCGAAGCCGTAGTTCAGACCGACCACGACCATGCCGAAATGCAGCAAATTGGTGATGATCGAGAACAGCGTCGTCTCCTGGCCGCCATGCTGGGTCGCGCTCGCGGTGAAGGCGCCGCCGACCTTGCCGTGCAGCGCGCCCTTGGCCCAGAGCCCGCCGGCCTGGTCCAAAAAGTTCGCCATCTGCGAGGCCATGCGGCCGAAGCGGGTGCCGGTGCCGACGATGATTGCGTCGTAATTGACGAGGTCCTCAATCTTGGCGACGGGTGCTGCCTGATCGACCTTGTAATAGGACGCCTTGGCGACTTCGGCCGGCACCAGCTCGGGCACGCGCTTGATGTCGACGGTGGCGCCGGCCTCGCGCGCGCCTTCGGCAACAGCGTTGGCCATCGCTTCGATGTGGCCATAGGCGGAATAATAGAGGACGAGAACTTTGGTCATGGTGGTCTCCGTTGGGATCGATGTTGACTGTTTGTGGGGGACGTCATGCCCGGGCAGAAGCGCGAAGCGCGTCTTCGCGCTAGATGTCCCGGGCATCCACGTTCTTGTGCGCCCATGGTGGGGCGTGGATGGCCGGGACAAGCCCGGCCATGACGAAGCGCGTTGTTAAGCCGCGTCGACGAGCACGAGCTCGGAGTCTTCGAGCGCCGTGATCTTCAGCTTGTCCTCGTCGCGGATCGCGGCGCCGTCGCGGGCGTTGACGCGCACGCCGTTGATTTCGACCGCGCCTGCCGCCGGCACGAGATAGAGATGCCGCGACCTCTCGGGCTCATACTCCGCGCTCTCGCCGGCCTTCAGCGTGGTGGCGAGCACCCGTGCATCGGCGCGGATCGGCAGCGCATCGGTGTCACCTTCGATCCCGCTGGCGATGGTGACGAGCTTGCCGGTGCGGTCCGCCTTCGGAAACGGCTTCGAGCCCCAGGTCGGCTGGCCGCCACGCGCGGTCGGTTCGATCCAGATCTGGAAGATCCGGGTCTTGGTCGGCTCGAGATTGTATTCGGAGTGGCGAACACCGCTGCCGGCGCTCATCACCTGCACGTCGCCCGCTTCGGTGCGGCCCTCGTTGCCGAGGCTGTCCTGATGGGTGATCGCGCCCTCGCGCACATAGGTGATGATTTCCATGTTGGCGTGAGGATGGGCGGGAAAGCCGGTGTTCGGCGCGATCTCGTCGTCGTTCCACACCCGCAAGGCGCCGTGGCCCATGTTGTTCGGATCGTAGTGGCTGGCGAAGGAGAAATGGTGCTTGGCCTTGAGCCAGCCGTGATCGGCGCCGCCGAGCTTTGCGAAAGGTCTGAGTTCGATCATCTGCGTAATTCCTTTGTGTGATCCTTTGGGTTGAACGGCTGCCGCCTTGATCAGGCGCCGAACCCGCCGTCGACGTTGAGCACCGTGCCGGTGACGAAGGAGGCTTCCGGGCTTGCGAGGAACACGACGCCGGCGGCGACTTCCTCGGGGCGGCCGAAGCGCTGCAGCGCGTGCTGCTTGCGCTGCGTCTCGGCGAACTCGCCGCCGTCCTTCGGGTTCATGTCGGTGTCGATCGAGCCGGGCTGCACCACGTTGACGGTGATGCCGCGCGGGCCGAGGTCGCGTGCCGCGCCCTTGGTGTAGCCGACGACGGCCGCCTTGGTGGCGACGTAGTCGGCAAGCCCCGGGAACGAGGCGCGGTCGGCGAGCATGGAGCCGACGGTGACGATGCGGCCGCCTTCGCCCATCAATTGCGAAGCAGCGCGGATCGCCGCGATCACGCCGTGTACGTTGATGGAATCCTGCCGTTCAAGCGCGGCCGTGTCAGCCTTCGCATCGTCGATCGCGCCGCCGGCGGCAACGCCGGCATTGTTGACGAGGATGTCGAGATGGCCGAATTCCCTGGCGACGTCATTGACGAGCTGCGTCACGTCCTTGGCCGAGGCCTGATCGGCCTTGAAAGCGCGGGCCTTGACGCCGCGGGCCTTGAGCTCGGTAACGACCGCCTCGGCCTTTTCGGGCGAGGCGACATAGCTGATGGCGACATCCGCACCTTCATCGGCGAGAGCGCGGGCCGAGGCCGCGCCGATGCCGCGCGAGCCGCCGGTGACGAGGGCAACCTTGCCTGAGAGCTTCTTGGTCATTGGATTTCTCCATTTCCTGAATGTCTGATGCCCCTTGGATAAGCCTCCGCCTGTGGTATAGAAATAGAAACTGTTGAAACGCATTGTTTCCCAGAATACCCCAATTGGACCGGCGCACATGGCAAAACTTCCCGATTTCGAGGCGCTCGCGATTTTCGCAAAAGTCGTGGAATTACGGTCGTTTGCAGGGGCCGCGAGCGAGCTCGCGATGTCCAAGGCAACGGTGTCCAAGGCGGTCACGCGACTGGAGGAACGGCTCGGTGCCCGGCTGTTCAACCGCACCTCGCGGCGGCTGGCGCTGACCGATGCCGGGCACAAGCTCGCCGAACGCGCCACGCGTCTGCTCGTCGACGGCGAGGCGGCCGAGAACGAGGCGCTGGCGCAATCGGTGGCGCCGCGCGGCCTGGTCCGGCTCGCCGTGCCCATGACGTTCGGGATCAAGGCGGTGGCGCCGCTGCTGCCGGAGTTCTTCGAAACCTATCCGGAGGTCTCGGTCGATCTGCATCTGAGCGATGCGACCATCGATCTGATCGGCGAGGGTTTTGACATGGCGGTGCGGATCGCGCGGCTGCCGGACTCCTCGCTGATCGCGCGGCGGCTTTTCACCATGCCGCGCTTCACGGTGGCCGCGCCGTCCTATCTGAAGCGCCATGGACGGCCCACGCATCCGATGCATCTCGCCGAACACAAATGCTTCAGCTACGCCTATCTCTCGACGCCCAATGTCTGGAACTACACCAATTCGGCAGGCGAGCAGGCGAGCGTCCGTCCGGGCGGACAGCTTCGCGTCAACAACGGTGAAGCCGTGATGCCGGCGCTGATCGCCGGTCTCGGCATCGCCGAGCTGCCCGAGTTCATCGTCGGCGAGGCGATTTCGTCCGGCGAGGTTGAGGTGATCCTGAAAGACTGGAAGCAGGCCGAAGGCGCCGTGCATCTGGTGACGCCACCCGGCGGCCCGCGCCCCGCACGCGTCGAGGCGCTCGGCGATTTTCTCGCGGCGAAGCTGCCAGGCACGTGCAAGCGGCGGCCGAAGAAGGGTGTCAACAAAGCGGGGTAGATCCCTTGGTGGGCACGGCGCGTTGCGCCTTTGCCCACCCTACGTGATCTCGCTAGTCTATCCTGCAAACGGCTATCGTAGGGTGGGCAAAGCGAAGCGTGCCCACGCCTTTGCCTGATGGGATCGCAGATGTCTCGATATCGGCGCACACAAGGCAGCACATTCTTCTTTACGGTCGTGCTCGCCGATCGTTCAAGCACTCTGCTCGCGGATCATGTTGATCGCCTAAGACGAATTTACCAAACCGTTCAGCAGCGCCGACCGTTCGAGACCGTCGCGATCTGTATCCTGCCCGACCATCTCCATGCCATTTGGTCGCTCCCGGAGAATGATTCCGACTTTTCGTCGCGTTGGAATTTGATCAAGGGCGGTTTCTCGCGAGGATTGGAAGCGCAGGAGCGCTCGGCAAGCAAGTCACTCAAGCGCGAGAAGGGAATTTGGCAGCGCCGCTACTGGGAGCACGCGATTCGAGACGACGCGGACTTGGAGCGCCACGTCGATTACATCCACTTCAATCCAGTGAAGCATGGCCTCGTCACGCGTGTGCGCGATTGGTCGCTCAGCAGCTTCCATCGCTACGTCGACCAAGGCACTCTCCCCGTGGATTGGGGAGGGGATATGCGGGATATCGCGGGGCAGTTCGGAGAATGATGGTGGGCACGGCGCGCGAAGAGCGCGCCTTTGCCCACCCTACGAGATCTCGCTCGTCGATCCTCCGCACAACTATCGTAGGGTGGGCAAAGCGAAGCGTGCCCACCATTTCAGATTACGACTTCCGATCACGACACCTTCACGCCGTCGATTGCGACAATGCGCAAGGCTGGCTTCAGCGTCCCTTCCAGCTGCGTCTTCAATTCGTGCACACGTGGGTCGTTCGAGCGTGCCGCGCAGGCGGCGTATTGATGGACCGATTGCGCCAGCGCGCGCCGCGCTTCCGGCGTTCGCGTCAATTCGGGCTTTGAAAGCCGCAAGACGATCGCTGCGAGATTCACCAGCATCTCGTCCAGGGCGACGTCGATGGTCGCAAGATTCCGCATCACCCACTCCCTCAAGAGGGCAACAGCGGGTTCAGGGAAGCGTTCCGGGCCGGGCCGAACATGGTCAATACTTCGTAAACGCCTTGTTCTTGCCGCTCGGCCGGTTAGGCTGCCAGCGAAACAAAGAAAATCGGGGGCGAGGGGACTATGATGGATCGACGCGATCTCTTGCGCGCGGCTGCGGCATTGCCGTTGTTGCGGGCTGCTTTACCTGACAAGGCCTTCGCGCAAGCCTATCCGGTGCGCAACATCACCATGATCGTGCCGTTTCCGGCGGGCGGTCAGGCCGATCTTGCCGCGCGTCCGGTCGCGATGGCGCTGGAGCGGGTCCTCGGCAAGCCCGTCATTGTCGACAACCGCGCCGGTGGCGGCGGCGGATCGGTCGGCAATGCTGCGGCGGCGCGCGCGGAGCCCGACGGCTACACGCTGCTGATGACGCTGTCCTCGCTCGCGGTGCTCCCCGAGGCCGATCGCCTGTTCGACCGACCCGTTGCGTACGAAGTCTCGCAGTTCATGCCGATCGCGCGCGTCCTCGCCGATCCCACGCTGCTCGCGGTGCCGGCCTCGGCGCCGTGGAAGACGGCGCAGGATTTTGTCGAGGATGCGAAGAAGCGGCCGGGCCAAATCACTTACGGCTCGTCCGGTCCTTACGGGACGCTGCATGTCGCGATGGAGATGTTCGCGAGCAGCGCCGAGATCAAGTTGCTGCATGTTCCGTTCCGCGGCGCGGGCCCGGCGCTGACCGCGCTGCTCAGCGGCACCGTGCAGGCGATAGCAGCCGCGCCCGGCACCCTGAAGCCGCAGGTCGACGACGGCAAGCTGCGCGTGCTCGGCAATTGCGGCGCACAGCGCATCGCGAGCTTCCCCGACGTTCCGACCTTTCAGGAGCTCGGCTACAAGGACGTCGAGATGTACATCTGGGCCGGGCTCTTTGCACAGAGCGCTCTTCCTGCGCCGGTCGCGAGCCGCCTGCGCGAAGCGATGGCGAAGGTGATGACGAGTCCGGATGTGCTCAGGAGCTTCGAGGCCTCGGGCAGTCTGGCCGCCTATCAGGACGCGCCGGCATTCTCGCAATTCGTGGCGACGGACAGCGCGCGGCTGATCGCGGCGGTGAAGAAGATCGGCAAGGTGGAATAGGTTCCCGCCGCATTTTCACATTTTTTTGTTGGTTCAGAACCTGACCGCGTCTCATTGATTGAAGACAAATCAAGGAAAGCGAGAAGGATCGGGACATGCGAACAGAGCGAATTGCGATGGGTCTGGCGCTTGCAGTCAGCGGCATCGTCGCGCAGGGCGCGGCATCAGCCCAGGACTATCGCGGCACAATGGAACAGCAGATGGCGTGCACGCCGGATGTCTGGCGCCTGTGCAGCGACCAGATTCCGGACACGAACCGCATTGTGACCTGCCTGCAGCAGAACACGCCGCAGCTTTCGAGCGCATGCCGGGCGGTGTTCCAGTCGAACAACCAGGCCCAGCCGCAGCAGCCGGTCCCGCGCGGCCGGGCTGTGCCGCCGCCGCGCTACAACAATGCGCCGCCGCCTGTCGCCGCGCCACCACGTCCCTATGATGATGACAACGACTAGAGCATGATCCGGAAAAGTGTGATGCGATTTTCCGAAAAGGTCATGCTCAAGTCATGACCTGAAGCGACCGCCTCACTCCCGACTCGTTTAGCGATCCCGCTTGCTGTTCGGCTCGGGTCGCTGCCGGAGTGCTGTCCGCAAGAGGGCACCGAAGAGCAATGCTGCGACCGGCCAATGGAACCAGATCTTGTGCATGCCGGTGAAAACGTTGATCAGAATCAGAAAGCCCGAAACCGTGAGGGCCACTGCAACCGGGCGGGGCAGCTTCGCCAGCCAATCCGAGACGAAGCCCATCCAGGTGGATGGCTCGTGCCTGCTGTCAATCCATCGCGCGCCAGTTTCCGAATCTGCAACAGCCCGCCCCTGGGGAGGGAGGCTTTCGTCAACCGGGAAGCTCCGTCGCCCAGCGCTTTGGCCGCTCATGGCCACGCGATAGCTGGTCATGGGAGCAACGTTCTTCATTGGTCGCTGGCCGAGACAGTCGAAGCCAACGGACAATTTGTTGTGCACCTGATCGTAGACGGAGCTTGAGATCACAACGCCGCCGGGTTCGGCGAGCTCTTGCAGCCGCGACGCGATATTGACTCCGTCGCCATAGATGTCGGACCCGTCCACCATCACATCGCCGAGGTTAATGCCGATGCGAAACCGCATCGGGTTCGCGTGAGGTGGGTCCGAATCCTGGTTGGAAATTTCCTGCTGAATTTCGACCGCACATTGCACGGCCTCGACGACGCTGGCGAACTCGGCGATCACAGCATCGCCCCAGGTATTCACGATCCGGCCGTCATGACGCTCCACCAGTCCCGCAAAGGCAGTGCGGTAGCGGCGCAGCGTCTCCAACGTTCCGGTCTCGTCTGCCTCCATGAGGCGAGAATAGCCCTGCACGTCAGCGCACAGGACGGTGGTCAATCGTCGTTTCACCTTGTCGTCGGTCATGGTCCATATGGTAGCCTCCCTGACCGGCAATTGCATCAGGCATCGCATCTGGCCCCATCGCGGCTCAACGACCGGTCGTCCAGTCCCGAAACCGTCATACTCGTGCAACGAATGCAGCCAGCCAGGTGCCAAAACCGACCTGGCGTGAGGTCGCCCTCCGCGCCGTGGTTCACGAGGACAGGCCGGAGCCGCCTTAAGGCCTGTGCTCGCAGACGTCGACCCATTCGGCCGCGGTGAGCTCCGCCATCCGCTCGGGCGTGATGCGCACGGCGCTGTGGGTCGAGCCTGCGGCCGGCACCACCACGTCGAACGCCTTCAGCGACACATCGCAATAAATCGGCAGCGGTGACTTCAGTCCGAACGGGCAGACGCCGCCGACCTCGTGGCCGGTGATCTCGGCAACCTCCTCCAGCCCCAGCATCTTCGGCTTGCCGCCGAACGCAGCCTTGACCTTCTTGTTGTCCATGCGCGAGGTGCCGGCGGCAACGATCAGGATCACACGCTCGCCGATGCGCAACGACAGGGTCTTGGCGATCCGGCCGGGCTCGACGCCATAGGCTTCGGCGGCCAGCGGCACCGTGGCCGAGCTGATCGGGGATTCGATGACGGAGATGTCGGGGGCTTTCTCGGCGAAGAAGGCGCGAACGGATTGAAGGCTCATTCCAAACAGCTCATTCCAGACTCATGGGCGGGCGGCGATGCTTAGGCGACCGTTGGCAGTTCCGAGAGCGCGCGGACACGATGATCCGGCGCGAACCCTAGCTCGTCCATCTGGGTCCGGATCGCCTTATACATCGTCAGCGGTGCCACGAGTTCGTTCTCGACGCAAGCCAGCGCCATCGCCTCGGGCGTCACACGTTCGATCCAGGCGACGTTCAGTCCGAACGACTTCGCGCCCGCGACATCCCAGGGATTGGACGAGACGAACAGAACCTCATCCGGCCTGGTGCCGAACACCTCGCCGATCAGCGTGTAGGCCTCTGGAGACGGCTTGAAGACCTTCTTCGCATCCACGCTGATGGTGGCATCGAGCAGACGGTCGAGCCCGGAATTGCGCACGAGCGCATTCAGCATGTCCGGACGGCCATTCGAGAGGATGGCGAGTTTTCGCGGCTTCAGCGCCGCAAGCGCGGCGGCTGCATCCGGATAGAGATCGAGATCCAGATATTTCTCGATCACCCGCTCGAACGCTTCGCCTTCATAGGCGAGGCCGAGCAGGCGCAGCGTATAGGCGAGCGAGTCGCGCGTGACGGCGGCAAAATCCTGGTAGCGCCGCATCAGCGAGCGCAACCAGGTGTATTCGAGCTGCTTGATCCGCCAGACCTGCGTGATGATCTCGCCATAGCCCGGAAAAGCATCCTCGGTGATCTCTGCGACGGACTGGATGTCGTAGAGCGTTCCGTAAGCGTCGAAGACGACGGCCTTGATGCTCATGGCTCGCTCCTTTGGGACTTTGCGGTGGCGCACGGACAATACCGAAACGGCCCGGTACTCGACAAGGTCGGAACCTTCTTCAAACAATCGTCACCCCGTCGACCTCGCGCAGCAGATTGACACTGCCGCCGGCAGGCGTTTAATTCAGGGTACGGGGATTTGCGATCTCCCCGCGAGGCGACATGCCCAAGTATCGCGTCCTGGTCACCAAGGACGCCGCATGTCTTCTTTCATCTCGATCTCATCAGAGAAATTGTCCCGTCAATTGGTGCCGCCAGCGCGCCGACCCTCGTCGATGTCCGTATCGACAAGGACCGCGCGGTCTATTTGCGCACTCGACAAGACGGCGAGCACCAAGAGCTAGCGAGCACACGGGGCAAGTCGGGGACGACGATGACGTGGAGGGCTCCATGACGACGAATACCGACCGCCGAGACTTCATCAGGTGCGTGGGGGCCGCCGCGGCATCGACCGCAATACTCGCGGGGACGCAAGCCCTTGCGCAAGCCAATCAGCCAACAGGAGCCAGGCCAATGACATACCAGCCCAAGCCGATGCCGTTCGATCCGAAATCCATTGCCGGCATCTCGGAGAAGGTGCTCGTCAGCCACTACGAGAACAACTATGTCGGTGCCGTAAAGCGACTCAACGCGATCGGAACGCAACTCGCCGAGCTCGACTTCGCGAAAGCTCCGAACTTCGTCATCAACGGCCTGAAGCGCGAGGAACTCGTCGCGTCAAACTCGATGATCCTCCACGAAATCTATTTCGACGGGCTCGGCGGTGCCGGCAAGCCGAGCACACCACTTGCCGACGCGATCGCGCGCGATTTCGGCAGCATGGAGCGGTGGCGCGCGGAGTTCTCCGCCATGGGCAAGGCCGAAGGCGGCGGCTCCGGCTGGGTGATTCTTTCTTACTCGCCGCGCGACAAGCGGCTGGTCAATCAGTGGGCCGCCGACCACACGACGACGCTGGCCGGCGGACGCCCAGTACTGGTGCTCGACATGTATGAGCACGCTTATCACATGGATTATGGCGCGGCGGCCGCGAAGTATGTCGACATATACATGGAAGCGATCAAATGGGACAACGCTGCAACACTGTACGATCAATACAGGCGGGAAGCTTAGACGTCGTGCAAAAAACGAGCGTAGCGCTCTTAGGGGCGGCGTTGTTCCTATTGTTGGTTGAAGGAAACGCGATGGCAGAAACTGTAAATTTTGACAACGCAGCAACCGGCGCAGCGCCCGAAGGCTGGACGCTGACGATGACGGGTCGTGGCCAGCCCAAATGGACGGTCGAGGTGGAGTCGACGGCGCCAAGCAAGCCGAACGTCCTGAAACAATCCGGTCAGGCGACGTTTCCAGTGGCGCTCAGGAGCGGCACCAGCATCCTGGACGGGTTCGTCGAGGTCAAGTTCAAGGCGATCGCAGGCTCCGAGGATCGTGCGGCCGGTATTGTCTGGCGCGCAAAGGATGCCGACAATTACTATGTCGTGCGGGCCAACGCGCTTGAAGACAATGTTGTGCTCTACAAGACGATCAAGGGTGTTCGCAGCGCGCTCGATATTGTCGGCCGGAAAGGCGGCTATGGCGTCAAGGTATCGGTGCCGTCAGGTCAATGGCATTCCCTACGTTGCGAATTCGCGGGAAAGCTATTCAAGGTGACGTATGACGGCAAGCCGATGTTCGAGGTCGAGGACGAATCGATCAGGGACGCCGGCATGATCGGCTTGTGGACCAAGGCCGACAGTGTCACCGTATTCGACGACCTGACATACGGTGCGCTGAACTAGGTTAACATCGGCGTCGACCCTCTCACGTCGGAGAAACCATGCTCGCTCGAACCCTGCTTGCGGCCACCGTCCTGTTGATGCTCGCGCACCCGGCAATGGCGCAGGAGCCGCTCGCGACCTACAAATCCCTGAGTCCCGAGCTGGCGCTTGATCTGGCCCGGGCATCGCTTGGTGATTGCCGATCACGCGGGTACCAGGTCGCCGTCGCGGTCGTCGATCGCTTCGGGGGGACACAGGTGATCCTTCGTGACAGGTTCGCAGGTGCTCACACCGTTTCAACGGCCTCGGGCAAGGCGTGGACCGCAGCAACATTCCGTACCAGCACCACCGAACTGAATGCCGTCAGCCAACCTGGCATGCTGCAGGCCGGTATCCGCAATCTCCCCGGCACGGTCATTATAGGTGGCGGATTGATTGTCGAAGCGGGCGGTTCACTGGTCGGAGCCGTCGGTGTGTCTGGGGCGCCCGGCGGTGATGCTGACGAAGCCTGCGCCAGGGCCGGAATCGACGCTATACGCGACAAGCTGGAGTTTTAGGGCCGCCTTGCCCGCCTCAGCGAGGCCTTGAGCGCCTGAGCGTGAGGGCTTCGGCAACCGGTCGAAGCCCTCAATGCGCCGTGGCGATGAGTACGCGGCTAGATCCCCAGCAGCCTGCGCGCGTTGGCCTTCAGTACCTTCGGCCGGATCTCGTCGCGGATCTCGATCTTGGCGAAGTCCGACAGCCAGCGGTCCGGCGTGATCACCGGCCAGTCCGAGCCGAACAGCATCTTGTCCTGAAGGATCGAGTTGATGTAGCGCACCAGGATCGGCGGGAAATACTTTGGCGACCAGCCCGAGAGGTCGATGTAGACGTTCGGCTTGTGGGTCGCGACCGACAGCGCTTCCTCCTGCCAGGGGAAGGAGGGATGGGCGAGGATGATCTTGAGGTCGGGGAAATCTGCCGCGACGTCGTCCATGTACATCGGGTTCGAATATTTCAGCCGCATGCCCATCCCGCCGGGCATGCCCGAGCCGACGCCGGTCTGGCCGGTGTGGAATAGCGCGATCGCGCCGCCATTGTTGATCTCTTCGTAGAGCGGATAGGCCATGCGGTCGTTGGCGTAGAAGCCCTGCATGGTCGGATGGAATTTGAAGCCGCGCACGCCGTATTCCTCGATCAGCTTGCGCGCCTCGCGCACACCGAGCTTGCCCTTGTGCGGGTCGATCGAGACGAAGGGAATGAGGACGTCGAGATGGTCGGAGGCGATCTCCAGCATCTCCTCATTTTTGTAGCGGCGGAAGCCGGTCTCGCGCTCGGCATCGACCGGAAAGATCACCGCGGCGATGTTCTTGGAGCGGTAGTAGGCCGCGGTCTCCGGCACGGTCGGCGGATGCTTGTGCGGCGACTTGAAGTAGTCCGCCATCTGCGCCTGGAAATCGTCATAGCCGTCGTCGGGATGGGTGCCGCAGGGCTCCTCGGCGTGGGTGTGGATGTCGATGGCGACGACATCGTCGATGTTGGGCAGCTTCAGCTTCGGCATTGGTTTCCTCCCGACGGGTTGACGAATTGATTATATGATATAACGAATTTGGCAAGGCACGTCGTCGAAGCGAAGCCCCAAGTCGACAAATGCGTAGATCGGGCCGATCCGGCCGTTTCTACTTTGCTTTCTACTTTGCATGGGGTTGTTTTCCAGAATTTGCTGGCCCGGAACCGGGCAGTTAACATTGACATCCGGTCCTCCCATGCCTTAAGAACCGCCCCGTCCCGGGCGGTCGGTCCGCCAGCGGGAAAGATCTCATTTTGCCACATTCGCGCGTGCCGAAACGGTAGTGCCGAACACGGCCTTTCGAACGTTCAGGATTCTGCCATGAAGGTCCGTAACTCGCTGAAATCGCTGCGCGGTCGCCATCGCGCCAACCGCCTGGTCCGCCGCAAGGGCCGAGTCTATGTGATCAACAAGGTGCAGCGCCGCTTCAAGGCTCGCCAGGGCTGATATTGCCCTCGCGGTCGCCTCCGCGCGCCCCGCAAGACCACGGCTCACACGAGTTTGACGCCGCCTTTGCTTTGCAAGGGCGGCTTTGCGCGTTTAGACTTTGCGCATGGCAGTGAGATTCCTGGCAGTGAGCTTCCCTTTCGCACGCACCCTGTGTCTGGCCCTTGTGCTGGGCGCCACTGGCCTTACGCCAGCCCTGGCGCAGAAAGAGCTGCCTGCCCCTCCCGGCAAGGAACAGAAGAAGCTGCCGGAGGCGCCGGCCAAGCTGCCCAAGGTCGACCGCAGCAAGAATCTCGATTTCCTGTTCGGCGCGCTCAAGGCCGCGCCCGACGAGGCCAGCGCCAAGCATGTCGAGGCGCGGATCTGGGCGATCTGGATCCAGACCCCGAGCGACACCGCATCGCTGTTGATGGCGCGGGCCAAGACCGCGGTCGACGCGCAGAAGATCGACATCGCGATCAAGCTGCTGGATTCGGTCATCAAGCTCAGGCCCGACTACATCGAGGCCTGGAACCGGCGCGCCACGCTCTACTACATGCAGAATGACTACGGCCGCTCGCTTGCCGACATCCGCGAGGTGTTGATCCGGGAGCCTCGCCATTTCGGCGCACTCGCAGGCCTCGGCATGATCATGCAGGAGGTCGGTGACGAGAAACGTGCGCTCGAGGCCTACCGCAAGGCGCTGGCCGTCAATCCGCACCTCGAGAAGATCCCCGAGCAGGTCAAGGCGCTGACCGAGAAGGTCGAAGGCCGCGACATCTAGCGGACAAGTTGATCATTTCCCGAGTGATTGCAGCGTGCGCGGATTAACCACGATCACACGTGCGGCGTTCTCAGGGGTATTGTTGAAGCGCGCGCAGGCCTACCTGCATGGCAGGAGCACGGCCATGAAGCGTTTGATCTTTGCAGGTGTATTGCTGCTCGCGTCGGGCTCGGTGAGCCTCGCCGACGGCTTGTTCTGGGTGGTCGGCAATCGCGCCACCGGCAAATGCAACATCGTAACCAGCAATCCCGTGATCATCGGCGACATCTGGTTCGGCGACGGTCCCTACAAATCCAGGGCCGATGCCAAGCTTGCCCGTTCGACGATCCGCGCCTGCCCTGCGGTCACACCCGACGAGGAAAAGGACGAGGACGGAACGAACTAGCCTGCACTTAGTGCAGGACGCTACCGGCGCGCTCGACAAGGCCGTGATCGGCGGCCGCGGCGTAAGCCTTTGCAAGCTCCGTCTCGAGATGCTCGTTGATCAGAAGCAGTGCCCGCACTGCACCGCGCAGGTCACCGTTGCAGCTCGCCACGATCTCGTCGATCGCAGTGTCTTTGGATCTGAAGCTCATCGACATTCTCCGGTTCAAATCAGGACAAATCCTGCCGGCCTTTCCCGCATCCCCTTGGAGTTTGCGAGGAGGATCGGCGCCCACCCGCGCCTAGATGGCGGAACCGACCGTGGCGATTATATGGAAGCCGCGATGACGACTGCATGAAGCTGGCCCGAGGCTTGCGCGCTGCGAGGAATTCCATTGATTTTATTGCGTTTTTTCCTGCTGGAATTATGCACATATCCACAGCCCCGGCATTTCAAGTGGAGCGCGGGATCTCACGGCGCGAAACTGCCGCCCGCTAGTCTCGTAACTGCCAGGTGCCCTGGATCGCCCGGATTCTCCCCATGATTGTGATGTCAGTCGTGACCGCGCTGGTTCTGCTGGCGCTGGCCACGCAGGCCGGCGTCCTCGCCGTGCAACGCGCCTTTCCGCCCCAGGGCCGGATGGTCGAGGTCGACGGCGCTGTGCTTCACGTCGTCGATATCGGTCCGCGCGGTTCAGGCATGCCGATCGTGATGCTGCACGGCGCGAGCTCCAATCTCGAAGCGATGCGGCGTCCGCTCGGCGACCTCCTTGCCAAAGACCATCGCGTCATCCTGATCGACCGTCCCGGTCACGGCTGGAGCACGCGGATGCGGCGGCAGGATTCGACGCCAGAGATCCAGGCCCGGATGATTGACGAGGCGCTTCGTAAGCTCGGGATCGATCGCGCGGTCTTCGTCGTGCATTCCTGGAGCGGTGCGCTCGGCGCGCGGATCGCGCTCGATCATCCCGGCCGCGTCGCCGGTCTCGTCATGCTGGCGCCGGTGACCCATCCCTGGCGCGGCGGCGTCGGCCGCTACAACGAGATCATCGCAACGCCGGTGATCGGCCGGCTGCTCGCCTATACCATCACGCTGCCGATGGGGTATTTCGTTGCCGAGGCCGGCGCGCGCAGCGTCTTCCTGCCGCAGACCATGCCGGATGGTTTCGTGCAGGACTCCGCGACGCCGCTGCTGCTGCGCCCGCGCGAGTTCATCGCCAATGCCTATGATTTGGTGACGCTGAAGGAAGCGGTGACGGCGCAGGCTGCGCGTTATGGCGAGATCAAGGCGCCGGTCACGATCATCGCCGGCGAGCCCGACAAGACGGTGAAGACCGCCATCCACGCGCGTCCCTTCGCCGCGATGGTGCCGGGTGCAAAGCTGATCGTGCTGCCCGATCTCGGCCACATGGTGCAGAACGCTGTGCCGGATCTGGTGAAGACGGAAATCGAGACGATGATCGGGAAAATCGTCCCTGCGCAGGCGGCCGCCGATTAAGGCGTTTTCGAGCGAAGTGGATACCGGTTCGCGTGAAGAAAACGCGTCGAAACAAGAAGCCCGAGCTTCGGTTCTGACTCAATCAGAACCGAAGCTCGGGCGGCCGCCGTTCACGCGCTTACTGCTTGATTTTCCCGTCCTTGTCGAACTGCGCGACGAAGGCCCAGAGATTGTTGATCTCGTTCTCGTTCTTGATGCCCGCGAACGCCATCTTGGTGCCGGGGATCTTGGCCTTGGGGTCCTTGATGTATTCCTTGAACGTGGCTTCATCCCAGGTGATGCCGGAATTCTTGTTCGCATCCGAATAATTGTAGTCCGGTGCGGTGCCTGACTTGCGGCCGTTGAGGCCGTTGAGCTCGGGGCCGACCTTGTTCTTGGCGCCTTCGCCGATGGCGTGGCAGGCCAGGCATTTGTTGAACGACGATTTGCCGGCCGCAACATCCTGCGCCATCGCGGCGGGTGCGGTGGCAGTCACGGTGAGGATCATCAGTGCGCCAAAAGTCAGTTTTGTCATCGGGTGCTCTTCGTCTCTTCCCTGGTGGGTCTAGGCTGGTCGGTCTTGCCTGGTCGGCAAACGACGGACCCGCCGGTTTTGGCAGGCCCGCCCGGCTTGGACAAGCCGCGAAACCATGACAGGTTTCATGCTGCCCTACTTGTCCCAGAGCGAACTCGCCGAAGATGGCCGCTCCGACTTTCGGATGGCCTACCCAAACAGGCGCGGACGTGGTTGATTTGCCGCGATAATTTGATCGTGGGCTACGAGTCGGAAGGATATGTTATGGCCATCATGATGCCCGCGAGCGACCAGGCCGTGCTGGCGCGCCGCGCTGAGATCGTGGCTGCATTGCGCGCAATCGTGCCCGGCGAGGGCGTGATCGACAGCGCCTCCGAGATGCGGGCCTACGAATCCGACGGGCTGACGGCCTATCGGCAGCCGCCGATGGTCGTGGTGCTGCCCGACACCACCGAGCAGGTCTCGCTCGTCCTGAAATATTGTGCCGGGCAGGGGATCAAGGTGGTTCCGCGCGGCTCCGGCACTTCGCTGTCCGGGGGCGCGCTGCCGCTGGAAGATGGCGTGCTGCTCGGGCTCGGCAAGTTCAAGCGGATCCGCGAGATCGATTTCGACAACCGCGTCGTCGTCACCGAGCCCGGCGTCACCAATCTCGCCATCAGCCAGGCGGTCGCGCATGCCGGCTTCTACTACGCCCCCGATCCGTCCTCGCAGATCGCCTGCTCGATCGGCGGCAATGTCGCGGAGAATTCCGGCGGCGTGCACTGCCTGAAATACGGCATGACCACCAACAACGTGCTCGGTTGCGAGATTGTCCTGATGAGCGGCGAGATCCTGCGCATCGGCGGCAAGTCGGCGGAGAACACCGGCTACGACCTGATGGGCGTCATCACCGGCTCGGAAGGTCTGCTCGGGGTCATCACCGAGATCACGGTGCGCATCCTGCAAAAGCCGGAGACGGCGCGGGCGCTGATGGTCGGCTTCGCGCAGGTTGAGGCGGCCGGCGAATGCGTGGCGCGCATCATCGGCGCCGGCATCATTCCCGGCGGCATGGAGATGATGGACAAGCCGGCGATCCACGCCGCCGAGGCCTTCGTTCATGCCGGCTATCCGCTCGACGTCGAAGCGCTGCTCATCATCGAGCTCGACGGTCCCAAGATCGAGGTCGACGAGCTGATCACGCGCGTCGAGACCATTGCGAATGCTTGCGGCTCGACCACCTGCCAGATCTCGACCTCCGAGGCCGAGCGCAATTTGTTCTGGGCCGGCCGCAAAGCGGCGTTTCCGGCCGTTGGCCGCATCTCGCCCGATTATCTCTGCATGGACGGCACGATCCCGCGCGGCGCGCTGCCGAAGGCGCTCGCCCGCATCCGCGAACTGTCGGAAAAGTACCAGCTCGGCTGCGCCAATGTGTTCCACGCCGGCGACGGCAATCTGCATCCGCTGATCCTCTACGATGCCAACAAGCCCGGCGAGATCGAGCGCGCCGAGGCCTTCGGCGCCGACATCCTGCGCGCCTGCGTCGAGTTCGGCGGCGTGCTCACCGGCGAGCACGGCGTCGGCATCGAGAAGCGCGACCTGATGCCGGAGATGTTCACCGAGATCGACCTCAACCAGCAGCAGCGCCTGAAATGCGCTTTTGACGCGCAGGGCCTGCTCAATCCCGGAAAGGTGTTTCCGACCCTGCATCGCTGCGCCGAGCTCGGCCGCATGCATGTGCACGCCGGGAAGGTGGCGTTTCCGGACATTCCGCGGTTCTGACGGTCGATACCCGGCATGGCGGCGACATGGCGGACGTTCGGATCAGTGTGACGAAAGAAGCGCCGGGCAGGCCGCTGGCGAAGTCGCGCCTGCTGTTCATCGACAACATCCGCTGGTCGATGATCATTCTCGTGCTGAGCATGCACGCAGCCGACACCTACAGTCCGTTCGGCAATTGGTACTATGTCGACCGGCGGGAGACCGGCTTCGGCACGGCCCTCTTCTTCGGCATCTATCAGAGCTTCCTCCAGGCCTTCTTCATGGCCGCGCTGTTCTTCATCGCCGGCTATTTCGCCGTCGGCGCCTTCGATCGGAAAGGACTTTCGAAATTTGCGCGTGATCGGCTGATCAGGCTCGGCTTGCCGACTTTGCTCTACATGTTGGTGATCGGCCCGCTGACGCAGTATTTTCTGTCATGGACTTGGGGCAAGGGCGGTTTCGGCCATCAATGGCTGACCCATCTGATGGACGGCGAATGGCTTTCCGAGACGGGACCGATGTGGTTTTGCGCGGTGCTGCTGCTGGTCTCGCTCCTCTATGGCCTGATCCGCCAGACCGGATGGCGGGAGCCCGAGGTTGCGCTGTGCGGCACGGGGATTGTTCTGTTCGTTGCGGCCATGGCGGCGTTCACCTTCGCCGTTCGCATCGCCATCCACGCCGATACCTCCGTGCTCAACGTTCACCCCGGCGATCTCCCGCAATACGCTCTCATGTTCGCAGCCGGCGCCGTCGGCTATCGCAGCAATTGGATGGTTGGGCTTGCCGAGCGCTCCTGTATCCGCTGGGGACTGCTCGCGCTGTCGCTCTCTGTGCCGCTGTTTGCAGCGCTCGTGCTGTTCGGGGGAGGCCTGCAGGGGGACACCGCGCTCTATGCAGGCGGCTTCAACGTCGTCAGTGCCGGGAAGTGCCTGTGGGAGGCGCTGGTCTGCGTCGGCATGGGTCTCTTGATGCTGGCCGTCTACCGCCGCTATTTCGACGCGCAAGGGCCGGTCGCCAAATGGCTCTCGGACAACGCCTTCGGCGTCTACCTGATCCATCCGCCGATCCTGGTCGGCTTTGCCCTGCTTCTGCACGCACTGCCGCTCTTCGCACTCACGAAGGCGCTCCTGCTGACCATGTTGGCCGCGATCGGCAGCTTGGCCGTCTCGGCACTGATCCTGCGCAGATCGCCGCTGCGCGCGATCATATAGTCGTATGCCGCGGTCCAGATCGAACCGCGGCATACGAGCTGGTGTTTACATGAGTGCGTATTGAGCCCGTTCGCGCTTCGCCAGCAGCGGCAGGGCTTCGCCGGCGATGCAGGTCTTGAAATGCGCGCTCTCCTGGTGCGCTTTGAACGCGGCCTCGTCGCGGAACAGCTCGTAGAACAGGAACTGGGCCGGATTGTCCCTGGCGCGCGAGATCAGGAACAGCTTGACGCCCTCCTCGCGCTGCGCCTCCGGCAGGAAGCGGTCGAGGATCGCGGCGACCTTGTCGGCCTCGCCGGGCTTGGCCTCCCATTGCGCGACGACGAGCAGGCCGCCGCCGTCGACGGCGTCGCTGAGGGATTTCTGCGTGGCATAGTGGTTCATGGTCCTTGCTCCTTGCTGCTGGGCTTGAGATGACGCCGCCGCCCATGGCGAGAGATAGATCGCCAGGACGGCTCCGAAGGCCCGGATCACCGACCTGCGGCTGAACGCTTCGTGGACGCGCGGCACCAGCCGCTGATGTGTCGATCGCATGCTTGTCTCCATCGGTTGGCCTCGATCGCGATCGGCGCAAGCTTGTAGCGAGGGCCTGCCGGCTTTGGTTCGCCGCTGGTCGAAGTGTCGATGTCGTGAACGCTTCGATCATGATCGAAGCGTCGTGGTCGCCCGTGCCGGATCCCCGACTGCACCGGCGCTGATCGCCGGCGTCACGCCGCATTTGATTTTGGCGGCGAATTTCGCTACCGCCTTTTCCCGTGGATACGCTCAGGGTCAGAGACGCCAAAGACGTCGAAGAGGTGGTGCGCGCGGCGATTGCCAACGAGCAGCCGCTCGAGATCATCGGTCATGGCAGCAAGCGCAGCATTGGCCACACAATGGCGACCAACGCCGTGCTCGACCTCTCCGCGCTGAATGCCGTCACCTCCTACGAACCCAACGAGCTGATCGTCACGCTCCAGGCCGGCGCCCCGCTGGCCGACGTGCTGTCGCTGATCGACGCCAAGAACCAGCAATTCGCCTTCGAGCCGATGAACACCGCGCCGCTGCTCGGCACGCCCGCGTTGGGTACCATCGGCGGCATGATCGCGGCCGGTCTCGCCGGTCCGCGGCGGATCAAGGCGGGCGGGGCGCGCGATCACCTGCTCGGGGCGCACGCCGTCTCCGGTTTCGGCGACAGCTTCAAGACCGGCGGCAAGGTGGTGAAGAACGTCACCGGCTACGACCTCTGCAAGCTGCTGGCGGGGTCCTGGGGCACGCTGTCGGTAATGACCGAGGTGACGCTCAAGGTGATGCCGAAGCCCGAAGCGGAGCGGACGCTGCTGCTGCGCGGGCTCGACGATGCCGTCGCCAACAAGGCGATGACCGCGGCGCTCGGCTCGCCCTTCGACGTCTCCGCCGCCGCGCATCTGCCGAAATCGGCCTTCCGGGCGAAGACCGACGGGCTGGGCGACATCGCCAGCCAGGGCGAAGCGCTAACCGTGCTGCGGCTCGAGGGCATCACGGCGTCCGCCGCGCACCGCGCCGGCTCGCTGCGCGAATTGCTGGCGCCGTTCGGAACCGCGACGCTGGTCGAGGATGTGGCCTCCGCCGCATTGTGGGCCACGATCCGCGACGTCCTGCCGTTCGCGGCCGGCGGTGCAGTTGGGGCCTGGCCGGTGTGGCGGATCGTTTGTCCGCCGGCTTCCGGCGCGGTGCTCGGGACCCAGCTGGCGCGCGAGACCGGCGGCGACATCATCTACGATTGGGGCGGCGGCCTGATCTGGGCCGCGCTGCCGCCGAAGGCTGACGCGCATGCCCCGGCCGTGCGCCAGCGTGCGGATGCTGTGGGCGGGCACGCCACGCTGATCCGGGCGGCCGAGGACGTCAGGCGCGGTGTCGACGTATTCCATCCGCAGGCGCCCGGCATTGCCGCGCTGAGCGATCGGGTCCGCGCCAGTTTCGATCCGAAAACCATTCTCAACCGGGGGCGGCTGACGCGGGGCGCTGCGGCATGAAGACCGAATTCTCACTGGCGCAGCTCGCCGACCCCGACATCGCGGAAGCCGACAAGATCCTGCGCGCCTGCGTCCATTGCGGCTTCTGCACTGCAACCTGTCCGACCTATGTGCTGCTCGGCGACGAGCTCGATAGCCCGCGCGGCCGCATCTACCTGATCAAGGAGATGCTGGAGAAGGACCAGACCCCGACGGCCGAGGTGGTCAAGCATGTCGACCGCTGCCTGTCGTGTCTGTCCTGCATGACGACCTGCCCCTCGGGGGTGAACTACATGCACCTCGTCGACCAGGCCCGGGTCAGGATCGAGCAGCGCTATCAGCGGCCGCTGACCGAGCGGCTGTTGCGCCAGGTGCTGGCCTTTGTCCTGCCGAATCCGCAGCTCTTCCGCACCAGCATGTGGCTGGCGCGCCTCGCCCGTCCGCTTGCCGTATTCCTGCCGACGCCGCGGCCGTCGGCGACGCCCGGCCTGATCCAGCGCCTCAAGGCGATGCTGGCGCTGGCGCCGAACCGTCTGCCGTCGCCCGGCCCGCTCCCCGGCAGCGTATTCGCGGCACTCGGCAAGAAGCGCGGCCGGGTCGCGCTGCTGCAAGGCTGTGCCCAGCAGGTGCTGGCGCCGCGCATCAACCAGGCCGCCATCAGCCTCCTCACCCGCCACGGCATCGAGGTTGTCCTGGTCCGGGACGAGCAGTGCTGCGGCGCGCTGCCCCACCATCTGGGCAACGACCAGGATGCGTTGGCGCGGGCCCGCGCCAACGTCGCGGCGTGGCGAAAGGAAGCGGCCGGCGAGGGGCTCGACGCCATCCTGGTGACGGCCTCCGGCTGCGGCACGGTGATCAAGGACTACGGCTATCTCCTGCGCGAGGACACGGCGTTTGCCGCCGATGCAGCGCAGGTGTCCACGCTCGCCAAGGACATCACCGAATTCGTTGCCGGCCTCGAGCTCGCGACCACTACGCGACAGGACAATATCGTCGTCGCCTATCACTCCGCGTGTTCGTTGCAGCACGGGCAGAAAATCACGGGCCTTCCGAAAGAATTGCTTTCCAAGAATGGATTCGTGGTGAAAGATGTGCCGGAGAGCCATTTGTGTTGCGGCTCGGCGGGGACCTACAACATTCTCCAGCCCGAGCTTGCGGGCCGGTTGCGCGACCGCAAGGTCGCCAACATCGCAAGCGTCAAGCCGGACATGATTGCCGCGGGCAATATCGGCTGCATGGTGCAGATTGCCAGTGGCACGTCAGTTCCGGTCGTACACACGATTGAGCTTCTCGATTGGGCTACGGGCGGGGCGCGGCCGGCATTGAATGCCTCGAGCTAGCCTTCGTCCGGAGGTGACGGCTGAAGACGCCCGATCGACCATTGTTCGGCGGCAACAGGAGGACCACGATGGCGAAAGCGAAGAAGAAAAAAAGCAAGAAGGCCAAAAAGGCCAAGAAGGCTGTAGCGGCGAAGAAGACCGCGAAGAGGGCAGCCAAGAAGTCCGCGAAAAAGTCTGCCAAGAAGTCTGCGAAGAAATCTGCCAGGAAGGCCGCCCCGAAGAAGGCCGCCAAGAAGGCTGCGAAGAAGTCGGCCAAGAAGGCTGCCAAGCCGGCTGCACCGAAGAAGGCCGCAAAGAAAGCGGCGCCGAAGAAGGCGAAGGCAGCTCCTGCGCCGAAGCCCTCAGCGCCGGTGGCGGCTCCGGCTCCGGAGCCCGCCGCCGAGACAAGCTGGGCGATGCCTTCGTCTTCTGCGGAGCCGACGCCGGCCGAAGGGCAGGGTTAGGCCCCGAGGGGCTCCCACGGTTAGGGTCCAAGTCAGGTCCAAGGTGAGGGCCAAGGCTGGGTCCATCCCGACGACAACGACCGACAACAGGAAGGCCGCGGCGGTGATGCTGCGGCCTTTTTGCATCGGCACAATGGTCGCCGCCCGGTTGTCGTTTCTCGCGTCAGTCCGATTCGTGGCACAGGCACCACTGCACCGGCGGCTCCCGTATTAATCCGGGCGGCTCTGTGCACTTTGGAATGAAAATAATGTGATCGAGAAGCAACACAGGCGGACAACCTTCTGTAGAATCGTCAGAACGCCTAAAAAGTCGGCAGATGCTCGTGATTTTTGCTTCACGGTTCGCATCCTCCCATCCAGATTGTCGCGGTAACGAAATTTTGCAGACACGTCGTACGCCCGGGGGGCTTCCGGGAAACCGACTGGGTAGAACTGGTGATGGGGATCGAAATGAAAAAAGTGGCTTTGTTGGCAACGGCGCTGGCAATGGTGACGGGTTCGGCTTTCGCGGCAGACATGCCGGTCAAGGCTCTGAAGGCCCCGCCGCCGCCCGCCTTTGACCCCTGGGATGTCGCCTTCGGCGCCGGCATCATGAGCGATTACATCTTCCGCGGCGTGACTCAGTCGAACCACAACCCGTCGGTCGCCGCCTATTTCGAGCCGCGCTACAACGTCAACAAGGACCTCCAGCTCTACGTCGGTGCGTCCGCGGAGAGCATCTCGTTCCCGAACCGCGCCGCGGCTGAAGTCGACATCTACGGCGGTATCCGCCCGACCTTCGGCATGTTCGCCTTCGACTTCGGTATCTGGGGCTACCTCTATCCGGGCGGAAGCTGCTTCGGTTCGCAGGGCACCCTCGCCCAGGGCAATTGCGGCACCGGCCTCGACAATTCGCAGGGCGCGATCGGCCTTCCGATCAACGGCAACTTCGCCAAGAAGGACGCAAGCTTCTACGAAGTCTATGCCAAGCTGAATCTCAACATCAACGACCAGTGGGTCGTTGGCTTCAACGAGTACTATTCGCCGAACTTCCTGAACCTCGGCGCCTGGGGTAACTACGCCTCGATCACCGCCAAGTGGACCGCGCCGAGCACCACGTTCGGTGCCAGCGGCGTCGGCATGTATGTGTCGGGTGAATTCGGCCGTCAGTGGCTCGGCACCTCCGACATCTTCTACGGCATTGCCGGCGACCCGCTGTACTCCAACGGCATCAAGGAGCCGAGCTACAACACCTGGAACGTCGGCGTCGGCTTCACCTACAAGGTGTTCACGCTCGATCTGCGCTACTACGACACCGACCTCTCGAAGGGTAACTGCAACGCCTTCACCAGCGACTTCTCGGCCACCAACTCCAGCCCCGGTTTCGTGACGCCGATCAATGGCGGCGCGAACGCGGCCACGGCGTTCGGCTCCAACTGGTGCAGCGCGGCCGGCGTCGCCAAGCTCTCGGTCGACCTGACGGCGATGACCAACCTGAAGTAAGTTTCTTCCCGAGACGACCTAACGAGGGCGGCAGAGCAATCTGCCGCCCTTTTGCTTTGGGCTTGGGCTCGTCTGTGAGAGCGCTCGGCCTGCATGGTTCGACACGCGCCGCCAGGCGGCGCTCCTCGCCATGAGGGTCGAGGATCTTGCCGCGATTACAGACCTCATCCTGAAGAGCCCGCCGGAGGCGGCGTCTCGAAGGGTGGCTGCAACGAAGGTCCTACCGAGGCTAGCCTCAGGCTTGGTTGTGTCACCTCAGCTCGCCGCGGTCGGCTCCGCCTGGGCCGGCTCGCCGTCCTTGCCGAGAACGTGGATCTCGCCGTCCTTCACCAACGCCACCTTGCGGGTGTGGAAGGCGTCGAGCGTCGAGCGGTGGCCGATCGAGACGATGGTGGCCTGCGGCAGCTTCTCCGCCAGCAGCCGGTACAGCCGGGCTTCCGATGGTTCGTCCAGCGACGCCGTGGCCTCGTCGAGGAACAGATAATCCGGCACGTGCAGGAGGGCGCGCGCGAGCCCCAGGCGCTGCTGCTCGCCGAGCGAGAGCGTCCTGTTCCAATGACCGTCCTCGTCGAGTCGCTCGGCCAGCTTCGGCATGCCGACCGCAATGAGTGCGTCCCGGATTTTCTCCGGTGCGACGGCGCCATGTTCTGCCGGGTAGATGACCGCGTCGCCTAGCGGGCCGATCGGGAAGTAGGGGCGCTGCGGTAGCATCATCAGCTTCGATTTCCCGGGTATGGCGATGGTGCCGGTGCCGAACGGCCAGACGCCGGCGATGGCCCGGAAAAGCGTCGACTTGCCGGAGCCCGACGGCCCGGTCACCAAGACCCGCTCCGCCGGTTGGATCGTGAAGGCATCGGCTGCGACCAGAGGCGCACCGTTCGGTAGCTTCACGAGCAGCTGCTTGAGCGCGATCGCCGTCGTGCTGCCGGATGGTGCAAGGCCGATGGTCGGCTCATGCGTCGGCGGGTGTGCGGCCGAGGCCACCGACATCTCGAAGCCGTCGAGACGGGCGACGATCGCGCGCCATTCCGCCAGCGCCCGGTAGGCCACCACGAAGAACGACAGCGCACCCTGGACGCTCGAGAAGGCCGATGCCGTCTGCATCATGTCGCCGAGCTGGATCTTCTTGGCGAAGAAGGCTGGCGCCACCAGCACGTAGGGAAAGATCACGGCAGCCTGCTGATAGCTCGCCGTGAACGCGGTGAGGCGCTTGGTCCGGCTCATGATGGCGTACCAGTTGCCGATCACGAAGCCGAAGCGACGGAAGAGACCGCCGCGTTCGGCGCCCTCGCCCTTGAGCAGCGCGATCTGCTCGGAATTCTCGCGGACGCGGACGAGGTTGAAGCGAAAGTCGGCCTCATAGCGCTGTTGCTCGAAATTGAGATTGACCAGCGGCGCTCCGATCCAGTGCGTCAGCGCGGTGCCGAAGATCGCGTAGATCAACGCGCCCCAGCACAAATAGCCGGGGATCATGAGATCGGTGCCGAACAGGTGCAGCGGCGCGGCGTTGGACAGGCCCCAGAGGATGATCACGAAGGAGAACAGCGTCACGATCGCCGAGAGCAGGCCCAGTCCGATCGTCAGGGTCTGCTCGACGAAGTTCTTGACGTCGTCGGTGATGCGCTGGTCAGGGTTGTCGGCCGCATCGCCCTTGAGCTGCATGCGGTAATGCGTGGAGCCGTCGAGCCATTCGCGGAGATAGTGTTGGGTGAGCCACTGCCGCCAGCGGATCTGGAGCCACTGGTTCAGGTACAGCTTGTAGACCGCCAGCGCGATCGCGGTGAAGGCGAGGCCGATGAAGATCCAGATCTGCGTGACGAAGGCGTCCCAGTCGCTGTTCTGGAGCGCGCTGTAGAACCGGTTCTGCCACTGGTTCACCAGCACGTCGATCGCGACCAGCGCCAGCTCGATTGCGATCACGGCGGCGAGCAGGCCGCAGCCTGCCCACTTGTCCTCCGAGCGGAAATAGGGGACGGCGATTCGCCAGACGATCGCGAGCGTGGCGCTGATGTTCTTCACAGAGCTCTGTCTCCTGAGGGGATGTGCACAACGGCCATAGGCCAAATGGCTGTGGCAACGGCAGAAAGCGCTTAGACTAAAGTCGCAAGTTCATCAATTTGCGTTGGCTTGTCGCAGCTTGCAACCCTAGCATGGGTACAACGGCGCGGGGTGGGGGCCTCCGGGACTTCGCGGGCTTGTGAGCGGACGGGAACCGCCGCACTCGCGAGGAATTCGCGTCCAGCTCGGGGGTTATCGCTTCCAGCGTCAAGCAGGTTCGGCTGTCCACGCGGGCCGCCTGCCGCAACAGGCGTGGGGGAGGAAGACCATGTGGAATCAAGTCTATGACCCGCTGCACAGCCCGGTGCTGTCGACGATCGCGGCGGCAATACCCGTCGTCACGCTGCTGATCCTGATCGCGAGCGGTCGCGTCCAGGCCCATATTGCTGCAATCATCGCCGTGATCGTGGCCAACCTGATCACGATCTTCGTGTTCACCATGCCGGCGAACATGTCGATCCGCGCCTCGATCCTCGGCATCGTGACCGGCTTCTTCCCGATCGGCTGGATCGTTCTCAACGTCATCTTCCTCTACCAGGTGACGGTCACCACCGGGCGCTTCGAGCTGCTCAAGCGCGCGGTCGGCGGCGTCACCGAGGACCGGCGGCTGCAATTGCTGCTGATCGCGTTCTCCTTCGGCGCGTTCTTCGAGGGAGCCTCGGGCTTCGGCACGCCGGTCGCCATCACGGGCGCCGTGCTGATCGGGCTCGGCTTCTCGCCGCTCGCGGCCTCCGGCCTGTCGCTGATCGCCAATACCGCGCCGGTCGCTTTTGGCGCGCTGGGCACGCCGATCCAGGGTCTTGCCTCGGTCACCGGGCTTGATCCCTACATCCTCGGCGCGATGGTCGGACGGCAGTTGCCGATCTTCTCTCTGATCGTGCCGTTCTGGGTGGTGTGGGCGTTTGCGGGTTGGAAGGGCATGAAGGACGTCTGGCCGGCGATCCTCGTCACCGGCGTGTCGTTCGCGGTCCCGCAATTCGTGATCTCGAACTTCATCAATCCCTGGATCGTCGACATCGGGGCGTCGCTGATCTCGATGGGCGCGCTGATCCTGTTCCTGAAGGTGTGGCAACCCAGGCAGCTCTGGTTGTCGCCGGCGCTGCGCGGGAACGATGAATCGGCCTCCACCATGGCTGCGGCCAAGCCGCTCGACAAGACGCCGCTGACGCAGAGCGAGCTGTTCAGCGCGCTGCTGCCGTGGATCATCGTCTGCATCGTGATGCTGGTCTGGGGCAATGGCGGCTTCAAGACCTGGGCGAACTCGATCTTCACCTGGAACTATCCCGTTCCCGAGCTGCATCAGATGATCAACAAGATGCCGCCGGTCGCGCCAGGGCCGACCAAAGAGAGCGCGGTGTTCGGCTTCACCTACCTGTCCTTCACCGGCACGGGCATGCTGATTGCCGCGATCATCTCCGGCTTCCTGATGGGTGTCGGTCCCGGCAGGCTGCTGATCCAATACGGCCGCACCATCCGGCTCTGCGCGATCTCGCTGATCACGATCTCGGCGATGCTCGCGATCGGTACGCTCACGCGGCTCTCCGGCGTCGACGCAACGCTCGGCCTCGCCTTTGCCGCAACCGGCGTGCTCTATCCCTTCTTCGGCACGCTGCTCGGCTGGTTGGGCGTGGCGCTGACGGGATCGGACACCGCTTCCAACGTGCTGTTCGGCAATCTGCAGAAGATTACGTCCGAGCAGCTCGGCCTGTCGCCGATCCTGATGGCTGCGGCGAACTCGTCCGGCGGCGTGATGGGCAAGATGATCGACGCGCAATCGATCGTCGTCGCCTCCACTGCCACCAACTGGTACGGCCATGAGGGCACGATCCTGCGCTTCGTGTTCTGGCACTCGATCGTGCTGGCCTCCCTGGTCGGCCTGTTCGTGACGTTGCAGGCCTATGTCTGGCCGTTCACGGCGATGGTGCTGAAGTAGCAGGTCACGCCTCGCTTCAACGCAAATCCCCGCAGGGCTTCGCTGCCTTGCGGGGATTTTTGCATCTAAAGCATGATCCGGAAAAGTGCGAAGCGGTTTTCCGAAAAGATCACGCTCAAACAACAACCTGAAGCGCGATGACGATTCGTCCCAATCTCATCGCGCTTTAGCCTCCGCGAACCTTCTCAACAGCGCCGCCGTCTTATAGAACGTGCCGCAAATCAGGTCGGTCGAGAGGTCTCATGGTTTCGCTCAAGCAGATGGCGTGTTTGGCGGTTGCAATGCTCGCGATGTCCACGCTCGCGCGTGCCGAGGACGGTTTTCCGTTCGGTACCGAGATGACGCTGGAGGCCCTGCCGCAGCCGGGCTCGAAGCGGATTCCGAACATCGAGATCGGCGACAATGGCGAAGTCGTGCTGGAGCTCTGGTGCAAGGGTGGCAAGGGCCAGTTCTCGGTCGCCGGCAACACGGTGATCTTCGTCCCCGGCCAGATCCAGGACCGTTCCTGTCCGCCGGCCAGGGCGCAGGCCGACGACGAACTCGTCGCGTCGCTCAGCAGCGTCGAGACCTGGAAGCGTCAGGGCGACGTACTGACACTGATCGGTCCCAAGCCGCTGCGCTTTCGCACGACGGGGAATTGAGGCGCGATCGCTGTCGTGCCCCGGCTTGACCGGGGCACCCAGTACGCCGCGGCCTCTCGATTCAACCACAACTGTCTCGGAGTACTGGATCGCCCGGTCAAGCCGGGCGATGACGGCGAGAGTGGGTGTCTACGCCTACTTCCACACCGACTTGTCGGCGTCCCAGCGCTGGCCTTTCAGCTCTTTCGCGAGCGCTTCGATCGAGCCGTTGTCGTCGGGCTGATCGCCTTCCTCGTCGGCCGAAGCGTCGTCCGAGAGATTGAGCTTGGCGCCGCTGCTCTCATCGGCGGTCGTGGTCGAGGGGCTGCCGATCCAAAGCATCAGTTTGTCGGTCGTGCCGGGCTTGTCGGGCGAGATGAGGCCTGCAACCTCGATCGTGTCGGTGAGCTCGAGTGCCGGAAAATCCTGGTTCGGCCGCTTGAAGACGAGCTTGAGCTTGCCGGTGGCCGGGTTGAAGCTGTGCGAGACCTGCTTTGCCGCAAGCGTCCGGCTCATCACGCCGGCGACGGCTGAGGCGAGCTTGTCCCGGCTGATCTTGTCGCCGTCGCGCCAGTCGGCCGCGGGAAAGCGGATGGTGCGGTCCATCTCGGTCATGCCCGCGGTCCAGCCCGCCGCGGTGACGCCGGGCATCGCCTTGAACTTCGCCAGCAGCGCGCCGGCGCGTTCCGGATCGACCGACATGTTGATGGTCTGCTCGCCGGCACGCAGCGCGTCGCAGCCGACGGTCAGGCTCGCCAGCGTCACCTCGACGTCCTGGCCCTTCAGGCTCTTCAGGAACTCGGTCGCCGCATCCAGCTTGACCTTGACCGCGATCGCTTCCGGAGAGACGTCGGTGAAATCCTTCGGCTGCGGCGTGATGCCGTCGTCGGAGGTCTGGTTGTCCTGAAATTCCTTCTCGCTGAGATCGGAATTGTCGGGCGAGGTGACCTCGGTCACGGCCTGGCCGATCGCGATCTGGCCGCGGAACTCGAACGTGTCGCCGGACTGTTTGCGCAGCAGCTTGACGGTGACGGGCGCCTTCTCGCCGAGGCTCTGGGTCGTGCCCGTCAGGTTCTGGCCCGCGACCTGGAGATTGACGACGAAGCGGTCCTTGCGGTCGGAATTCTTTGCGACGGGATAGCAGACGTCGAGCACGGCCGCCGTCACCGTCTTGCCCTGCCGCGTCTCCTTCAGGATCACGTCGGCATTGCCGTCCATCAGGCCGTCAATCGAGGTGAAATAGCGGGTCTCCGTCCCGCCCGGCGCCGTGGCCTTCGGCGACAGCTTCATCTGGGCCGATGCGACATCGGGCGAGACGGCAAGCAGGGCCGCCAAAAGGGCTGTCGAACAAACCAGAAGCGCACGCATCGATGAATCCTCGCGCAATCGAATCGGCGCGCCACCGTAGTGGGTTTTGGCCGCCGGTTGAATTGGAAAGCAGAAGGGGCAGGGTCGGCAAAAAAGAAGGCCGCCCGGAGGCGGCCTTCGCAACATTGTAACGGAACGGAGGCTTAGAAGCCGCCCATGCCGCCGCCGCCCGGCATGGCGGGCGGAGCTTCCTTCTTCGGCGTTTCGGCGACCATGGCCTCGGTGGTCACCAGCAGGCCGGCCACGGACGAGGCGTCCTGCAGCGCGGTGCGGACCACCTTGGCGGGATCGATGATGCCCTTCTCGACCATGTCGACATAGTCCTCGTTCTGGGCGTCGAAGCCGAAGGTCTCGGACTTGTTCTCCAGGATCTTGCCGACCACGATCGAGCCTTCCACGCCCGCGTTCTCGGAGATCTGGCGGATCGGGGCTTCCAGCGCCTTCAGCACGATGTTGATGCCGGCCTGGACGTCGGCATTGGCGTTGGTGAGACGGCCCACCGCCTTCTTGGCCCGCAGCAGCGCGACGCCGCCGCCGGGGACGATGCCTTCCTGCACCGCGGCGCGGGTGGCGTTGAGCGCGTCCTCGACGCGGTCCTTCTTCTCCTTGACCTCGATCTCGGTCGCGCCGCCGACGCGGATCACCGCGACGCCGCCGGCGAGCTTGGCGAGACGCTCCTGGAGCTTCTCACGGTCGTAGTCCGAGGTGGTCTCCTCGATCTGGGCCTTGATCTGGCCGACGCGGGCCTCGATCTCCGGCTTCTTGCCGGCGCCCTTGACGATCGTGGTGTTCTCCTTGTCGATCACGACCTTGCCGGCACGACCGAGCATCTTCACCGTGACGTTCTCGAGCTTCATGCCGAGGTCCTCGGAGATGAGCTGGCCGCCGGTGAGGATCGCGAGGTCCTCGAGCATGGCCTTGCGGCGGTCGCCGAAGCCCGGCGCCTTGACGGCGGCGACCTTGAGGCCGCCACGGAGGCGGTTGACGACCAGGGTGGCCAGCGCCTCGCCCTCGACGTCCTCGGCGATGATGACGAGCGGCTTGCCCGACTGCACCACGGCTTCCAGCACCGGCAGCATGGCCTGCAGGCCGGACAGCTTCTTCTCGTGCAGGAGGATGTAGGCGTCCTCGAACTCGGCGGTCATCTTCTCGGGGTTGGTGACGAAGTAGGGCGACAGATAGCCGCGGTCGAACTTCATGCCCTCGACGATGTCGACCTCGGTGTCGAGCGACTTGTTCTCCTCGACGGTGATGACGCCCTCGTTGCCGACCTTCTGCATCGCCTGGGCGATCATCTTGCCGATGGCGGCATCGCCGTTGGCCGAGATGGTGCCGACCTGGGCGACCTCGGAGGAGGCGGCGACCGGCTTGGCGCGCTTCTCGATGTCCTTGATGACAGCCGTAACCGCGGTGTCGATGCCGCGCTTGAGGTCCATCGGGTTCATGCCGGCGGCAACAGCCTTGGCGCCTTCGCGCACGATGGCCTGGGCCAGCACGGTCGCGGTGGTGGTGCCGTCACCCGCGGTGTCGTTGGTTTTGGAGGCGACTTCGCGCAGCATCTGCGCGCCCATGTTCTCGAACTTGTCCTCGAGCTCGATCTCCTTGGCGACGGTGACGCCGTCCTTGGTGATGCGGGGTGCGCCGAAGCTCTTCTCGATGACGACGTTGCGGCCCTTCGGACCGAGCGTCACCTTGACGGCGTTGGCGAGAATGTCGACGCCGCGCAGCATGCGTTCGCGCGCGTCTCCGGAAAACTTGACGTCTTTGGCAGCCATTTCTTCAATCCCTCGTGTTTCGTGATGTGTCTGCCGCTTGCGGAATGACCGAATGCCCGGATCGCGCGATCCGGGCATGACATTCAGCGGCTGTTCAGGCTGGCGGCTTTAGGCCATGACGCCCATGATGTCCGACTCCTTCATGATCAGGAGCTCTTCGTTGTCGATCTTGACCTCGGTGCCCGACCACTTGCCGAACAGCACGCGGTCGCCGACCTTGAGGTCGATCGGGATCAGCTTGCCGGCCTCGTCGCGGCCGCCGGGGCCGACGGCGACGACCTCGCCCTGGGACGGCTTTTCCTTGGCGGTGTCCGGAATGATGATGCCGCCCTTGGTCTTTTCCTCGGCGTCGATACGTTTGACCACGACACGGTCATGCAGCGGACGAAATTTGGATTTAGCCATGACGTTTCCCTTTGGAGGCTCGCTTCGGAAGGAATGGAAGTGGGTAGGGGCGGCGTCCGTCCACCCTCTTGCCGAGGATCGAACGGCGCGCTTAGCAATCGGGCTTTCCGAGTGCTAATAGTGCGCCCGGAAATATGGCTTGGCCGCGATCCTGTCAAGCAAGGGTGGTTAAGCGATTGGTGAGGCGGATATAGGATCGTGTCTATAGAAACATATTGGTCGCGCTGGCGTATAAAGGACGTCATTGCTCCGACAGCGGTTTTGCGCTTGGCTGCAGGAGGGATGCGGTCGGGGTCTCATTTGGGGGACGGTTTGCTCGGGGGAATGTCATGATCAGGTCAGCTCACGCACGCACGGTTGCCAATCTGGCGGCCGCCTCCTGCCTGGCGCTGCTGCTTGGCGCCTGTGGCGGCGGTATGAGCCTGCCGTCGTTCTCGTCGTCTTCGCCGCCGCCCGAGGCCGAGCCCGGCACCGGCCCGGAAATGCCGGCGAGCATCCGCGCCGACGAGATCGTCGGCCGCTGGGGTCTCGCCTCGTTCCAGAACCCGGCCGACCGTGCCCGCACCGAGGCCGCGGCCCGGGCGCAGTGCAAGAATCCCTACGTGATCACCGCCGGTTCCTCCGGCGGCGTGATCATGCATCTCGCCGACCAGGCGACGCCGCAGGAGCTGCGGCTGAAGGGCTCGCCCAGCGGCAAGAACTACATCGGCCCGGCGGGGCCCACCCCCGGCGAGCAGGACCGCGAGATCGTCTCCTTCGACGGCCGCGTCCTGATCACCCGCTTCATCGACAAGGACGCCGCCACCCGCTACGGCAACATGGTCTACGTCCGCTGCGCGCCAAGGGCGTAGTCTCTCTACTTCGTCATGCCCCGCGAAGGCGGGGCATCCAGTACGCCGCGGCTTTTCGGTTCTAGCCTCGCAGTTTCTGGAATACTGGATCGCCCGGTCATGTCCCGGGCTGAACATCAAGCCGGGCGATGACAGTGGAGGGGATGCTCCAAAAACAAAAAACGCCGGCTCTCGCCGGCGTTTTGTTTTTCCGTAATGCCGCGCCCGATCAGTCGAACAGCGCGTCGATGTCGTCCTGCGAGGCGTGGCCGACGTCGCCGGCGAGCTTGGGGCCGTTGAGGAGCTTTTCGTCCTCGCTGCGGGTGTCGGCCGGCGCGGGCACATGGGCCTTGATCGCGTCGACGCCGCCCCAGATCTCCATCATCGCATTGATGTGCTGCTCGATGAACTTCATCGTGGTCATGACCTTGCTGATGCGCTGGCCGGTCAGGTCCTGGAAGTTGCAGGCTTCGAAGATCGAGATGACGCGTTCCTGGATGTCGTCGGCGAGCCGCTTCTGCTGATCGGCCGATTGCACCTTGGACATCGCGCTGGCCGCCTGGTCGATCGATTCGGCGGCTTCGAGGATCTGCTGGGTCGCCTGCTCGGTGCCGCCGACGACCGCGCCGAGCTCGCCATTGACCTTGGCCATTTCGCCGCCGTCGAAGCTCTTGCCGTGCAGCGTCGCGATCTCGCGCTTGGTGCGATCGATGGCGTCGTGGATGAGGTCGAGCTCGACCTTCAGCTTCTCGCACTGCTCGATCTGCGCCCGGTAGGTATCGAGCATGGTACGAGCTTCAGAGAGCTCGTGGGCGGTGGAGGCGTCGATCGCCGCCATGGCCGCGCTGCCGGACAAGGGCACGGTGCCCTTCGCCATCTGTGCGCGGATCGCACGCAGCTCCGCCATGATCTCGTTATGCATCGGCGCAGCCTCCTCAATCATTTCGGGGCTGGGCATCTCGCCGACAATAGCCTCCTCGACACGAAAACGTTTGCGGTGAATAGCCATCAGGAACTCCCCCCACCTCACTCACGCGTCTTTGTAGACAGAAGCAATTTAACACGAGGTTCACAGCGGGAACTGTTGCGCGGCCGCACGCGACGGCGCGAAAGGAAGCGATTAACCATGGGCCTGCGGCGTTCATCGAAAATAAACGCTGATCGCCAAATTGCACCCTCGCTCGCGACGTGGTGAATCGAAACGGCTGATACGTTTACCAAACAAAACGGCTTTTGCTCTTTATTGACCACGTCGCGGTCGCCGGTCAGCCATCGGCTCTGCACGACGCATGGGATCTAGACGAAACAGTACAGAGTACGTCGATGTTCAAGAAAATGTCTGTCGCGCTGCTCGGCAGCGCTTGCACCTTCATTGCCGGCGCGAACAGCGCCAGCGCCTTCGACAATAGTGTGCCGAACGATCCGCCCGCGGTGCTCTACCAGCCGCAGGTGCAGCCGGCGCCGGTGCGTGTCGCCTCCAATGCGAATATGGGCGGCGGCTTCATCGAGTTCCTGTTCGGTGACGGTCCCGGCCGCGGCCCGGCCTACGCGCCGCAACAGCCGGTCTATCAGCAGCAGCCCGGCTATTACGACCAGCGCCGCCTGCCACCGATGGGCGAGCCGCAGATGCAGGGTGGATATCAGCAAGGCGCAGGTCTCCAGCAGGAGGCGGTCGATCCGCGCCAGCGTCCGTTCGATCCGAGATTCGAGAAGCAATCCGTCGACTATAGCGGCAAGGAAACTGCCGGCACCATCGTGGTCGATACGCCGAACAAGTTCCTCTATCTGGTCGAGGGCAACGGCCGGGCGATGCGCTACGGAATCGGCGTCGGCCGTCCCGGCTTCACCTGGTCCGGCGTGAAGTCGATCACGGCCAAGCGCGAATGGCCGGACTGGACGCCGCCGGCGGAAATGATCGCGCGCCGGCCCGACCTGCCGCGGCACATGGAAGGCGGCCCGGAAAATCCGCTCGGCGCGCGCGCGATGTATCTGGGCTCGACGCTCTATCGTATCCACGGCTCCAACGAGCCCTGGACCATCGGCACCAACGTCTCCTCAGGCTGCATCCGCATGCGTAACGAGGACGTCATCGACCTCTACGGCCGCGTCAATGTCGGCACCAAGGTCGTGGTGATGTGAGCGTCTGACGCTCGACATGAAAACGGCCGCCTCCCGGGCGGCCGTTTTTGTTTGTCGCGCTGATCGGGCAGCCTCACGCGTAGTCGCTGCCGCCATCGTCTCCGCCGCCGAAATCGCTGTCGTCGTCGGCTATGTCCATATTGCCGTTGTCGTGGTCGTTGTCGTCGTAGTTCTGATCGTTGTTGTTGTCCCGGTCGTTCGACGCCTGGTCGGTGAGGCCCTGGCGGGAACCGTCGTCGCGGTCGCGGTTGGAGCCAATGTCGTTGAGACCGGCATCGCGCGAGAGCGAGCCGCCGGACTGGTCGCTGCCGCCCCAGGGACTTCCACCAGCGCTGCGGTCGCCGAGCGCGTTGGTGTCGCCGAAGGCCTGCTGGTGCGATCCGCCCATCATGCCGCGGATGCTGGAGAGCAGCAGCGAACCGCCGACGACGCCGGCCGCGGCCGCCGCCGCCGTGCCGAGGAACGAGCCGCCGCCACCGCCCATCGGCGGAGCGCCATAGCCCTGACCCGGAGCTTGACCTGGACCTTGGCCGTAGGCCTGTCCATAAGGAGGCGGCGCGCCGTAACCGGGCTGTGCCTGCGGCATCGCCTGACCGGTGTTCCAGACCGGCCGCGCGTCACGCGGCGGCACGTTCGGAACCGAGCCGCGCGAGGGGCCTCCGCCGAACAGCGAGTCGCGCATGGTATCGAGGAAGCCGCCGGACTGCGCCTGCTCGGGCGCATGGGCCGCTTCCAGCTCCTGGATGCGGTCATGAGCACGCTTCAGCGCTTCGTCCTGCAATAGCGTGGTCTGCACCAGTGCGTAGACCGCGCCGGGGGCCTTGCGCAGCCCGTCGGAGATCGCGGCGATCGCGTCGGGATCCCGCGGTGCATTTTCCAGTTTCGAAAGCCGGTCGAAAAGCTCGTCGACGAGCTGGCGTTCCTGCGGCGTCATGATCAGTCTCCCTCGCTCAAACCAAGCGCGAGGCAGATGTAGGGTTCCATTGTGGCCCCAACAGTGCCGGCCGGATTAAATTTCGGTATGCGACAAGCTGCCCAGCGGCTTGCTTTCCGCCGGTTTCACCCCAGCGTGACGCCGCTGTCGGCCAGCAGGCGCGCAAACCCATCGCCTGAAAGATAAGCATGCTCGCGTTCGCGGACGTCGGTCATCGGATCGAGGCCGGTGAGGACATCGTCGACGAAGCCGGGGTGGCACATCACGAGGCCGCCATCGGGGAGGCCTTCCAGAAACTGCCGCATCAGCGCGCCGAAATCGGCCTCGCGCGCAAAATCATAGGCGCCGGCAAAGCCGGGATTGAAGCTGAGGCCGGCGCTGGCGGCGCGGCGGCGGAATTGCGCGCTCAGGATATCGAGCACCATGGCTTTTGGTGAGGCCAGCCGCTGCACGAGCGGCAGGTCGCGCCCGCCCTGGCGGACCCAGGCTTTCGGCGCGGCTTCGCTGACCGCATCGACAAAGCCGTCGCGCACCTGCGGATAGAGCTGCACATGCTGATGGCCGTCGACGAAGTCAGGCGCGCGCCCGAACGCTTCCGCGAACGCCGCCAGCTGCGCCCTGACCTCATTGCGAAAGAATTCGCGGTCGAGCCGGCGTGCAAGGCCGGCGCGCAGCAGTTTCGGGAACGGCATGAACATGTCGCCGTCCAGCGGTCGGAAATGCATGGTGAGCGGCCGGAACGGCGCCGACAAGGTCACGTGCAAGCCGATCGCGCAGCGCGGGCTCGCTTTCGCCGCCGTCTGGAGCGCCTCGATCTCGCCGCGCTCGATCGCCGGTCCCACCATCATCACCGAGGTGGCATTGAGACGGCCGCGTTCGATCAGGTCGCGGATGGCGCGATTGACGCCCGGGCTGATGCCGTAATCGTCGGCGCAGAGCCAGATCCGCCGCAGGCCCGCGGCCGCGCTCATTCGGCGGCCGTCCTCTTCGAGGCGTCGTCGGCCTTCCCGGTCTCGAAATGCTTTTCGCTGTGCTCGGCGACGAAGTAGATCGGGCGCGCCTTCAGCTCGGACAGGATCTTGCCGATATATTCGCCGACGATGCCGATCATGATGAGCTGCACGCCGCCGATGGTCATCAGGCCGATCACGAGCGAGGGATAGCCGGGCACCTGCTTGCCCGTGGTCCAGACTTCCCAGAGGATCGAGAGGCCGAACAGGAAGGCGCCGCCGGCGAGGATGACGCCGAGCAGGCTGGCGAAGCGCAGCGGTGCCACCGAGAACGAGGTCACCCCTTCGATCGAAAGACCGAGCAGGCGCGCGGCGCTGAAGGTCGTCACACCATGGGTGCGCGGCGCGGGCTCGTAATCGACGCGGATTTGGCGGAAGCCGATCCAGCTCGCGAGGCCTTTGAAGAAGCGGTTACGCTCCGGCAGCTGCCTGAGCGCTGCGACCGCGCGCGGCGACAGCAGGCGGAAGTCGCCGGCGTCTTCAGGAATCTTTTGGCGCGCGCCCCAATTGATCAGCGAATAGAACCCGCGCACGGCGACGCGGCGCAGGAAGGGCTCGTTGTCGCGATGCGCCTTGGCGGTATAGACGACGTCATAGCCGTCCTCGATCCAGTGCCGCACCAGCTGCTCGACCAGGGCCGGCGGATGCTGGCCGTCGCCGTCCATGAACATCACGGCGCCGAGCCGGGCATGGTCGAGGCCGGCCATCAGCGCGGCTTCCTTGCCGAAATTGCGCGACAGCGACACCACCTGAACGTCGACCGCGTCGGCCGGCAGCGACCGGGCGATCGAGAGCGTCGCGTCCGCGCTGCCGTCGTCGACATAGACGACTTCGCAACGCAAGCGATAGCGCTGCTGCAAGGTCTTGGCGAGATCGCAGATGCGCTGGTGCAGGGCGGCGAGGCCCGCCGCCTCGTTGTAGACGGGGACGACAATCGACAACCCCTTCGCGGCGGCACTGGCCGCGGTGGTCGTCATGCCGGAAACGTCAGAGCCCAGCGTCATTGATCAAGGTTCCAGAGGCGTCCATGGTTCTCAACAGCATATGGTAGCTGCCGTTTGCTGTCGCTACGCTGAACGGACCTGAGGCTCACTGCCGCAGGAATGCCTCGAGCTTGGCGAACAGCGGGTTCTCCCGGTCGAACACATAGTCGAGCGAAACCACCGAGACGGTCTCGGCGCCATGCTCGCGCAGGAAGCTCGCCAGCGCATAGAGCTGACCCGGCGGACAGTGCAGCGTCAGCATGCCCGACGAGGTCGGCCCTCCGAACGGGGCCTCGACGCCGAAGCGCTCGTGGGCTTCGCCGAGCAGGGCGGCGTCGCATTGCTGGAAGCGGGTGCGGACCTCGCGGTATTTGTTGGCCCGCGCCCTTGCTGCGATGTGATCGAGGATGACGCGCGCGGTCTCCCGCGCCTGCGGCGACCAGTCGGCATCCCTAGAGGCGACCAGATTGGCCTGGCTGCGCAGGATCACGCCGTCGTCGAGCACCCGCAAGCCGTTGGCGGCGAGCGTCGCACCGGTCGTGGTGATGTCGACGATCAGCTCGGCGCTGCCGGCCGCGGGCGCGCCTTCGGTCGCGCCCGCGCTTTCGACGATGCGGTAGTCGGTGATGCCGTGGCTCTGGAAGAAGGTGCGGGTGAGGTTGATGAACTTGGTCGCGACCCGCATCCGCATGTGATGCTGCTCGCGGAAGCCGGTGGTGACGTCGTCGAGGTCGGCCATGGTGCGGACGTCGATCCACGCCTGCGGCACCGCGACGACGACGTCGGCATAGCCGAAGCCGAGCCCGTCGATCAGGGACACGCGCTTGTCGGCATCCGCGATGTTCTCGCGCACCAGGTCTTCGCCGGTGACGCCGAGATGCGCAAAGCCGCGCGACAGTTGCGAAGCAATCTCGCTCGCCGAGAGATAGGCGACCTCGACATTGTCGAGGCCTGCGAGCGTGCCGCGATAGTCGCGCGCACCGCCGGCCTTCGACAGCTTGAGCCCGGCGCGGGCGAAGAACGCCTCGGTGTTTTCCTGCAGGCGGCCCTTGGAGGGAACGGCTAGGACGAATGGCGCGCTCATGACTTAAGCTCCCACCTTGCGGCCGATCCGGGTCAGCGCGTCGACCCAGACCGAGAAGCCGACCGCGGGGATCGGCTCGGCCGATCCGAGCTGGGTCATCAGCCCGTCATAGCGGCCGCCGGCCACCAGCGGCTCGGCGCCGTTGCCCCTGTGATGCAGCTCGAATTCGAAGCCGGTGTAATAGTCGAGGCCGCGTCCGAACGCGGTCGAAAAGCGCGTCTGCTTCACGTCGATGCCGCGCGCGGCCATGAAGCCGACCCGGCTTTCGAACTGGTCGACGGCAGCGCTGAGGTCGAGCTTCGCGTCCGTGGTGAGCGCGCGGAGTTCGGCGACGGCATCGTCGGGATTGCCCGCGATCGACAGGAAGCGCTTGAGCACGGCGATCGCCTCGCGCGGCAGCGCGCCGCCCTTCAGCGTCGACTGCTCCAGGAAACGGTCGGCGATCTCGGCCGTGGTGCGGCCCCCGACATTGGTGGTGCCGGCGATCGACATCAGATCGGTGACGAAGGCGAGCGCAGCCTTGCGGTCGGAGCCGGCGAGCGCGGCCAGCACACCCTCATATTCGCTGCGGGTCGCGGTGGTCGCGGCCGCCAGCTTCTCCAGATCTTTTTCCAGGCTGATCTTGCGGTTGAAATCCTTGACCAGGCGGCGGCGCCACACCGGATAGAGGTCGAGCGCATCGAGCAGGGCGTTGAACAGCGCCACGTCGCCGGTGCGAATCTCGACATCGCGGACACCGAAGGCCGCGGTCGCTTCCAGCGCCAGCGCCAGCATCTCGGCATCGGCCGCAGCGCGGTCCTGGCGGCCGAACGATTCGATGCCGGCCTGAAGAAACTCGCTGGCCTGGCCGCTGCGGTAGCGGAACACCGGGCCGAGATAGCTGAACCCGGCCGGCTGGCCGGCGCGGCTCGAGGTGAGGTAGTCGCGGGCGACGGGAATGGTCAGGTCCGGGCGCAGGCAAAGCTCCTCGCCGGACAGGTCCGTCGTCAGGTACAGGCTCTTGCGGATGTCCTCGCCGGAGAGGTCCAGGAACGGCTCGGCCGGTTGCAGAATCGCGGGCTCGGCCCTGACATAGCCGGCCTGCGCGAACGACAAGAGCAGCGTATCCGCCCAGGCGGCGGAGCCGGCAGCATTTGAGGTGGCAGTCGCGGTCATAACAGGGGTCCATCGTCCCGGTGGAACCGGGCAGGGCGAAAGAAGGGAGGCGAATTGGCGCAGGCCTTAGCATGGCGCGAAAGCGGTTTCGACCTCCAAAGGATCAATCGCTTAACGGCTTTGGAGGCGGGACGCAGCGATCTGTCAGAAGGTATTTTGGGTATTTTAATACCTAGGGCGGGAAGGGCTTGGTTTTCACTCAGTCTGGCCAGGGAGATCTCTGGGCGCATCGCCAAGCGATGCATCGGTCGAGGCGAAGGCAAGCCCTGCGGTTTCGGACGCGGCGTGATCTGCGAGCTCCTCGGCAAGCTCGAGAATTCTCTGCCTCCTGCTCGGGTCCCTTATGCCGAGAAATGCCTTGATGAGCCCGAGCTCCTCGCGTCGCCGCCTGTCCGATGCAACATCGTCGTCCATGGCCATGTCGTCCTGCGCGACAGCCTCATTGCCCGTCGCTGATTTTTGTCCGCGCATGCGACTCAATGCAGCAACCGCAAGCTCAACGTCACATTGAGAAATTGAGGAGGACAGGCAAGTCGTCGCATACTCATATTGGGTATGGCGGATGACCCGTTCGCTGCTGCCTTCGCTTACAATGTGAATGTTGGTTTCGATTCATGCGCAATGCATCAGACGCTATCCGGACGGTCTCGCGGCACACGCTGGCCTATATGCTGTTTTCGATCAGCGAGCTGTTCCGGCACTACGACGAATTCGATCCGCTGGACCTACTGATCGTTCATGCGATTCTCAACGCGAACGTCATCAATGTGATGAACGATCCGTCGCTGGACGAGAGATTCTCCAGCATTCACGCGGTCGAGCCGGATGCGATCAAGCAAGGGGTGTCCCGCGCGGCGCTCTCTCGCTTCCTCAGCCTGCCGCTCGAGACGGTTCGCCGTCGCGTGACGGGACTTAAGAGACGAAAGATTCTCGCCGAAACCAAGGCCGGGCTCATCGTGACCGAGCAGAACGCATTCAGGTTTGGAAACAATCACGAACTGCAGAAGACTAATATGCTGCTGCTCACAAAACTGCTTCGCGATCTCAAGCGCGCCGGCATCAACGGGCCGGATGATCTGCGTGCCCCCAAGGGCGCTGCATCGACAAGGAAGGCGAAGTAAGCGGCAGGATATGGATCAAAGCCTTCTCGATACTGCTCGCGATGGAACGCAAAGAACAGCATTAGACGGCTTGCTGTCGTTCCAGGGTCTCAAGCCATCCGCGGCTCTCGAGCTCCGATCGTACGACATCGATCATTTCGGAGAGAGTGAGAGATATGTCGGCGCATCCAGCATGCCGCTGTCGGCCGGGGCGACTGCAATCAAGCGTGCCCAGCTCAGCCTGCCGGTCCTGACGCTGTCTCTGGTGAAGACCTTCCCGCGGATCATCCGCGGTTATGATCTGGCGCACGCCATCGCGGTGGCGGTGCCGATGGACCATGTGACCTCCACCCGCATCAACGGGCAATCAATTGGCAGCTCCATACTCGTTCTCAAGGGGAGATCCGATTGCCTGGTCTATGAGCCGGCGGGGCGTTTGTGGGCTGTCGCCTATTTCAGCCCGCCCGAGCGCGAGCCCTGGTCTCAGCTGGATGACGGCTATCATTTGCTGAGTCCGGCATCGGAAGTACTTGCCTCCCTGCATGGCTCGATTTCCACGACGCTTGAAACCGCGGCACATGATCCAGACTTCCTGAACGAGCCGACGTCGCGAACGGCGGTCGAACAATCCCTGTTCGCCGCAATGGATGCTGCCATTCGGTCCAACGTGAAGCGCGGGCCCATGCACTCCACGACGGACAGCTATCAGCGGATCGTCGCAGAGATGGAACGATTGATCCGCCACGATCTCGCGATCTGGCACAAAACGACCGAACTGGCAGAGCGGGTGGGCGTGTCCGTTCGGACCCTCCAGAGTGCGACGCAGGCCATCTGCGGCATGAGCCCTCATCGCTACAGCCGGGTCTTGCGCCTCTGGTCGGTACGAAAGCAGCTGCGCACCGGCCCGGCTCGTCGCAGTGTGAAGGCCTGCGCAATCGGCCATGGCTTCTGGCATCTGAGCGAGTTCGCAGCGAGCTACAGGGCGGCTTTCGGAGAGCTGCCGTCCGAGACCCTGCATCGGTCGAAGCGAGAGGTCATCTGAAGCGCGAACCTGTAGAGCCGCCGCGCGCGAATCGACGTTAGGTTCGCTTGGTTAGGTGCCGTCCCAATCGCCCAGCACTGCCTGCACCAGCGCCAGCGCCGCCACCGCGGCCGTGTCGGCCCGCATGATCCGGGGTCCCAGCGCCAGCCGCAGGATTTTCGGCTGCCGCAGCAGCAGGGCGCGCTCTTCTTCGGCAAAGCCGCCTTCGGGGCCGATCAGCGCGTCGATGCCAATTCTGCCTTGGTCATGTCCGGCTTCGCGCGCGTCTTGCAGGCTCTGAATGGGGTTTTGGACCTCCGCCGCCTCATCGCAGAAGATGAGCAGCCGGTCGGCAGGGCGCTGACTGAGATACCGGTCCAGCGGCACCGGCTCGGCGACCGTGGCGATGCTGAGGATGCCGCATTGCTCGGCGGCCTCGACGACATTGGCGCGCATCCGCTCGGTGTTGACCCGCGAGGCCTGGGTGAAGCGGGTCAGGACCGGCTGAAGCGTGGCAGCGCCCATTTCGACGGCCTTCTGGACCATGTAGTCCAGCCGGGCATGCTTGAGCGGGGCAAAGACGTAGGTGAGGTCGGCGAGCCGGTCCTGCGGCCGGGCCTGCTGGAGGATGACGAGGCCGTCCGGCCGCTTGCGGCCTTCGATCGCGGCCTGCCACTCGCCGTCGCGGCCATTGAACGCCAAAACCTCGGCCCCGGCGGCCAGCCGCAGCACATTGCCGAGATAATTGCTCTGGTCGCGGTCGAGCGGAACCCTGGCGTCCTGGGCAAGGGGGACATCGACAAACAGGCGGGGGGCGCGAAAATCGTGGGAGGGCATCGTTCAAAGGTCCAATTTGCCGCCGTTATTAACCGAAAGCCGCCATTTCGGGGGTAAATATTGCCGAATCGGTGCGTCGGCGCGCCGCGCTCTTGCCCTATTCGACGGGTTGTTAAGGGCCGGCGGGAATCGTAAAATCGCGAGCACGCTGGTTGCGCTTCAATTGGGAAGACGCCAAGCCCCGTAAGCTCCTGCCGGAGAGACTGCCTTGATGATCCGTCATTTGATGGTTCCGATCACTGCCGCCATGGTCACCTTGGGCGCCGCGGGTGCCCACGCGCAGGGCTTCCCTGCGCCGCTGCCTGGCCAAGCCCCAACCAGTTCCGCGTTTCCGCCCGTGAACGGCTCGGCGCCGAGCGCTTCGGTCGGTGCAGCGCCCCAAGGATCGTTTCCCGTCAACGGCGCCGCGCCCGTCGGTGGCGCAGGTGCCTTCAGCGCCGCCCCGCCGACGCAAGGCGGTCCCGGCGAGGACTGCATGAAAACCTTCATGCCGCTGCGCGAGGAAGCCGAGAAGCGCGGCAAGCTGATCAAGGCCGCGAGTGATCGTCACGCCGCGCCGGAAGAAGCCTGCAAGCTGATCCGCAATTTCAGCCAGGCTGAGACCAAGATGATCAAGTACATCGAGGCCAACGCCTCGAAGTGCGGGATTCCGGCGCAGGTCAGCGCGCAGATGAAGGACGGCCACAAGAACACCGAGGCCATGGCGACGAAGGTCTGCAACGTCGCGCAGCAGATGCAGAACCAGCCGCGCGGTCCGGCCGGTCCGTCGCTGAGCGAGGTGTTGGGTTCTGGCTCGGCGCCTGAGGCCAATGCCGGCAAGAAGGGTGGCAGCACCTTCGACACGCTCAACGGCAACGTCCTCACCCGATGAGTGACACATCCGCCCGCGTTGCCGATTCCACCGGCAACTGGGTCGATACGCTCGCGCCGCAATGGGCGCGGCCTTATTTGCGCCTGTCGCGCTTCGATCGTCCGATCGGCTCCTGGCTCCTGTTGATGCCGTGCTGGTGGTCGGCGGCGCTCGCGGCGGGCATGGCGCATGATGTCCGCGGCCTGCCGCTCACCATCGTGCTGTTCTTCATCGGCGCCTTCGTCATGCGCGGAGCAGGCTGCACCTGGAACGACATCACCGACCGCGATCTCGACGACAAGGTCGAGCGCACCCGCTCGCGGCCGCTGCCGTCGGGCCAGGTGACCACGAAGCAGGCGCTGGCCTTCATGGTCGCGCAGGCACTGACCGGTCTCGTGGTGCTGCTGCAATTCAACCGCTTCGCGGTCCTAACCGGCATTGCCTCGCTTTTGATCGTCGCGATCTATCCCTTCATGAAGCGCATCACCTGGTGGCCGCAGATCGTGCTCGGCCTCGCCTTCTCCTGGGGCGCGCTGATGGGATTTGCCGTCACCTTTGGTCGCATCGAATTGACCGCGCTGGTGCTCTATGCGGGATCGATTTCGTGGGTGATCGGCTATGACACGATCTATGCGCACCAGGACGCCGAGGACGACGCGCTGATCGGCATCAAGTCCACCGCGCGGCTGTTCGGCGCGCACACGCACCAGGCGCTGATCCTGTTCTACGGGCTTGCGGTGATGCTGATCGGCGTCGCGCTGGCCTCAGGCGATGCGCGCTGGCCGGCCTGGCTCGGGCTTGCGGCGTTCGCCGTGCATCTGGCCTCGCAGATCGTGCGGCTGGATATCAGCGACCCCTTGCTCTGCAAGCGCCTGTTCTTCTCGAACAAGTATGCGGGCTTCCTGCTGTTTGCGGGATTGCTGGTCGACGCGGTGATGCGGGCGGCGTAGCCCGTAGGGTGGACAAAGGCGCTCTTGCGCCGTGCCCGCCATCTTCCCGGGATTGAGATAAAAAAGGTGGGCACGCTTTCGCTTTGCCCACCCTACGGCACTGTGCGTGCCGTTCAATTCCTTGCGATGATCTCGCGTTCGCCCTGATGAACCGACAGCTCGCGCGTCATGGCGGTGCGCCGGCGCATCAAAAATTTCGGACGGCGGGCGCGGATCGCGTTGGCGCGGCGACGGCGCGGCGTGGGCTTGCGGGCACCTTCGTCGAGCTGCGGAAGCGCGAATAGCTCGCTCCAGATCGCCCAGGCCTCGGCGAGTTCGTCGCCATCGGTGCTGACCAGCAGCGGAACGGACAGCGAGGGATCGCGATGCACGAGGACGAGGGTCTGCGCCTCGTCATTGCCGCGCAACGCAACGCCGATGAAGTCGCTGACGCGGACGTTGATCGCCATCTGCATGCCGCGGACGGCACGGCGCAGCACGACACGCTCGCGATGAAGCTCGATCTGTCTGGTGTATCCGTCGGCGCGCGGATCGTGCGCATCGAAGCGGACCGGAAGGGAAAGAGGGTCGAGCCGCAAGCTGCGGCCCGACCCGGCGGGAGCGATCCCGCTTGTTGCTGTTTGACGCCTCACGGCTTTAGTTCTCCCCGCCGGGATTATGTTCCCGGTCGATGCGAGGACCTTAGCGCGCGCCGTTCCGAAACCACTTAAAAAGGCTGGTTAATCCAGCGTCACCGCCGCTCATGATTGACAAGACCTTGGCACGCATGATTGACGAGACGTTGCGCCGGACTTGCGAATCTGAGCTTTTTGCGGGCTGAAAACGCTTGAAGTCCGTACCAATTGGGCACATCTGGTGTTCAGGGCCGGTATCGCCCCGAAACCTCCCGCCGCAACAGGATTTCGTTTGTGAACCCTTCACCAAGCTCGACGCTTTCGCCCCAGGATTCGTCCAAAGCCAATCGCGACCTGTTCGATCAGACCGCGCTCTCCGATCTCGCGCAGCGGCTAGTCGAGGCGGCCAAGCGCGCCGGTGCGGATGCGGCCGATGCGGTCGCCGTGCGCGGCGTCTCGCAGGGCGTCGAGGTGCGTGACGGGCGCGTCGAGGAATCGGAACGCTCCGAGGGTGACGATGTCGGCCTGCGCGTGCTGGTCGGCCAGCGCCAGGCGGTGGTCTCGACCAACGACGTCAGCGGCGATGCCGTGACCAAGCTTGCCGAGCGCGCGGTGGCGATGGCGCGCGTCGCGCCCGACGACAAATATGTCGGCCTCGCCGATCCGGCGCTGCTCGCGCGCGACTTCCCCGATCTCGATCTGCTCGATCCCGACGTGCCCGCGACCTCCGAGCTCGAGCGCCGCGCGCTCGAAGCCGAGGCTGCCGCGCTCGCCGTGAAGGGGGTGACCAAGTCCGGCGGCGCCTCCGCCTCCGCCGGCATGGGCGGCATGGTGCTCGTCACCAGCACCGGCTTCCATGGTTCTTATTTGCGTTCCAGCCAGGGCATTTCGGCGACCGCGATATCGGGCGAAGGCACCGGCATGGAGCGTGACTACGACTTCACCTCGGCGCCGCACGGCGCCGATCTCCTGTCGCCGGAAGTCGTCGGCCGTTCCGCCGGCGAGCGTACCGTGGCGCGTTCCAATCCGCGCAAGGTCGAGACCTGCAAGGTGCCGGTCGTGTTCGATCCGCGCGTTGCGGGCTCGCTGGTCGGCCACGTCGTCGGTGCCATCAACGGCGCCTCGATCGCACGGAAGACCAGCTTCCTGAAGGACAAGCTCGGCCAGCAGCTGTTCGCAAAAAACATCCGCATCATCGACGATCCCCTGCGCAAGCGCGGCCTGCGCTCGCAGACGTTTGACGCCGAAGGCGTCGCGGTGAAGAAGATCGCGCTGATCGACGAGGGCGTGCTGACGACCTGGCTGCTCGACTGCGCGACCGCGCGCGAGCTCGGCCTCACTACCACCGGCCACGCCCATCGCGGCGTCTCGTCCTCGCCGTCGCCGGGACCGTACAATCTGCATCTCGAACCGGGCACGCCGACGCCGGCCGAACTGATCGCCGACATCAAGCAGGGCTTCTACGTCACCGACCTGATCGGCTCCGGCGTCAACGGCGTCACCGGCGATTACAGCCGCGGCGCCTCCGGCTTCTGGATCGAGAATGGCGAGCTGACCTATCCCGTCAGCGAGGTGACGATCGCGGGCCATCTGTTCGAGATCTTCAAATCGATGCAGCCGGCGAACAATCTCGAGTTCCGCTACGGCATCAATGCGCCGACGGTGCGCATCGAGGGTTTGACGCTTGGCGGACGCTGACGCGCATGCAACGGACGAAACCATCCTGACGCGCGACGCGGCGCTGCTGCAGGACGCGGTGCGGGAGGCAGGCAGCCTCGCGCAGTCGATGTTCCGCACCGAATTGAGGAAGTGGACCAAGGGCGCGTCCTCGCCGGTGTCGGAAGCCGACATTGCCGTCAACGATTTGCTCGAAGCGCGCCTGCGCTCGGCGACGCCCGATTATGGCTGGCTGTCCGAGGAGAGCGCCGACGACGAGGTGCGGCTGTCGCGGCGGCGGACCTGGGTGGTCGATCCCATCGACGGCACCCGCAATTATCTCGGCGGCCATGAAGAATGGTGCGTCAGCGTCGCGCTGGTCGAGGATGCCTCGCCGGTGCTGGCTGCGGTGTTCGCGCCCGCGACCGACGAGTTCTTCTTCGCGGCCCGCGGGCAGGGCACGACGCTCAACGGCAAAGCCGTGCGGGCGGCGTCCGGATCCGCGCTCGACTTCTCCCGCGTCGCCGGGCCGAAGCCGATGGTCGAGCGGCTCAATACGGCCGGCGGCGACATCAAGCTGCATCCGCGAATCGGTTCGCTCGCGCTGCGCCTGTGCCGGGTCGCCGATGGCGTGCTGGATGCGGCTTTTGCCGGGGGCAACAGCCATGATTGGGACCTTGCGGCGGCCGATTTGATCGTGCAGGAAGCGGATGGTAGGATGAGCGACCTCTCCGGAGATCCCATCCTCTATAACCGCCGGGAAGTCACGCACGGGGTGCTGGTGGCAGCGGGTCGCGATCGTCATGCGGGCATCGTCGCGCATTTTCGAAATCGGCCCTTGCCCTGAGTGCGTCCGCCGTGCTTCTCGAACACTGCTTTGCCGGGCAGCCCGTTAGGAACAGAACCCATGCCAGATAGTGCCCCGCAACAATTGCTGCATCTCGTCATCGGCGGCGAATTGCTCGATCTCGAGCACAACACCTTCAAGAACCTCGACGACGTCGAGATCGTCGGCCTCTATCCGAACTACGCGTCCGCTCACGTCGCCTGGCGCGCCAAGGCGCAGAGCACGGTCGACAACGCGCAGATGCGCTACTTCATCGTCCATCTCCATCGGCTGCTCGACCCGAATCAAGAACCGGCACGTTGAAAAAACTGCTTCGCAATACGCTGCGAAGCAGCTGGCTTCAGCGTGCCGTCGGGGTTCTGGCGGCCGAATATCTGCGTCTGGTCTGGCGGACCAACAAATTCACGTTCGATCCGCCTGACGTCTATGACATCGTCGAGCCGCAGATCCCCGCGATCTTCGCCTTCTGGCACGGCCAGCATTTCCTCACGCCCTTCATCAGGAATAAGGACTCCTACCGGGCCAAGGTCCTGATCTCGCGGCATCGCGACGGCGAGTTCAACGCGATCGCCGTCGAGCGGCTCGGCATCGGCCTCATCCGTGGTTCCGGTGACCACGGCGGCGCCTTCCACCGCAAGGGCGGGGTGGGCGCGTTCAGGGAAATGGTGCACACGCTCCAGGACGGTTGTAATGTCGCGCTGACCGCCGATGTCCCCAAACGCTCGCGCGTGGCCGGGCTCGGCATCATCATGCTGGCACGGGAATCGGGGCGGCCGATCATGCCTTTCGCGATGGCGACCAGCCGCTTCATCCGGCTCAAGAACTGGGACCGCACCACCATCAACCTGCCGTTCGGGCGGGGCGCATTGGTCGGGATCAAGGAAATCCACGTGCCGCCGGATGCCGACGCCGCCACCATGGAAGCGCTGCGGCTGGAGCTGGAAGAGACCTTGAACGAGGCGACCCGCCGCGCCTATGCGCAACTCGGCCGTCCGGGGCCCCAAGATGGCTAATTCGCTGCCGATAACGCTGCGGATGTACCGGCGCCTGGCCTCGGGCCTGGTGCCGCTTGCGCCGGCGCTGATCAAGCGGCGGCTGAAGCAGGGCAAGGAGGATCCCGCGCGCGTCGGCGAGCGGCGGGGCCTGTCCCGGGACGTGCGTCCGCACGGCCCCCTGGTCTGGATTCACGGCGCCAGCGTCGGCGAGGTGCTCGCCGCAGCCGCGCTGATCGAGCGCCTGCGCGACCTCAATCTTCGCATCCTGCTCACCTCGGGCACCGTCACTTCCGCCGCCGTCGTCGCAAAGCGGTTTCCGCCCGACGTCATCCATCAATACGTGCCGTATGATTCCCCGCGCTATGTCGCGCGCTTCCTCGATCACTGGAAGCCCTCGCTGGCGCTGTTCATCGAATCCGATTTGTGGCCGAACCTGATCCTGGCGGGCGCCGCACGCCGCCTGCCGATGGTGCTGATCAACGGGCGGATGTCGCCGCGCTCCTTCCCGCGCTGGCGGCGGATGTACGGCACCATCTCGGCGCTGCTGTCGCGGTTCGACATTTGCCTGGCGCAATCGAAGACCGATGCGGAGCGCTTCTCCGCGCTCGGCGGCCGCGACGTGGTCACCACGGGCAATCTCAAGCTCGACGTGGCCGCGCCGCCGGCCGATCCCGCCAAGCTCGAGCGGCTGATGGCGATGACGCGCGGCCGCCCGATCATCGTCGCGGCCTCGACCCATCCGGGCGAGGACGAGATGCTGGTCGCGGCGCATCGCAGCCTCGTCGGTTTCTTCCCGCAGCTTCTGACCGTGATCGTGCCACGGCATCCGGATCGCGGCACCTCGATTGCCGGCTTGATCACGGCGTCGGGCCTGAAGCCGGCGTTGCGCTCGCGCGAGGAATTGCCGACGGCCGCGACCGACGTCTATGTCGCCGACACCATGGGCGAGCTCGGCCTGTTCTACCGCCTCTCGCCGGTCGTGTTCATGGGCGGATCGCTGATCCGCCATGGCGGCCAGAATCCGATCGAGGCGATCAAGCTCGGCGCTGCGATCGTCCATGGTCCGCACGTCTTCAACTTCGCCGATGTCTACGAGGCGCTTGATAGCAGCGGCGGCGCGCGCCAGGCCGACACGCAGGAGACGCTGGTCAAGCAGCTCGGCCAGCTGCTGGCCGATCCCACGGTGCGCGACGGGATGCAGCGCGCAGGCTCAGGCGTGGTCGAGGATCTCGGCGGCGCGCTCAATCGCACGATGACGGCGCTCGAGCCTTATCTCCTGCAGCTCACCATCGAGATGGGGGCCGCCAATGCGTGAGCCGGCCTTCTGGTACCGGCCGCGTTCCTTCAAGTCTCATGCGTTACGGCCGTTGGGCTTGCTCTATGGCGCGATCACCGAACGGCGCATGCTGCGCCAGGGCTTTGACGCCGGCATCCCCGTGATCTGCGTCGGCAACTACCATGTCGGCGGCGCCGGCAAGACGCCGACCGTGCTCGCATTGACGAAGCTGTTGCGCGAGCTCGGCGAGACGCCGGTGGTGCTCAGCCGCGGTTATGGCGGGCGCCTCAAGGGTCCGGTCATGGTCGACCGCGAGCGCCACACCGCTTCCGACATCGGCGACGAGCCGTTGATGATGGTGCGCGACGTTCCTGTCGTGGTCGCGCACGACCGTCTCGAAGGCGTTGCGCTCGCGAAGTCGCGGGGCGCGACCGTGATCCTGATGGACGACGGTTTCCAGAACCCGCGCCTGCTGAAGGACGCCTCCCTGATCGTGATCGACAGCGAGCGCGGCCTCGGCAACGGCAAGGTGTTTCCGGCCGGTCCCTTGCGCGCGCCGCTGAAGGCGCAGCTCGCGCGCACCGATGCGCTGGTGCTGATCGGCAATGGCCATGCCGCCAACGATGTCGCGGCGGAGCTTGCGAAGCGCAACAAGCCGGAGCTGCGCGCGCGCCTGAAGCCGGATGCGGCCTCGGTCGCGCAACTCCTCGGCAAACGAGTCTTTGCGTTCGCCGGCATCGGCGATCCCGCGCGTTTCTTCCGCAGCTTGCGCGCCTGCGGCATCGAGGTCGCGCGCACGCGCCCCTTCGCCGATCACCACATGTTTTCGCAGAACGAGATCGCGGCGCTCGCAGCGGAGGCGCAGCGCGAGCAACTCACGCTGGTGACGACGGAAAAGGATCTTGCGCGCCTCCGCGGCCGCGAAGGCGTCCCCGACGGCATCGTGCCGTTCGCGGTGCAGCTCGAATTCGATGATCCGGCAGCGCTCCGGCAATTGATCAGCGATCATCTCTACAAGGCGCGCGAGCGGCGGTTCGGCAGGCGATGATTTCTTGATGATTTCTTGATGATTTCTTGGCGTGGGCAAAGCGCTCCGCCGTAGCCCAACACCGCGCGCCTTGCGATATGCGACATGTCGCGGCGGATGAATTGTCTTCCGCACGTTCGGGAGTTGATGTAGCCTCGCATGAGAGCCGTCACCGGGACGTGCCGAACTCCCGGCAATCATCGGCGGCGTTTATGCCCACGGCGGGCAACGTACCATCATCATTTCAGATGCGAGACCGTTACGATCAGTTCGGAACGGCCGGAGAGTTATTGCCAAAAGCTCAGAGGAGAACATGCCATGCATTTTTGCCTCACTGGACAATATACACCACGCGCTCTCAACGCCATTTTGGAAAACCCCACGATCAATCGCCAGGAGGCGGCGACAAAACTCATTGAAGCGGCCGGCGGCAAGCTGATTTCGATGTACAGCGTTGCTGCCGACGGTCCGGGCGTTTTGGTGATTTTCGATGTGCCTGATCCGAGCACGGCTCCGGCCATCTCCGGTCTGACCGTCACGGTGGGCACCCTGCAGAACGTGAAACTGACCCGGCTGTTCACGCAGGACGAGATCAAGCAGGTCCGCCAGAACGCGGCGAAGCTGCGCTCTTCGTATAGTCCGCCCGGAGGCTGACATCCGGATCTCAAGCGATGCCGCCGCAATCGTATCAGGCGGCGGCAACGCTTACCTCACAGCAAAAAGCAGGTCTGCGCGCTGAGGCGAGGCGAAGGCCTTCCGGCGTCCATCGACGGACGATGCGGGAGGGCGCGTGCTGTGTCCGGCGCCACAGGTCCGACTGAACGTGCTTGCCAGCGGACCCGTTCAGGGCGTGCAATCCCGGCTCAGCCCTCAGTCCCCTCACCAGGCTCCAACAGCCATCATTCCGATGATGGTCAGGCACGAGACGCAGGCCACCATGACAGTATAGCATTCGGGTGTATTCATCGCTTGCTCCCAAACTGCCGCCAATTGCTTGGTCACTGCTACGCGGGAGAGTTCGCCGGTCTCGGGCCGCTTCAATGCGGCACGCCGCGACCGGTCTTGCGTTGTGCGTCCGTCCTCTCATCGTCACCCTGATCCGCAAGATGATGATGCGCTTCGGAAGCTTCAGAGCGTTGAGCTATGATCAGAAGCTGTTTCCGCATTTCAGCGAGGCGGGCGCGGCAATATTCACGATAGAGCATGTCTAGTATGGTGGGCATGATCACCCCCATCGTTGACTTTCGATTTACAAAGTATCCACCGCGAATTTTCGAGGTGATCGTAGCCCGTCAGATGGCTCTTCCGATGTGAGCCCGTTCACAGACTGCGCCAATTCCAAAGCTCAATGGTCGTTTGGTTGACTTGATGGTCTGTGCGACAAAGCAGCAGGGCTAATTACCTAACGCGCACTCTAGCAGCGCTCTGTTTCACCAGAACTTCGTCAAACAACTTAAGGGCGCCGAACCGCAGCGAAAAATCCAACCACAGCGCGAAGTGACTTACCACGGAGTGCAAGCGCAATTCGTTGCAACGCGGATCGGCGCGACGGAGATCATTTCGGCGGCGAGGCGCGCAGTTCAGGTGCGCGCGAACATCGTCTCCATCCTCCTGCTGCGCGATAAGCTGTGCCGCTCATGCGGCGCCGGCAGGACAGCTACCCTTTGCTCACCCTGTAGCGGCCCGCCATTCAGGCGACATTCTTCGCCAGACGCCTATCGGTTCCAGACGATCAGGAGAATCCGATGAAACTGCCATCTGCAGCCGTCGCTGCCAGTCTTCTGTGTCTGATCATGGCGCCCGTGTTTGCGCAGACGCCGCCGACGACGGCTCCCGCTGCTCCAACCAGCACGGTGCCAGTCCCCGCGACCAAGCGCGTCACGTGCCTTGCGACGACGCAAAGCCTGAAGGGCCAGGACAAGCGCGATCAGATGCAGCTCTGCATGGCGCAGGCACGGGTCGATTGTCTGAAGCAGGCGATCGATCAGAAAGTGGTCGGTGAGACCAGGAAGACTTTCATCAAGACCTGTGTGGGCGCGGATGGTCCCGAGCCGCAATAGCCGCGCGATGCCACGAACTCGGTATCGTTGGGTGGGCAAGGCGAATTGTCCGCCGAAGCTGAGCGAGCGAAGGCGGAAGCGTGCCTACATTGTTCGTTGCGGTCGTGAAGAGATGGCGGGCACGGCGCGAGGCGCCTTTGCCCACCCTACGGCTGCGGCTTCAGCGCGCCGGGGAAATGCCGCTGCAGCACGGCGGCGGGCGTGGCGTAGGCCTCTTGCAGATCCACGCTCCAGTACTTCAATTCGTCGAGCGGAATCCGCGTGTCGGTGATCGCGCAACGGACGAAGGTCCCCGGCGAGATCACGCGGAAATCGCCGTCGAGATATTGCACCTGCGCTTCGCCATGGCCCGAGGGGCCGAACTTGTTCAGCACGGTCGAAAGTCTCCGTGGAAGGCCTCTCCGTGGAAAACCCTGGAGGGCACGATGTGTTGCACCGAATTTAGCATAGATAGGGTGGCTTGTCCGCCCGGTAAACCCACCGGTTTGTGATGTTTTGCCGCCGTTTCCGCATGATAGTGCTTCGCGCGAGGGATGGCCGGTTCCGGCATCTTCCACGGCAGAATCCGATGCGCCTTCGACTGACCGCCCTGTTCATGATGCTGCTGATGTCGGCCGCGCACGCCGCGCCGGCGCCGCAGCAGGTCGACATTCCGCTGTCGTCCGGAATCCTGCATGGGCAGCTCTACAAGCCCGATGGCGAGGGGCCGTTTCCGACCGTGATCGCGCTGCATGGCTGCGGCGGCCTCGGCAATCATTCAGAATCGGTGCTGCCGCGCTATCGCGACTGGGCGCTGCAACTGCTGAAGGCCGGCAACGCCGTTCTGCTGCCCGACAGCTACGGCTCGCGCGAGCTCGGGCCGCAATGCCGCGTCAAGGAGATGCACGTCAAGGCGCGGCGCGAGCGCGTCGCCGACATCGCGGCCTCGCGCGCCTGGCTGGTGAAGCAGAGTTGGGTCGCGCGCGACCGCGTCAGCCTGATCGGCTGGGCCAATGGTGCCAGCGCGCTGCTCTGGGCCGTGCGTCCGCAGAGCGCCGCGCGCGAAGCCGGGCCGGATTTTCGCGCGGCGATCGCGTTCTATCCGGATTGCCGGATCTCCGCCGGCCTCGGCTGGAGCGCGCGGGTGCCGACCCTGGTGCTGATCGGCGCCAATGACGACGTCTCGTCGCCGCCGGCCTGCCGCCAGATGGTCGACGGCGCGCGCGGCCGCAGCGCGCTCACGCGCATCGTGGTCTATCCCGGCGCCTATCACGATTTCGACCGCGCCAATACGCCGCTGCACGCAGCTGCCGGCACCACCGACGCCGCCGCGCCCGAGCACGGCCATCTCGGCACGGACGCAGAGGCGCGCGCGGAGTCGCAGAAGGAAGTCGCGGAGTGGCTGGCGCGGTGAGGGCGGTCCTGTAGCCCGGATGGAGCGGGCTTGTCCCGCCGTAGCTCGATAGAGCGAAGGCGGAAGCGGGGCCGCCCGAGGAACAACGTTAGGCGGACAGCCCCGCATCGACCACCGCCCTGCACGGAGTATGGCCGACCGTGAATCTACGTATCGCGTGTCGCGGCGGTTTCAGCAGGTGACGGCGCCTTAGTTCGACCACGATGTCGATTAAACGCAGTCCTCATGCGCAACCGCTTCGTCCTGTTCTCATCCGCACTGATCGTCTTCACCGTCGCGATCTTCCTGTTCGAAGCCCACGCCGGCGCGCCGATGATCGCGCCGGAACATTGCGGCTTCTGGACCACGATCGACGCGGGATTGTCCTGCCGGTAGGCGGGCTGCGCTCGCAATGACGAGGTTGTGGCGACACGCGTCCCACACTGGCTGTCATCGCCCGGCTTGACCGGGCGATCCAGTACTCCGAGACGTTAGTGATTGAGCCGAGAAGCCGCGGCGTACTGGATTCCCCGCATTCGCGGGGAATGACACTGAGGGCGGAACGCCGCCGTAGCGCTCAGAACAACGTGCCCTGATCCACCGGCTTGCCCGCGCGCTTCGGCGCAGGTTTTGCGTCTTGCGCGGCCGGCTTTGCTTGCGCCGGCGCACGCTTTGCCGTCGGCGCCGGGCGATCCGCATCCGCCGTCGCGCCGACACGGCCGTCCGCAAACTCGATCTCGAGGCGTGCGCCGGGACCAATCGCGTCGGCCGAATGCAAGGGATGGCCGGCCTCGTCCCGTACCAGAGCAAAGCCGCGCGCGAGCACGCCGCGATACGACAAGGCCGAGAGCAGCTTGCCGCTGTTCTCGATGCGGGCATCCAGCCGCTGTAACAGCGTGACAAGCGCGCGGTTGGCGCGCTCGGCCAGACGATGCGTGCGCTCGCGCTGGCGGGCAATTGCGTTGCGCTGCGCCTGCGCATTCGAAAGTTTCGAGGCGCGCAAGCGCACCTCCAGCCCGGCAAAACGGTCGCGCCGTTGCCGCAGCAGCGAGCGCGCGGACAGGCCGAGCCGCTCGCCGCACACGGTGAGGCGGTGATCGGCCTGCGAAATCTGCCCGTGCAGCACCCGCAGCGTCAGCTTTGCGCTCGCCGCGGTAAACCGGCGGAAATGCGCGTGCGTGTTGGCCTTGAGGCCGCGGGGTAGCGACGCGCCCGCTGAATCCAGCCGTTGCCGCGGGATCGCGAGCAGATCGCCCGCCGCGGGCAGGGCGCGCGCGGCGGCGCGCAGCTCGCTGCGGCGGCTCTCATGGGCACGCTGCCAATAGGCGCGGGTGCGCCGCGCGAGATCGGCGACCTCGACGAACAGATCGCTGCGCACCGGCACCGCCATCTCGGCCGCTGCCGTCGGCGTCGGCGCGCGCTTGTCGGCGACGAAGTCGATCAGCGTGATGTCGGTCTCGTGCCCGACCGCCGAGATCAGCGGGATCATGCTCTCGGCTGCCGCCCGCACCACGATCTCCTCGTTGAACGACCAGAGGTCCTCCAGCGAGCCGCCGCCGCGTGCCACGATCAGCACATCGGGCCGCGGAATCTTGCCGCCCTCGGGCAGCGCGTTGAAGCCGCGGATCGCGGCTGCGACCTGCTCGGCCGAGCCTTCACCCTGCACCTTGACCGGCCACACCAGTACGTGGCGGGGAAAGCGGTCCTCGAGCCGATGCAGGATGTCACGGATGACGGCGCCGGTCGGCGAGGTCACCACGCCGATCACCTCCGGCAGCCAGGGCAGCAACTGCTTGCGCGCCTCGTCGAACAGGCCCTCGGCGGCGAGCTTCTTCTTGCGCTCCTCCATCAGCGCCATCAGCGCGCCGATGCCGGCCGGCTCCAGCGCCTCGATCACGATCTGGTACTTCGAGGAGCCCGGATAAGTGGTGAGCTTGCCGGTGGCGATGACCTCGAGCCCTTCCTGGGGCTTGAAGCGCATCCGGCCGTGCACGCCCTTCCAGATCACCGCCTCGATCTTGGCGCTCTCGTCCTTGAGCGCGAAATAGCAGTGGCCGGAGGAGTGGGCGCCGCGGAAGCCGGAGATCTCGCCACGGACCCGGACATGGCCAAAGGCGTCCTCGACCGTCCGCTTCAGGGACTGCGAGAGCTCGGAGACGGTGAATTCGGGGGCGTTGAGCAGTGGTTCCGCAGGCGGCATCGGCAAACGATTCGGCATTTTGGGGTCAGACCCGACGTTAAGGATTTTCGCCGCGCGGCGCCAATCCTGGGATTGATATGGAGAGTACTCTGTAATATAGAGTTCTCTATAAATGATCAGTTCGAGGGAGTTTGCGATGGCGATGCGGCTGCTGCGGGGTTCTCTAAGCCTGTTGAAATGGGGCCTGTGCGCGGTTGGCGCAGTCGCGCTGCTGCTCACCGCCCTGATCGCGACGCCGCTGGAGCGGCCTGCGGAGATGCGCTCGGTCTCGGACTCCGCCAAGGGGATCGACTGGTCTACGCTGCCACCGCTCGAGCGCTTTCAGGCCCGCGATGGCACCTGGCTTGGCTTCCGGCACTACGCGCCGAAGGGGACGGCCACCGACCGCGGCGCCATCTTCATCCATGGATCGTCCGGTTCCTCCGGCACCGTGAACCATGCCCTGACGGCAGCATTCGCCGCGCACGGCGTCGAGACCTGGGCACTCGATACGCGCGGCCACGGCGCCTCCGGCACGCGCGGTGATATCGGCTATGTCGGCCAGCTCGAGGACGATCTGGTCGACTTCGTCGCCCATGTCCGCAAGAGCGCGCCCGATTTGCCACTGACCTTGATCGGTCATTCCGCCGGCGCCGGCTTCTCGTTGCGTGTTGCCGCGACGCCGATCATGCAGGACCTGTTCGTCCGCACTGTCCTGATCGCGCCCTATCTCGGCTACGACGCGCCGACCAACAAACCGCACGCCGGCGGTTGGGCCAATGCTGACCTTCCGCGCTACTTCGGGCTGGCGGCGCTGCGCAAGCTCGGCATCGACTGTTGTTCGCAGCTTCCAGTGCTGGCCTTCGCCGTGCCGGCGAATTCGGCCAAGTACCTCACCTCTACCTATTCCGACCGCCTGATGCGCAACTTTGCGACACGCGGTTATCGCCTCGATCTGCCCGGGGTGACACACCCGATGACGATTTTCGGCGGCGCCGACGATGAGATGATGATCTCGGACAAATATGCCGAGACCGTGCGGGCGGTGAAGCCGTCGATCGACGTCAAGATGATCGACGGCGTCAATCACATGGGCATGGTCACCAACCCGAAGGCGGTCAATGCAATCGCCGAGGACGTGGCAACGCGCGGAGCAGGCCAGTCATGATCGACAGCAAGGAGGCGTCTGCAGCGCTGGCCGACATCGACGACATCGTCCAGCGCGTGAAGCAATCGCAGCTCTACGAGCTCGCAAGCCTCGCCGCAGTCTGGTGGGGAGTCCTGGTATTCGCAGGCAATCTCGTGACCTGGCTCTGGCCGGTCTACGCGGTCCACGCCTGGGTTGCCGTGGACGTTCTGGGCGTCGGTGGTCTGGTCGGAATCCGGTTGCTCAATCCATCGCCCCGTCCGCATGGTGCCGCCTTCGATGTCAGGCTCGTTCTGGTCTTCGTGCTGTTCTTCGCCTTCGGCTATCTCTGCACCAACGTCGTCGGCCATTTCGGCCCACGCCAGCTCGGCGCGTTCTGGCCGCTCTACTTCATGCTGTTCTATACGCTGGCGGGTCTCTGGTTCGGCTACGCCTTCGTCGCGATCGGTCTTGGCATCGCTGCACTGACGTTGTTCGGCTTCTTCTACATCGGCGAGGCGTTCCCGCTCTGGATGGCCTTTGTCAACGGTGGCGGACTGATCCTCGGCGGCCTCTGGATGCGGCGGATCTAGCCAATGGCCGAGCTCGACGACATCATCCATCAGCCGTTGCGCCTCAAGATCATGGCGGCGCTGAACGCGCTGCCGGTCTCCGCTGGCCTGGAGTTCTCGCGATTGAAAAAGCTCACCGGCGCCACCGACGGCAATCTCGGCGCACATATCGAGACGCTGGCGAAGGCGGGCTACGTCTCGGTAGACAAGGCCTTCGTCGGCAAGAAGCCGCAGACCACAGTAACCGCCACCGCCGTCGGCCGCGGCGCCTTCGCGCGGCATGTGGCGACGTTGCAGGAGATCATTGCGGGGAGGCAGGTTTAGCGGCGATTGTCGTCCTCGGGCGTTCCCCTCTCTCCGCCGTCATTCCGGGGCGCGCCCCCTTGGGCGCGAGCCCGGAATCCATACTCACGATGGTGGTTATGGATTCCGGGCTCGCGGCTTCGCCACGCCCCCGGAATGACGGGGAGTGTGGGCGTTTCCCCTTGAGACCCGCCGCGATTCGTGCGACCTCCGCCCCAGCAAAACCCCTCATTTCGAGCCTTCGATGCACATTCTCCTGCTCGGTTCCGGCGGCCGCGAACATGCCCTGGCGTGGAAAATCGCAGCCTCCCCCCTGGTGACCAAATTCTGGTGCGCGCCCGGCAATGCCGGCATCGCGCGGGAGGCGGAATGCGTGGCGCTCGATGTCGCCGACCATGCCGCGGTGATCGATTTCTGCAAGACGAATGCGGTCGAGCTCGTGGTGGTCGGCCCGGAGACGCCGCTGGCCGCCGGCATCGTCGACGACCTCACCGCCGCCGGCATCAAGGCGTTCGGGCCGAGCGGGGTGGCGGCGCAGCTCGAGAGCTCCAAGGGCTTCACCAAGGCGCTGTGCACCGAATTCGGCATTCCGACCGGCGCCTACAAGCGCTTCACCAACGCCAATGATGCGCGTGCTTACGTCCAGAGCCAGGGTGCGCCGATCGTGGTCAAGGCCGACGGCCTTGCCGCCGGCAAGGGCGTCGTGGTCGCCAAGACCGTGCGCGAGGCCGAGGACGCCATCGCCATGATGTTCGAGGGCGCCTTTGGCGATGCCGGCGCCGAGGTCGTGATCGAGGAATTTCTGCCGGGCCGCGAGATCAGCTTCTTCGCGCTGTGCGACGGCGAGACCGCCATCCCTCTCGCTTCCGCGCAGGACCACAAGCGGGTGTTCGACCACGATCTCGGCCCGAACACCGGCGGCATGGGCGCCTATTCGCCGACGCCTTTGGTCACGCCCGCGATCCACGACGCGATCATGGCCAAGATCATCCTGCCGACGGTTGCCGGCATGAAGCAGCGCGGCACGCCGTTCCGCGGCATCCTCTATGCCGGGATCATGCTGACGACGCAGGGCCCAAAGCTGTTCGAGTTCAACGTCCGCTTCGGCGATCCCGAGTGCCAGGTGCTGATGCTGCGCATGATGTCCGACATCGTGCCGGCGTTCATCGCCGCCTGCGACGGGGAGCTTAAGCACTTCGATCTGCGCTGGTATCCGGAATCCGCGCTCACGGTGGTGATGGCGGCCAAGGGCTATCCCGGCGACTACCAGAAGGGCACGCGCATCGAGGGGCTCGATGACGCAGCCAAGGTCGACACCGCCGAGATCTTCCATGCGGGCACGGTCGAGAAGGACGGCGCGATCCTCGCCAATGGCGGCCGCGTGCTCAATGTCTGCGCGCTCGGCAAGACCGTGACGGAAGCGCAGGCGCGTGCCTATCAGGCCGTCGACCGCATCAACTGGCCGGAAGGCTTCTGCCGCCGCGACATCGGCTGGCAGGCGGTGGAAGCCGAGAAGGCCCGGGGCTGACAGGCTTTTTTCCGGACTGCGCGCACGCCGGCATCAAGATTGCCGCGTGCCACCGCTCCGCCACATCGACATTCCAAAATTGCGCAATCGCCTGTTGGGGTTAGCAACCCTCACAGGTGACCATCGTGCTACTGTGCATGGGGTTGTTTTCGACATTTTTGTTCGAGGCGGCCCGGGACTGACCAGACAGGACTGACCCGATAAGGATGCCGAAGATGTCCGATCTCGCCGACCTCTACCCCGGCTTCGCCTCCGAATGGATCAACACCTCCTTGGGCCGCATCTTCGCCCGCGTCGGCGGCAAGGGGCCGCCGCTGCTGTTGCTGCACGGCTTCTCCGAGACCAACGTGATGTGGCACCGCGTGGCGCCGCAGCTCGCCGACAAGTTCACGCTGATCATCGCCGATCTGCCGGGCTATGGCTGGTCCGACATGCCCGAGAGCGATGCACAGCACATCCCCTACAGCAAGCGCGCGATGGCCAAGGCGATGGTGGAAGCGATGGAGCAGCTCGGCCACGTCCACTTCGCGCTCGCCGGCCACGACCGCGGCGGCCGGGTGTCGTATCGGCTTGCGCTCGACCATCCCGGCCGGCTGTCGAAGCTCGCCGTGCTCGATATCCTGCCGACCTATAATTACTGGGAGCGGATGAACCGCGCCTACGCGCTGAAGATCTATCACTGGACCTTCCTCGCCCAGCCGGCGCCGCTGCCGGAGACGCTGATCTCGGGCAATGGCGAGTTCTTCCTGCGCTTCAAGATGGCGAGCCAGACCAAGTCGAAGACGCTGGACGCCATCGACGAGCGTGCACTCGAACATTACATCGCCCCGTTCCGCGATCCCGCCCGCGTGCATGCGATGTGCGAGGACTACCGCGCCGGCGCCTATTTCGATTACGACCTCGACAAGGCCGATTTCGAAGCCGGCAAGAAGATCACGATTCCCATGCTGGCCTTGTGGGGTGGCGCAGGCATCGCCCAGGCCGCCGCCACGCCGCTCGATACGTGGAAGCAATGGGCGACCAACGTCGACGGCATGCCGGTGGACTCCGGCCATTTCCTCACCGAGGAGAACCCGGACGTCACCGCAAAGGCGCTGCGCGAGTTCTTCGCAGGCTGAACTAAGCTGTCGCGACACACACAACTGTCATCGCCCGGCTTGACCGGGCGATCCAGTACTCCGAGACGGTGGTGGTTGATCGATAGGCCGCGGCGTACTGGATGCCCCGCCTTCGCGGGGCATGACGGCGGAATATGTGAATCTACCGCCGCTCGCGAAAAAAGTCCTTGAGCAGCCGCGCCGCCTCGCTCTCGCCGACCCCGGAATAGACATCCGGCGCATGATGGCAGGTTGGGGATGCAAAGAACCGCACGCCTGATTCCACCGCGCCGCCCTTGGGATCGGCGGCGCCGTAATAGAGCCGCCTGACCCTTGCAAAGGAGATCGCGCCCGCACACATGGTGCAGGGCTCCAGCGTCACGTAGAGGTCGCAGTCGACCAGGCGCTCGCTGCCGATCTTTTTGGCGGCCTCGCGCAGCGCAATGATCTCGGCATGGGCGGTCGGGTCGTAATCAGTCAGCGTCCGGTTCGCCGCGGTCGCGATGACCTCGTAATTGCGGACCACGACGCATCCGATCGGAACTTCGCCCGCCTTTCCGGCATTTTCGGCCGTTTTGAGCGCCAAATCCATGAAAGAGGGGGCTTTCAAGCCTCGTATCATCGCCAGAAACCTGCTAGTAGCTCCGCCTTCAGCAAGAGTGAATACCGGATTTGCCTGAGCATGCGGCTCGAAACGAGCGCGCACAATGCTTTCTGGCCACCCCCTAAGTGAGTTTATTCATGCCTCGCGACAGCGACAAAGACAACGATTCCCGCGGCCGGCGTGATCGAGGCCCGGGCAGGGGTGGCCCGCCCAAGGGCCGGTCCGGCAAGCCGCGTGGCCCTGAGAAGAAATTCGCCAAGCGCGGCCCTGAGGGCAGGAGCGACGCCCGCCCGCCCCGTGGCGACCGCGACAGCCGTCCGCCTCGCGCCGACCGCGGGGATCGTCCGTTCCGCCGCCGCGAGGAGGGCGATGCCCCGCGCCGCGATTTCAGCGACCGTCCGAAGTTCAAGCGCGACGACCGTGGTGGTGAGGAGCGCGGCGAGCGCAGCTTCAAGCCGCGTGGCGACCGCCCGTTCTCGGATCGCGGCGCGCGCGATGGCGAGAAGCGGCCGTTCAAACCGCGCGGTGATCGCCCGTCCTATGGCCGTGACGACCGTCCGCCGCGCAGCCGGGATCGCGACGATTCCCGTCCCGCCGGCCGGTTCGGCGACAAGAAGTTCGGCGACAAGCGGCCCTACGCGCCGCGTGGCGACCGCCCGGAACGCAAGTTCGACGGCGAGCGGAAGTTTTCGCGTGGTGCGCCGGATCGCGAGCGCGACCGTGGGGATCGCAGCGATCGCCCGCGTGACTTCGGTGACCGCCCGCGCGATCGTGGCGAGCGCAGCGATTCAAAGCCGTGGCAGAAGCGCGACGCGGGTCCGCGTGGCGATCGTCCGCCGCGTAAGGACTTCAGCAAGGGTCCGCGCAAGGATTTCGGCGGCCGTGACCGCAGCGAAGACAAGCCCTGGCAGAAGCGCGACGATCGGCAGGGTGGCGGCGTTGACCGTCCGCGTTTCTCGCGCTCGCGCGACGATCGCGCGTCCGGCGATCGTCCGTTCCGCGAGCGGCCCAAGTTCGATCGGCCCAAGTTCGATCGTCCGCGCGACGACCGTCCGAAATTCGATCGGCCTCGTCGTGACAGCGATGGCGAACGCGGCGGTGACCGTCCCAAATTCAATCGTCCGCGCGAGCGCTCCGAGGGCCGCTCCGACTGGCACGAGCATCCGCGCAGCGAAGGCCGCTCCGGCGACCGTCCGCGCCGTGAAAACGAGGATGAGAGCAGGATCTTCGAGAAGCGCCCCGCCTTCGGTGGCCGCGGCGCCTATCGTGACCGTGATCGGGATTTCGAGGGCCGTCCGCGCCGTGACGAAGCACCGAAGCCGAAAAAGGCCGGCGAGCGTATCGCAAAAGTGCTGTCGCGTGCGGGCCTCGCCTCGCGCCGCGACGCCGAGGAGATGGTCACGCAGGGGCGCGTCGCCGTCAACGGTCGCGTCATCAATTCGCCGGCGCTCGACATCACCTCGAACGATGTCGTCACTGTCGACGGCAAGCCGTTGCCGGAGCGTGAGCGTACGCGGCTGTTCCTCTACCACAAGCCGCGCGGGCTGATGACGACGCATGACGACCCCGAGGGCCGTCCGACCGTGTTTGACAATCTGCCCGAAGGCCTGCCGCGGCTGATCTCGATCGGCCGGCTCGACTTCAACACCGAAGGCCTGCTGCTGCTCACCAACGACGGCGGGCTCGCGCGTACGCTCGAGTTGCCGGACACCGGCTGGCTGCGCCGCTACCGCGTCCGCGCCCATGGCGACGTCACCCAGGCGCAGCTCGACGAATTGAAGAACGGCATCGAGGTCGAGGGCGTCAAATACGGTCCGATCGAGGCGACGCTGGAGCGCGACCAGGGCGCCAATGTCTGGCTGGTGTTCGCGATCCGCGAAGGCAAGAACCGCGAGGTGCGCAACGTCTGCGCCCATCTCGGGCTCGAGGTGAACCGGCTGATCCGCGTGTCCTATGGACCGTTCCAGCTCGGCGAGGTCCCCGAAGGCCAGGTCGAGGAGATCAAGTCACGCGTGCTGCGCGATCAGCTCGGCGACAAGGTCATCGAGAAGTCGGGCGCGCAGTTCGACGTGCCGAAGAAATCTTCTTCACCCGACGGCGAAGCGCCACGCGAGAAGAAGCCTGCCAGCAAGCGTGACGTGATCAACGATCGCAAGGGCCGCCGCGTGCTGGTACAGCGCACCGGCAGCGAGGAGGCGCGCGAGCGCAACGAGGCCGAGGCCAACGGCTACGGCCCGCCGCGCCGGCCCAAGCGCGGCTATCACGGCAAGCGCGATCTGACGCCGCGGGAGGACTGATTGCGCGTCGTCGGCGGTCGTTTGAAGGGGCGCAATCTCGCCTCACCGTCCTCGCGCGACATCCGCCCCACGGCGGACCGGCTGCGCGAGTCCGTGTTCAACATCCTCGTGCACGCCTATGACGATCCGATCGAGGATGCGCGCGTGCTCGATCTCTTCGCCGGCACCGGTGCGCTCGGCATCGAGGCGTCCTCGCGCGGCGCGAAGTTCACGCTGTTCGTCGACAACGGCGCCGAGGCCCGCGCGCTGCTGCGCAACAATGTCGAGACGCTCGGCCTTGGCGGCGTGACCAAGGTCTATCGCCGCGATGCGACGGATCTTGGCCCTGCGCATCCCGTCGAGCCGTTCTCGCTGGTGTTCCTCGATCCGCCCTATGGCCAAGGATTTGCGGAGAAGGCGCTCGCGAGCTTGCGCGACGGCGGCTGGCTCATGCCGGGCGCGCTGCTCGTGGTGGAAGAGGCGAAGGCTGCGCAGTTCGTGACGCCTGAGGGCTTCGAGGAATTGGAGCGGCGGGCTTATGACGACACGGAGTTCGTGTTTTTGAAGAGGCCGTAGTCTCGCTGCCGTAGGGTGGGCAAAGGCGCAACGCGCCGTGCCCACCAACTTTCTGCGATCGCGGTAGGTGGTGGGCACGCTTCGCTTTGCCCACCCTACGAAGATCATCTCCGCCCGAACAGCTTCTCCACATCGCTCAGCTTCAGCTCGACATAGGTCGGGCGGCCGTGATTGCACTGGCCGGAGTTCGGGGTGTCCTCCATCTCGCGGAGCAGGGCGTTCATCTCCTCCGGCCGCAGCCGGCGGCCGGCGCGCACCGAGCCGTGGCAGGCCATGGTCGCGGCGACGTGCATCAGGCGGCGCTCCAGCGGCAGCGCCTCGTCCCATTCGGCCATGTGCTCGGAGAGATCGCGCAGCAGCCCGCCTGCATTGGTCTTGCCGAGCAGCGACGGCGTCTCGCGCACCGCGACCGCGCCGGGGCCGAAGGACTCGATGGCGAGGCCAAACGATGCGAGCTCTTCGCTGCGCTCCAGCAGGCGCTCCACCGTGGCCTCGTCCATCTCGACGATCTCGGGGATCAGGAGGATCTGCCGTTGCACGCCGTTGGCGGCGAGCGAGGCCTTCAGCCGCTCGTAGACGATGCGCTCATGCGCGGCATGCTGGTCGACGATGATAAGGCCGTCGCGAGTCTGCGAGACGATGTAGGTCTCGTGGATCTGGGTGCGCGCCGCGCCGAGCGGGCGGTCGACGAGGTCGCTGACGGGTTGGGTCTCGATCCGCACGTCCGCACTGGGCGCGCCGACATCGAATGCCGCCTGTGCGCGTTCGGCGAAGACGGGCGCAGCCGATCCGTCGAACGACGGCATCGGTGCGACCGGGGCGGATGGCGAGGCGCGCCAGTCCCAGCTCGCAGGCCGCGGCGTGAAGGCCGGCCGGAACGAGGACAACGCGCTCTCGCCACTGTTGGCGGCCGTGCGCCGGCCCTCGCGCGCGAGCGCGTCCTTCAATCCGTGCACGATCAGCGCGCGCACGAGGCCGGCATTGCGGAAGCGCACCTCGGTCTTGGCCGGATGCACGTTGGCATCGACCTCGCGCGGATCGAGCGTGACGAACAACGCCAGCACCGGATGGCGGTCGCGCGGCAGATAGTCGGCGTAGGCCCCGCGCACGGCGCCGAGGATCAGCTTGTCGCGCACGGGACGGCCGTTGACGAAGAGATATTGCCCGAGCGCGTTCGCCTTGGTCAGCGCCGGCGCCGCGGCATAGCCGGCGACCACGACGCCCTCGCGCTCGGCATGGACCTCGATGGCGTGGCTGCGGAATTCTGCGCCGAGGATATCGCCGAGCCGCGTCAGCCGTCCGGCGGCGCCAGGCAGCGCCGCGGTCCAGGTCACCGGCGCGCGCTCCTCGCCGGCCAGCGTGAAGGCGACGTCGGGCCGCGCCATGGCAAGGCGCCTGACCACCTCACGGATCGCCTCCGCCTCGGTGCGATCGGTCTTTAGGAATTTCAGCCGCGCGGGCGTTGCATAGAAGAGGTCGTTGACCTCGACGCGCGTGCCGTGGGCCAGCGCCGCCGGCATGATCTCGGACTTGTCGCCGCCCTCGACTGACAGCGCCCAGGCATGTGGTTCGCTCGCGTGCCGCGTCGTGATGGAGAGACGCGCGACGGAGCCGATCGAGGGCAGCGCCTCGCCGCGGAACCCGAGCGTGCGGATCTGGAGCAAATCCTCGTCGTCGAGCTTGGAGGTGGCATGGCGTTCGACCGCGAGCGCCAGGTCCTTCGCGGTCATGCCGCCACCGTCATCGGTGATGCCGATCCGCCGCCGCCCGCCGCCATCGGTGAAGACGTCGATCCGGCTGGCGCCGGCATCGATGGCGTTCTCGACCAGTTCCTTGACCACGCTTGCCGGACGTTCGACCACCTCGCCGGCGGCGATGCGGTTGACGATTTGCTCTGGCAGTTGGCGGACGGGCATGGGGCTTTCGATCTGGATTCGCTGACGGCGCTATTCTAGGCCGTGTTGCGTCAAAAGCATGTGTTGGGCAACAGCCGTGTGGCGGCCTGGGGAAGAGGGATGCCTATCACATTGAAGGGATTGGACGTTCGAGAAAATTGCGCAACCGGGACGGAGCGATCGTCCTGCTGCCGTCCTGATTGTGGGGGGCCGGGCAGCGGTGTAGCATCGTGAAAAAATGGCAACAGGACGGGAGGACGCCATGTGCAATTTCTTCGCGCACCAGCCCCAACGCAACTACGAATCCCAGACCCGCTCGTTGCGGATCGGCGGGCACTGCACCTCGATCCGGCTGGAAATGGCGTTCTGGGACACGCTGGAGGAGATCGCGGCCAAGGAGAGCATGAGCGTCGGCAAGTTCCTGACCACGCTCTACAACGAGGTGCTCGACCATCACGGCGAGGTCAATAATTTCGCCTCGCTGCTACGCTGCTCCTGCCTGATCTACCGCTCCCGGAGCGTGACGCAGGTGCAGGATTTCAAGGCAACCGTCGCGCCGATCCTTGATGCGGCCGAGTAGCTTTCCCGACAAAAGTGCGTAGCCCGGATGAAGCGAAGCGCAATCCGGGATTCAGCTCACCCGCGAGCACCCCGGATTATGCTTCGCTCCGTCCGGGCTACGATATTCTCTCCGCCGTCATTGCGAGGAGCCCGCGACAAAATTGCGTAGCAATTTTGCGCTAGTGCGACGAAGCAATCCAGACCGTCACCGCGGCGGGATTCTGGATTGCTTCGCTTCGCTCGCAATGACGGGAGCAGGAAACGGTTTCCTTTGAACCTTCAAATCTCCTTTTTCTGCATCGCCCCCGCAATGTAATCCGCCTGCCGGATCGCGAGTGCGACGATGGTCAGCGTTGGATTGCAGGCCGCCCCGCTGGTGAACTGACTGCCATCCGAGACGAACAGATTCTTGACGTCGTGGCTCTGCCCGAACTTGTTGACCACGCCATCCCGCGGCTTCTCGCTCATCCTGTTGGTGCCGAGATTGTGCGTGCTCGGATAGGGCGGCGTCGGATAGGTCACGGTGGCGCCGACGGCGTCATAGACCGCAGCACCCTGCTTGTAGGCATGTGCGCGCATCGCGAGATCGTTGGGATGGTCGTCGAAATGCACGCTCGCGACCGCTTGCCCGAACTTGTCCTTCACGCTCGGGTCGAGCGTGATGCGGTTGGTTTCCTGCGGCATGTCCTCGCCGACCAGCCACATGCCGGCCATCCTGGGATAGCCGTCGAGCGCTGCGGTGAACGGACGGCCCCAGGCGCCGGGATTGAGGAAGGCCGCCATGAACGGCAAGCCGATCGACAGCGTCTCCATCTCGTAGCCGCCGACGAAGCCGCGCTTCGGATTGTTGGCGGATTCATCACGGATAATGCCGGCCATAGTGGTGCCGCGATACATGTGCACCGACTTCTCGAACACGGCGTAGACGCTGCCGGTCATGTGCCGCATGTAGTTGCGCCCGACCTGGCCCGATGAATTGCCGAGGCCATCGGGGAACATGGTCGAGGCACTGTTCAACAGCAACCGCGGGCTTTCAATCGAGTTGCCGGCCACCGCGACGACGCGCGCCTTCTGGCGCTGCATCGCGCCACTCTCGTCGGCATAGACAACGCCGGTCACCTTGCCGGAGGCGTCGTGCTCGATCTTGACCGCCATGCTGCTCGGCCGCACTTCGAGATTGCCGGTCGCCTCGCCCTTGGGGATCTCGGTGTAGAGCGTCGACCATTTCGCGCCGGATTTGCAGCCCTGGAAGCAGAAGCCGATCTGCTGGCAGGCGCCGCGGCCGTCACGCGGCTGGCTGTTGATGGCCATATTGCCGGTATGCACGGTCTTGTAGCCGAGCTTCTTCGCACCGGCCTCCAGCACCTTGAAATTATTGTTGCCGGGAAGTCCGGGAATGCCGTTGGTGCGGGTCACGCCCATCTTGTTCTCGGCCTTGGCGTACCATGGCTCGATCTCGGCGAGCGTCACCGGCCAGTCCAGCAGGTTCGCGCCGGGCAGGCCGCCGTAGGTGCTCTTCACCTTGAACTCATGCTCGTCGAAGCGCAGCGACGCGCCGGCCCAATGCGTGGTCGAGCCGCCGACCGCCTTGACGATCCAGGCGGGAAGGCCCGAAAAATCCTTGGCGACGCGCCATGTCCCCGACGTGGTGCGGGCATCGGTCCAGGCGAGCTGGGAAAAGCTCTCCCACTCGTCGTTGACGAAATCCTGGTTCTCGATGCGTGGGCCGGCTTCAAGGATGACCACCTTGACGCCCTTCTGCGCGAGCTCGTTGCCCAGCGTGCCGCCGCCGGCACCGGAGCCGACGATCACCACAACGCTGGAGTCGTTCAGATCGAATTTTGCCATATGCGTTCTCCTGAACCGTTGGGTGAGCCTTAAGCCTTCGGCAGCCAGTCGATGTCGGCAAAGCCGCGGTTGATGTAGCCGCCGTGCTCGGCGGAGGAGCCTTCGTAGCCGAACCGCGGCCAGACCTCTTTCTGGTTGTAGAGCGACACGACGAGGTCGCCGCGCACCTTCTGGAAGAAGTCGCTCTGCTCGATCTCCGTCAGCAGCACCACGCGGTCGGCTTCCCATGGCACTTCGGCGTAAGCCACCTTGTGGCGATCCCGCGCGTTCTGATCGAGCCGCGTGATGCCGTCGCTGATCAGAGACTTGACGGCGGGGTCCTTGGCCGCCTTGCCGTCCCACGGCTTGATCGCGGTGATGTAGTAGCTGTCGCCGAGGACGTCGTGCGGATAGATGTCGCGCGCGACCTTCAGCAGCGTCTTCATCGTTGCGGGCGAGAGCGTGCTGGCATCATCCGCCCAGGCATCCTCGATGCTGACGGCGACGCTGGTCGCGACAGCGACGACCGGAACGGCGGTCGCCGCGCCCTTGAGAAAGACGCGGCGGCTGTGCTTGCTTCGACGATCGACTTCTCTCATGGCATTCCTCCGTAGATTTTGTGATTTGGATTTTTGTGATTTTGATCAGCCGAAACGACCCCCTCGCTGGATCACCTCGATCTTGTAGCCATCGGGATCGCTGACGAAGAAGAAGCGCGCCAGCGTCTTGCCGTCGTGCTTGAAGTCGCGCAGCGGTCCCGGTGCGAGCTTCTCGCGCTCGAAGCGGGCATGTTCGGTATCGAGATCGTCGACCACCACGGCAATATGTCCGTAGCCGTCGCCGAGCTGGTACGGCTCCTTGCGATCGAAATTCACCGTCAGCTCCACCTCGAAAGGTGAGGAGGGGTGACGCAGGTAGATCAGGGCAAAGTCCGAAAATTTCAGATGGTCGGCGACCTCCAAGCCGAAGGCGCGCTTGTAGAAGTCGAGCGAGCGGGCCTCGTCGAGCACGCGGATCATGGAATGAACGGGCTTTGCCATTCAGTTCAGCTCCTTCAGGTAGGTGATGATGGCGGCGCGCGTCTCCGGCTTCGCCTGCCGGTAGACCATGGTCACGCCGGGAATGACGGCTTGCGGATTGCTCAGCCAGGCGTCGAGCCTGGTCTCGTCCCAGGCGAAGTCCGCTTTCGACAGCGCCTCTGAGTACTTAAAACCTTCGGTCTTGCCGGCGGGACGGCCAACGACCTTCACCAGTGCGGGGCCTTGCCGCGCCGGTTCTGACAGGTTTGTCGTGTGGCACACCGCGCATTGCTGCTTGAACAGCGTCGCGCCATCCGGCGGCTTGCCGGCCGGCAAGGGCATTTGCGCATCGGCAACCCGCGTCACCAGCACCATCGCGGTGCACAATCCAAGCACGACTGCGCGCATCGCCAAGAATCCGCCCATCCACATCAACGTGCGCAAACTCTAGGCGGCGTCAAAGATGCGGTGGTAGTAGCGGGCTGTTTCGATGCCGCGGAGACACTGGTGACCGCGTGTGTTCCGCAATGCCTTATATGCGGAGCACAATTCCGCGAAACTGCCGTCAAATCCCTAAACGATCACCACACCATGCGCATTGCATGACGATTGCGCCGCTTAAACTCCCTACGCGATGCGATGACCCGGTGCAGGTGAGCGGCGCAGGATGCAGCCGAGCCATTCGTCGCGGAAGAATCCAGGAGAAATGGATGAAGTTGGTGAAGACCTCGATGATCGCATGCGCTCTGTCGGCTCTCATTGCGACGCCGGTTCTCGCGCAAGGCGCGCCACCCGCCAAGACGGGCGGCACCGTGCAAAGCAAACCGATGCAAGGCAGCACAATGGGCAGCGGGGATGAGGAGATGAATGCTCAGCCGGGCGCTGCGGGCGAGAAGACGGGCATGAAGTCGACCAAAGGCACCAGGGGCACGGTCGGCACCACCGGTAGCGCTGCGCATAAGGGAACCGCCGACGATTCCGCGACGGGCGGTGCAGCCCCAGCCAAGCGCTACTAGTCCCGCCGGGGTGAAGCAAGCAGACTCCGGTCGCCCTGCGGCCGGAGTTTTTTTGACTGGGTCTGCTTTGTTAGTCGTCGAAGCGGCCGCCGCCGCGCCCTGCCTTGATGTCGCTGCGGCGCTTCTTGCCGTCGAGCCGGCGCTGCTTGGAGCCAAAGGTCGGCCGCGTGGCGCGGCGCGGCTTCGGCCGTATCATCGCTTCGGTCAGGATCTCGGTGAGCCGGTCGATGGCGTCCTGACGGTTGCGCTCCTGGGTGCGGAAGCGCTGGGCGTGGATCACGATCACGCCGTCCTTGGTCATGCGCTGGCCGGCGATGCGGGCGAGCCGGATCACCGCATCCTCCGGCAGGGTCAGCTTGCGCGTGTCGAAGCGCAGCTGGGCCGAGGTCGAGACCTTGTTGACGTTCTGCCCGCCCGGGCCGGAGGCGCGGACGAAGCCGATCTCGATATCGTCCTCGTCGATGACGAGATCGCGGGATATCCGCAGCATGATGGCACCATTCGTGATGTCCGGACATATCGCGGACGTCCACGTTCGGCAATGGCGCATCCTGGAAACGCAAATGGCCGGGCGAGCCCGGCCATTTCAGGAAATGTCAGGGGACGTCAGTTCGACTTCGTCGCCGGTGCCGCGGCCGGTTGCGCGGCGGCCTGTGGGGCGCGGCCGACGACCACGGTCAGGAGGCCCTGGCCCCAGAGGCGCTTGGCGGCCGCCTTGGCGTCGTCCAGTGTCACCGCATCGACGATGGCGTTTCGCTTCTCGATATAGTCGATCGGCAGCTTGTCCTGCTGGTATTGCAGCAGCGCCTGCGCGAGCTTCGAGGAGGTATCCAGCGCCAGCATCTGCGAGCCCTTGAGGTAGGACTTGGCTTCGTCGAGCTCCTTCTGCGTCGGGCCCTCCTCGGCGATGCGGCGCACTTCCTTGTCGATGGCGTCGATGGTGTCGCCGGCACGGTCGGCGCGGGTGCCGGTGTTGCCGATGAAGACCGCCGAATGCTCCATCCAGAGCAGCGATTCGAACACGGAATAAGCCAGCCCGCGCTTCTCGCGTACCTCGCGATAGAGCCGGGAGGACAATCCGCCGCCGCCCAGGATGTGGTTGACGACATAGGCGGCCATGAAGTTCGGATCGTTGCGCTTCACGCCGGGGCCGCCGAAGGTGATCACGGTCTGCGGCACGTCGAGCGGCACGAACGCGCGCTGCGGCGGTTTTGCCGCCTCGACGTCGGCGACCGGCGTGAGATTGGCTTTTGCGGGCAGGCTACCAAAAGTGTGGTCGAGCAGCTTGCCGAGGGTGGCCGGATCGACGTCGCCGACCACCGCGATCTTCAGCCCGTCCTTCGCAATCACGCGGCCGACATAATCCTTCATGTCGGCGACCGTGATGGTCGGCACGCTGTCCAGCGTGCCATTGGTCTGCCGGCCATAGGGATGGTCGCCGAACGCGACCTCCAGGAATTTTCGGCTCGCCAGCGAGGACGGATTGGTGGTCTCGCGGCGCAGGCCCGAGATCACCTGTGAGCGGATGCGCTCGACGTCGGCGGTGTCGAAATGCGGCGAGGTCAGCGCGCTCCTGAGCAGGTCGAAGGCCTCGTCCTTGTTGTCGCGCAGCATCCGCAGGCTGCCGCGGAACGTATCGCGGGTGGCGCTGAAGGAGAGCTCGATGGCGCGGCGGTCGAGCCGCTCATGGAAGGTCTTGGAGTCGAGATCGCCGGAGCCTTCGTCGAGGAGATCACCGACCAGATTGGCGACGCCGGACTTGTCCTTGGGATCCTGCGCCGAGCCGCCGGCAAAGGAATATTCCATGGCGATCAGCGGCACCGTCGCATCCTGTACGAACCAGGCTTCGATGCCGCCCGGCGAAGTCAGGTGCTGGATCTTTGCGGCCGCCTGAGACGGCGACACCGTAGCCAGCGCGAGTGCCGCGCCGGTGGCAAGCGAGAATGCAACGCGTCGAAGGAAGGGATAGGTCACGAACGCTTCTCCTCACGCTTGGCGGCACTGGTGTCCTTGATCAGATAGCCCGTCACCGATCGCTTCTTCTCGAGCCATTTCTGCGCGACAGTGCGAACCTGCTCGGCGGTGACCGCGCGAATGCGGTCGGGCCAGCTCCTGATGTCCTCGATCGAAAGGCCCGTGGTCAGCGCGCCGCCATACCAGCGCGCCAGCACCGCCTGGTTGTCCTGGGCGTAGATCGCTTCCGCAATGAGCTGGGTCTTGACCCGCTCGAGGTCCTCGGCGCGGATCGGGTTCTGCGCGATGTCGGCGATGACGCCGTCGACCACTTGCTCGACATCGGCAAAGCTGACGCCCGGTTTCGGCGAGGCCGAGATCGCGAACTGGGTCGGGTCGAGCGAGATGCTCGAATAGCTGGCGCTGGCGGACACCGCGAGCGGCTTGTCGACCACGAGCGCGCGGTAGAGATAGGAATTGCTGCCGCTGCCCATCAGCTGCGCCAGCACGTCGAGGGCGGCGCTTTCACCGGCCGCGGCGGTGGTCGCCGACGGTACGAGATAATAGCGGCGCAGGCCCGGCTGCTCGACGCGCGGGTCGGCCAGCGTGACCGTGCGCGGCGCCGCCGGCTCCGGCTCCTGCGGACGGATGCGCCGCTCCGGGATCGCGGGCTGGGCCGGAATGGAGCCGAAATTCCGCTCGACCAGCGGGCGGATGTCGGCGGCTTCCACGTCGCCGGCGATCACGAGGATCGCGTTGTTCGGCGCGTAGAAGCGGCGGTAGAAGGCGAGCGCATCCTCGCGGTCGAGCTTCTCGATCTCCTGGTGCCAGCCGATCACCGGCCGGCCGTAGGGATGATTGAGATAGAGCGCGGCCATGATCTGCTCGTTGAGCCGCGCGTCCGGATTGTTGGCGACCCGCATGTTGTACTCTTCGAGCACGACGTCGCGCTCGGGCAGCACGTTCTCGTCCTTAAGGATCAGGCCGGTCATGCGATCGGCCTCGAACTCCATCATGGTCGGCAGCTGCTCTTTCGGCACGCGCTGGTAGTAGTTGGTGTAGTCGACCGAGGTCGAGGCGTTCTCGTTGCCGCCGACGCGGAGCACGGTCTGGGAGAATTCGCCGACCGGATGCTTCGAGGTGCCCTTGAACATCAGATGTTCGAGGAAGTGCGCGAGCCCGGACTTGCCCGGCGTCTCGTCGGCCGAGCCGACCTTGTACCAGATCATCTCCGTGACCACGGGCGTGCGGTGGTCCGGGATCACCACGACCTGCATGCCGTTGGCGAGCGTGAAGCTGGCGGGCGGGGCCGACGTCACCGTGGTCTGGGCGAGGGCGGCGCTGGCTGAGAGGACACTCGTCGAAAGCAGCGCGGCAAGGAGGCAGGCGGCCGATCGGTAAGAGGACATCATAATCCTTATGAAAAGGCCGAACCCGGATGTCCGGCTCGGAGGCACGGCATGCTACACCGTGCGGCTGAGGCTTCGCGTCACGAAGCAGAGAACTCAACGCGGTGGCAAGTTACTGATAAGCAATATGCAGACTGCGTCCGGCGTGCGTAAGCCGCCGGTGCCAGGATGCGCCTGTCAGGATGTCGCGGTGGGGCAGGAGCGCTATTATTCCTTTTCCTTGCCCGACATGATGTCGAAATAGGTCCGGCGCGACTTGTCCGGCCCTGCGCCATAGGCGTAGTTCGGCGAGGGGGTCTGGTAGCCCGGCGGCGGCTCGACCAGCGACGAACGCGGCGGCTCACTGGTGAATTTCTTCTCTTCGGAGCTGTTGCCGCCCTTCATCATGTTCCAGAGACCGCCGGCGTAGCCGAGTTCGGCGGGACTGAGCGACGGGTTGCCGTTGGTGCCCGGCTGGATCGGGTCATTGCTTGTACGGGGGGCTGCGGCGACCTCGCCGGCCTTCATCTCGGCGGGCGTCAGCGGTTGGGCCGCCTGCCAGTTCTCCGTCGCCTTGGTCGCCTTCTTGCGCGCTGCGATGGCTTCCTTGCGGCGCTTCTCTTCGGGGTCCTTCGGCCAGTTCGGAGCATTCTTGGCCTGGGTTGCCGGAGGCGGCAGGTCGAGCTTGGGCGGCACGACGAGCGGCGAGCGCTCGCGGTATTCGATGCCGGGCTTTTCCATGCTCTTGGCACCGATGCCGGACATCAGATTGTCGATGATCTTCTCTTCGAAGGTCATCCCGTCATCATCATCGTCGTCGTCACCGGCACGGACCGGGCCTGCCGTCATGACGAGGCCGATGCCGAGCGCGACAGCGGACAATTTCAACGCCCGCCAGAACCCCGCTTTGGGGTCTCGAACCATCGAACCGCTGGTCTCGGAGCTGCGCATCACTGTACCTGTTCCATATTGTGGCAGATTGCTGCACTTTGCCGCTCGCACGCGGCCAATCCTCGCAAAACGCAGGGTTCCACCTGCCGGTCCGTATCGGCCGGGATCAGGGCGCTTTTGCGGCGGGTACCCCCAGGAAGGAATCATACAATAGCGCCGCCACCCCGACAACGATGGCCACGTCCGCGAGGTTAAACACATACCAATTATAGGTATTTCCGCCGATCTCGATGTGGAACAGGGCGAAATCGACCACCGCGCCGTAGGCGAAGCGGTCGATGCCGTTGCCGATCGCGCCGCCGATGATCAGCCCGAGTGCGACCGTGGCGAGCAGGGTGTGCGAGCGGGCCATCCAGATGGCGAGGGCGACCACGGCGACGACCTTGACCGCCATCAGCGCGATCTGCGCCGACTGGCCGTCGTTCTGGAGCCAGCCGAAGCTGATGCCGATGTTCCAGGCCAGCACCAGGTCGAAGAACGGCGTCACCTTCACCACGCCACGGCGGGCGAGGTCGAACACGTTCAGGAGCCACAGCTTTGAGGCCTGATCGGCCACCAGCGTGACCACGGCCGCGAGGATGCCGGCGCGAAGCGGGGTCATGGCCGGGGATCAGACCCCCACCCCCAGCGCCTTCCATTCGCGCAGCGCCTGGGCGTCGCGCGGGGTGACGTCGGGGTATTCAGGGTCTTCACCGACCATAGGCGAGATCTTCCAGGAGCGGGCGCATTTGGTGCCCACGGCCTTCTCGACGACGACCGCGACGCCGGGCACGGCATCGAGACGGAACGCGCCCGCAGGCGCCTCGCCCTCACGCACCTCGTAGTTCGAGGTGATGCAGACCTCGGCGAGATCGGTGTCGAACAGCGTCGCCAGCATGTCGCGGTCGGCGACATAGATCACCGGTGAGGCCTCGAGCGACGAGCCGATGTTCTTGGCGGCACGTTCGAGCTCCAGCGCGCCGGTCACGACGCGGCGGACGTTGCGGATCGTCTCCCATTTCGCGGCGAGTTTGTCGTCGCGGAGCTTCTCGATGCCTTCGGGAAACAGGGTCAGATGGACGGAAGGCTCCGCGTTCGGCCGGAACATGCGCCAGGCTTCCTCGGTCGTGAAGCTCAGGATCGGCGCGAGCCATTTCAGGAGGGCATCGCACAACAGGTCGATCGTGGTGAGCGCGGCCTTGCGCGCCGGCGACGACGGCGGGTCGCAATAGAGCGTGTCCTTGCGGATATCGAAGTAGAACGCCGACAGCTCGGAGTTCATGAAGGCTGCCAAGCTCGCGACCACGGTCTTGTAGTCGAAGGCGGCATAGGCCTTGCGAACGGTTTCGGCATGGCCGGCCAGTTCGTGCAGCATCAGCCGCTCGAGCTCGGGCATCTCGGCATAGGCGACCTTCTCGCTCGCCTTGAAGTGATGCAGCGTACCGAGCATCCAGCGGATCGAGTTGCGCAGCTTGCGATAGGTCTCGATGGTGTTCTTCAGGATCTCCGGGCCGATGCGCTGGTCGTCGGCATAGTCGGTGGCGCAGACCCACAGGCGCAGGATGTCCGCGCCCGAATCCTTGATCACCTTCTGCGGCTCGACGGTGTTGCCGAGCGACTTCGACATCTTGCGGCCGTTCTCGTCGAGCGTGAAGCCGTGGGTGAGCACGATGTCGTAGGGCGCGCGGCCCCGCGTGCCTGCGCTTTCCAGCAGCGAGGAATGAAACCAGCCGCGATGCTGGTCGCTGCCTTCCAGATACATCACGGTGTCGTTGCCGCCGTCGATCTTGCGGACGATGTTGCCGAGCTGCGGGAAGTTCTGGCGATCCTCGAGCACGAAGGCGTGCGTGGAGCCCGAATCGAACCAGACGTCGCAGATGTCGTCGACCTTCTTCCAGTCCTCGCTCGCGCGGGACCCGAGGAAGCGCTCGCGGGCGCCGTCCATGTACCAGGCGTCGGCGCCTTCCTCCATGAAGGCTTCGGCGATGCGCTGGTTGACGATCTCGTCCTGCAGGATCTCTGCCGAGCCGTTGCTCTTCTCGCGCACGAACACGGCGATCGGCACGCCCCAGGCGCGCTGGCGCGAGATCACCCAGTCCGGACGATTGGCGATCATGCCGTTGATGCGGTTCTCGCCCGACGGCGGCACCCATTGCGTGACCGAGATCGCGTGCAGCGCGCGGGCGCGCAGCGTGTCGCCCTTCTTCGCATGGCCGTCATCGCTGATGTCCTTGTCCATCGCGATGAACCATTGCGGCGTGTTGCGGAAGATCACCGGCTTCTTCGAGCGCCAGGAGTGCGGATATTGATGCTTGAGGCGGCCGCGCGCGAGCAGCTTGCCGCCCTCGATCAGCGCCTTGATCACGGCCTCGTTGGCATCGCCCTTCTCGCCCTTGTCGTTGAGCACGCGCTTGCCGGTGAAGCCGGGGGCCTGCGCGGTGTAGGCGCCGTTCTCGTCGACGGTGTAGGGGATCGCGGTCGGGATGCCGCGCGCATCGAGCTCGCGGGTGTTGGCCGTCCAGACGTCGAAGTCCTCGCGGCCGTGGCTCGGCGCGGTGTGCACGAAGCCGGTGCCGGTGTCGTCGGTGACATGCTCGCCGGCGAGCAACGGCACGATGAACTCGTAACCGCCACCGAACCCGCGCAGGGGATGGGCGCATTCCACGGCGTCCAGCGTGTCGCCGGGAATGTCGCGCACCTTCTCATAGGACGTGACGCGCGCCTGCTTGAACACTTCTGCGGCGAGCGCATCGGCCAGGATCAGGAGATCGCCGGTCTTGGCCCAGTTGTCGGCGGGCGCATCCGTCACCTTGTAGAGTCCGTAGGCGATTTTCGGCGAGAACGAGATCGCGCGGTTGCCGGGCAGCGTCCAGGGCGTGGTGGTCCAGATCACGACCGAGGCACTGGCAAGTGCGCCATGCGCCGGTGACGTGACGGGAAACTTCACCCACACCATGTCGGAGGTGTAGTCCTCGTACTCGACCTCGGCTTCCGCAAGCGCGGTCTTCTCGACCACGCTCCACATCACCGGCTTGGAGCCGCGATACAGCGTGCCGTTGGCCGCGAACTTCATCAGCTCGCGGGCGATCTGCGCTTCGGCCGGATAGCTCATCGTCTGATAGGGATGATCCCAGTCGCCGATGATGCCGAGCCGCTTGAACTCCTCGCGCTGCACGTTGATCCAGTGCGTCGCATAGGCGCGGCATTCCTTGCGGAACGCCACCATCGCGGCGGAGTCGCGGAAGTCGGGCTTCTGCTTGCCCTTCTTGCGGTAGTTCTCCTCCTCGATCTTCCATTCGATCGGCAGGCCGTGGCAGTCCCAGCCCGGCACGTAATTGGAGTCGAAGCCGAGCATCTGCTGGCTCTTGGTCACGACGTCCTTGAGGATCTTGTTCAGCGCGTGCCCGATATGGATGTTGCCGTTGGCGTAGGGCGGGCCGTCATGCAGCACGAATTTGGCGCGGCCCTGGGCTTCCCGGCGCAGCTTGTCGTAGAGGCCGATGTCGTTCCAGTACTTCAGCAGTTCCGGCTCGCGCTGCGGCAGGCCGGCGCGCATCGGGAAATCCGTCTGCGGCAAATAAAGGGTCTTGGAATAGTCTTTGGCGTCGGACTTTTGCGGCTTTTCGGACATGGGGCTGACTGGCTCGGAAGGGCGCGGAAACGGATAGCGACTGGAATCGCGGGGTGAAACGACGAAATCCCGGTCTTGCGCCGAGCCTTCAGGCTCAGGCGGAAGCCGGGCCGCTAATCCCTATGATGCGCCGCGCAAACATGGGCTCTCCATAGCAGGGGCCCAAGGGAAGCGCAAAAGGTAGAAGCGCAAAAGGTTCGGCGGGCCGGATTTGGGCCTCAATCGATCACGCCAAGCCGCGGAAACGCGTCCGGGGCGGCGGCCAGCACGGCGCGGGCGCGGGCGGAATCGTCGTCCATCTGGCGGATCAGGGCCTCCAGGCTGTCGAATTTCAGCTCCTCGCGGATGAAGCCGACGAAGGCGCAGTCGAGCGCTTGTCCGTAGAGGTCGCCCTTGAAGTCGAACAGGAAGATTTCCAGCAGCGGCGCGCCATTATCAAAGGTCGGACGGCGGCCGAAGCTTGCCACCCCGTCCAGCCGCTCGGCGCCGCGGCCGACCCGCACCGCATAGATGCCGTGCTTGAGGCCGCAATTGGCATCGAGGCGGATGTTGGCGGTGGGATAGCCGAGGTCGCGGCCGCGCTTCTCGCCGTGGATCACCTCGCCGGTGATGAACCAGGGCGCGCCCAGCATGGTGGTGGCCTCGTCGATGAGGCCCTCGGCGAGCGCGATCCGGATGGCGCTGGAGGAGACCGGCCGCTCGTCGATGTCGACATGGGCCTGCACGTCAACCTCGATGCCGAGTCGAGGCGCCTCGTTGACCAGGAGGCTCGGCGAGCCGACGCGACCCTTGCCGAAATGGAAGTCGTAGCCGACCGCGATGCCGCTGACGCCGAGGCGTCCGATCAGGTCATGGTGAATGAAGTCTTGCGCGCTGGTCCCGGCCCTGGCCTTGTCGAAGGTCATGACCACGGCGCCGGCGAGCCCGGTGCCGGCTAAAAGCCGCAACTTGGCCGGCTCGTCCGTCAGGCGGAATTGCGGGGTGTTCGGGCTGAAAAACCGGCGCGGATGCGGCTCGAAGGTCAATGCCAGCGCAGGGCGGCCATGCGCCCGGCCCATCTCCAGGGCGGCTGCGATCACCGCACGATGGCCGAGATGAACGCCGTCGAAATTGCCCATGGCGACCACGGCGCCCCGCAAAACCGCGGAATCCGGCGTTGTGTCGCGGATAACGGTAAAATGCGGGACCATCAGGGGAATTCTCGAAGCGGCAGGACCGGCGGACCGTGGCTTGACCGACCGGACGAAGTCAAGCGGCAGGGGAGCGGCCGCATTGAACGTGATTTCAGTCCTTCGGAGGCGCTCCCAGTTAACGCGCTGTTTAACGCCTTGGTGCTAGTCCTTGAAATGTGGAACAGCGGGGCTCCGGCTCCGGTGGGTCCGATCGTAATATTTCCTGGGTTTGCGTTGGGGGAGTCGAGATGGCGGTTGATTTGTCGATGTCGGTTCTGGTGGTTGATGACTACAGCACCATGATCCGTATCATCAGGAATCTCCTGAAGCAGCTTGGCTTCGAGAATATCGATGATGCAAGCGACGGTTCGGCGGCGCTGAACAAGATGCGTGGCAAGAAGTACGGGCTCGTGATTTCCGATTGGAACATGGAGCCGATGACGGGTTACGACCTGCTGCGCGAAGTGCGCGCGGATCCGAACCTCGCCACCACGCCTTTCATCATGATCACTGCGGAATCGAAGACCGAGAACGTGATCGCGGCCAAGAAGGCCGGCGTGAACAACTACATCGTCAAGCCGTTCAACGCGGCGACGCTGAAGACCAAGATCGAAGCGGTCTTCCCGGACATGGCGAGCGCGTAAGCGCCGCCAGACCGCATAACAGCTCTCTATAGAGATCGTCATGCCCGGGCTTGTCCCGGGCATCCACGTTCTTGGATCCTGCAAATGAAGACGTGGATGGCCGGGGCGTAGGCGAGCGGAAGCGACGCCGTCCTTCGGACGGCTAAGCCCGGCCATGACGGCATTTGGGTCTAAGCAATTGGTCTAAGCCCGCAGCACCTGCGTGGGCTCCACCGTCACCACTTCAATTCGCGCATCAGCGCCTTCGGCGGGTGGCCGAACAACTCCATCACCGAATTCGGGTCGAGCTGGTCGAGGCCCTCGAACTCCTCGGCATGGATGCCGCGGGTGACGAACAGGCAGTCGATGCCGAATTCGCGCGCGCCGGTGAGGTCGGTGCGGACGGAATCGCCGATCGCCAGCACCTTTTTCCGGTCGATCATGTGGCCCTGGCGCTCGCCGGCGAGCATCATCGCGCGCTCGTAGATCGGGCGATGCGGCTTGCCGTAGAAGATCACCTCGCCGCCGAGTTCGCGATAGAGTTCCGCGATCGCGCCGGCGCAATAGATCAGCCGGTCGCCGCGCTCCACCACGATATCGGGGTTGGCACAGACCAGCGTCAGCTTGCGCTCGCGCGCCTTCAGCATCATGCCGCGATAGTCTTCCGCCGTCTCGGTCTCGTCGTCATAGAGGCCGGTGCAGACGATGTAGTCGGCTTCTTCCAGCGGCGCGGTCGTCGCATCGAGGCCGCGATAGATCGAGTTGTCGCGCTCGGGTCCGAGCCAGAACATCTTGCGGCCGGGATGCTCGGCGACATAGAGCCGCGTCAGGTCGCCCGACGAGACGATCGCGTCATAGGTCTCGTCCGCGACGCCGAGCTTGCGCAATTGCCGTTGGACGGAGTCGGCCGGGCGCGGGGCATTGGTGATCAGGATCACCGTACCGCCGCGGCTGCGATAGGTGTGCAGCGCCTCGCAGGCCTCGGGGAAGGATTCCAGGCCGTTGTGAACCACGCCCCAGATGTCGCTGAGCACAACGTCAACGCCGCCCACGAGCTCGCGCAGGCTTTCGGCGAAATGCAGCGTGGTCATGATGCGTGCGGCCGATCAGATCCGGCGCGCGAGCGCCGCGTTGCCGGTGATACGTTGGGCTGGAGGCGCTGAAGACGTGGCGCCTGGGCTGGGAGAAGCGGAGCCATTGGATCCCTGAATTTCCTGCGCCGGGTTCGGCGAGGCCCCGCCGGTAGCAGATGCCCCTTCAGGCCGCAATGGCCGGGGCGGCGCGAACAGGAACCCCTGACCGAACCGCACGTCAAAGTCGAGCAAATCGACCACTGCGCGCTCGCCCTCGATCCGTTCGGCGATCAGGTCGATGCCGAAGCGGCCGAGCAGGTCGGAGAGGTCGGAAGGGTGGATGTCCGAGGTCGAGGCCTGCCTGGGGTCGAGCAGGAGGGACGCCGGCACCTTGATGAAGCGCACGCCGCGATCGGCGAGCTCGCGCGGCTCGATCCTGAGGTCAGTGACATGGTCGATCGAGAAGCGGAAACCGCGCTGGGCGAGCGCCGCGAGGTTCTCGGTCTCGGCCGGGCCGAGATTGCGGAAGGTCGACTGCTTGAACTCCAGCACCAGCGAGGGCGCCAGCGCCCGGTTGGCTTCGAGGAAGTCGAGGCACTGCGCGAAGGTGGTGGAATTGCCGAGCGTGGAGGCCGCGACGTTGCAGAACACGCCGACATCCTTGTTGCGCACCATCAGGCGCCGCAGCACCTGCACACAGCGCAGCATCACCATGTTGTCGATGCGTCCGATCAGACCCGAGGCTTCGGCGATGCTGATGAATTCCTCGGCGGCGATCAGCTGGTCGCGCTCGTCGCGCAGGCGCGTCACGGCTTCGTAGAACCGCACCTTGCGCTGCGGCAGCGTCACCATCGGCTGGAGGAAGATGTCGATGCGGTTCTCGTCGATGGCGTTGCGCAGTGTCGCCAGTAACTGGGTCGGGTTGCGGCCATTGGCCGTCTGAACCGGAACGGCGGTGTGGGTCTGGATCGCCGGCGTTGGCCGCGGCGGCGGTGCGGGCAGCGGCGGAGGGGCGGCCGGCCGCTCCTCGAAGGCCGCAATCAGGTCGAGCGGCGCCTCCGGCTCTGGCCGGGCGACCGGAGCGGGGGCGGGGGTCGGCGCGGCCCCGGCCAAGAGGTCTTCATGGGCTGACACGGTGGTGGCGAGCTGCCTGACCAGCCCACCGAGCTCGTTGATCTCGCCGACCACTGACTGGATGCGGTCGGAGTTGGTCGAATTGGCCGAGGCGATGCGCCCCTCCATCGCCGCGAGCCGGCGGCCGAACTCGGCGACCTGGCGGGCGAGGTCGGCGGTGCCGCGCGAGAGGTCGGCGATCTGGCCGCCGACGTCACTGCGGTCGCGCAGCCGCATCGAGACCGCGTTGTAGAGGATCAGGAAGGTCAGCGCGGTCAGCGCCACGATGGCGGATTCGGTTCCGCTGATGCCGGCGACCGAGTAGAGGACAAGCCCGAGCGAGGCCGCGACCAGAACCATGCAGATGGCGATGAAGATCGTCGAAATGCGAATCATGCCGCGCGTTACGCCTCAAAGAGCTGACTGCCTCATCCGGGAAAACACGGGTCAGTGTGCGAACCCGTCACGCCTCATGCTCCCCCAAGCAAGGCGACCTTAACATCATTGTTGATTCGAGGGGATAGCGGCCTGTTCGCGGCGCCGGAGCATGATCCGGAAAAGTGTGTAGCGGTTTTCCCTCGCGACAAACGCGGAACGCGTTTGCGCGGAGATCATGCTCGGGCAGTCTAGGTCAGGCCGGCCCGGCGAAAGCCTTCGAGGTAGTGCTCGCGGTCGGCGGCGAGCTTGATCGGCATGAACTCGGCGATCCAGGCGAGCGAGACGTTGGGCTGGGCACGCTGGAGTTCCTTCAGCGCCGCGCGGGCGGTCTCGGTTTGCCCGGCCATCGCCGCGGCCGCGGTCAGCACCCGGTGCCCGCCGACGAAGTCACTGCGCTGGCGCAGGGCCTCCTGTGCGAGCCGGATCGCCTCCGCATAGTCCCTGCCGAGGAAACGGGCAAAGGCGGCGATGCCGAAATAGACGGGTGCATAGGGGTCGCGCGGGCTGAGGCGGATCGCCCGCCGCGCGGCCTCGTCGGCATCCCGCCAGCGGCCGCAATAGCTAAGCGTCAGGCCATAATAGCCCTGCGCCAGCGCAAAGTTCGGATTGAGCCGCAGCGCGGTCTCGAATTCGGCAAGTGAATCCTCGAACCGGCGTGCGAACAGATCGACATGGCCGAGCGCATTATGCGCCCAGGCATCCTGGTCGTCGGCGCGGATCGCGGCCCGTGCCGCGCGCTCGGCCACCGGCAGCGCCGCGGCCATCTCCATCCAGCCCATATGCGCCGTGAACATGTAGCTGGTGCCGAGCAGCCCGAGTGCCTTGCCGTAGTTCGGGTCGAGCGCGATGGCCTTTTCGAGCAGGGCTCGCGCCGCGACGTGGTCCTGCCGCGTCACGCGCCAGTAATGGGAGAGGGCGCGCATCAGAAGGTCCCAGGCGTCCAGGCTGTCGGGCGGCTTGCGCTCGGCGCGAAAATTCTCCGCGGCATAGAGCTGCGGCTCGATCGCTGCGACGATGCGTTCGGTGATCTCGTCCTGTACGGCGAAGACGTCGGCGAGCTCGCGGTCGTAGCGTTCGGCCCAGAGATGGCTGCCGGTGGCGACATCGTTGAGCTGCGCGGTGATGCGGACGCGATCGCCCTCCTTGCGGACGCTGCCCTCGACGACATAGCGCACGCCGAGCTCCTCGGCGACCTGCCGCAGGTGAACCGTGCGGCCCTTGTAGATGAAGGAGGAGTTGCGCGCGATCACGAAGAACCAGCGCAGCTTCGACAGCGCGGTGATGATGTCCTCGCTGATGCCGTCGGAGAAATAATCCTGCTCGGCCTCGCCGCTCATGTTGGTGAAGGGCAGGACGGCAATTGCGGGACGATCGGGCAGTGGCAATTCCGTCGGTATTGCGTCGGGCGGCTTGCCCGGCGCCGACGATGAGCCTGCTACGGAGCGTTCGGTCACTTCGCCGACGAACCGCACGCCCTTGCGCGCGACTGTGCGGATCAGCCGCTGATCTTCGCCATTGTCATTGACCGCGCGCCGCGCCGCGTTGATCCGGCTGGTCAGCGTCGATTCCGAGACGACGCGGCCGTTCCAGATCGCGTCGAGCAGATTGTCCCGCGTCACCACGCGCTCGCGGTTGCGGACCAGGTAAAGCAGGAGATCGAACACCTGGGGCTCGAGCGCGACGAGCGTCTCCGCCCGCCGCAATTCGCGGCGCGCGGGGTCGAGCACGAAATCTTCGAAATGAAATGTCACGCCGCCCTCGGCTCGCGCGGGGAAATCAAGGTGTTCTCAGCGTAAAATAACGCCACTCTCAAGGCCAGCGAGCCGCATGCGCCCTATCGTCCCGGCGTCTTCAACCGCAGGAGAATTGCCATGTCGACATCCGCCGCGCTCAAGCCGGCCCTCGCCCAGCCCGATCTCGCCGCCGTCAAGCAGCGCCAGCACAGCGCCTGGTCATCCGGCGACTATGCCATTGTCGGCACCACCTTGCAGATCGTCGGCGAGCAACTCTGCGAGGCGCTCGACTTGCGCGCCGGCAGCAAGGTGCTTGATGTCGCCGCCGGCAACGGCAATGCGACGCTGGCCGCCGCGCGGCGCTGGTGCGACGTCACATCGACCGATTATGTTCCCGCGTTGCTCAAGCGGGGACGCGAACGGGCCGCGGCGGAGCATCTGATGGTCGAATTCCGTGAAGCGGATGCCGAAGCGCTGCCGTTTGCGGATGCCAGCTACGACGTCGTGCTCTCGACCTTCGGCGTCATGTTCACGCCGGATCAGGACAAGGCGGCGTCCGAGCTCGCGCGGGTCTGCAAGTCCGGCGGCAAGATCGGCCTCGCCAACTGGACGCCCCAGGGCTTCATCGGTCAGCTCTTCAAGACCATCGGCAGGCATTTGCCGCCGCCAGCGGGCGTGAAGTCGCCGGCCTTGTGGGGCACGCCGGCACGGCTTGAGGAGATGTTCGGCAGCCAAGCCTCCGAGATCGCCGCCGAGCCGCGCATGTTCGCCTTCCGCTATCGCTCGCCGGAGCACTGGCTCGAGGTTTTCAAATCCTATTACGGGCCGATGCTGAAAGCGTTCGTGGCGCTGGAGGAGACCGGCCAGGCCGCGCTGCGGCGCGATCTCATGGCGCTGCTCGGCGAATTCAACCGTGCCGACGACGGTACGGTGGTGGTGCATAGCGAGTATCTGGAGGTCGTGATCAGCAAGCGCTGAATTGCCGTCGTGATCCGGTCAGGCCGAGCCCCGGCCTGACCGCCGGCAATCACGATGGCGCGGCTGCGCCGACCGTGTCGGCCGAGACGGCCTGCCGGGTGCCGAGCGGCTTGGGCGGTCCGGTGGTCGTATCCCGAAGGGTCTGCCGCTCGATCTCCGAGTTCAGCTCGGCCCCGAACATGATGACGATCGCCGACATCCACATCCACATCATCAAGCCGATCGCCGCGCCGAGCGAGCCGTAGGTCGCGTTGTAATTGGCGAATTCCGAGAGATACCAGGACAGGAGCGCCGAGCCGGCGATCCAGAGGATGGCGGCCGTCACCGCGCCGAGGCTCAGCCATTGCCAGCGTGGCGCGTCGCGGCTCGGTGCGAAGCGGTAGAGGACGGCAAGCGCGGCCAGCAGGATGACGAACAGCACCGGCCATCTCGCGAGAGCGACGATCAGCCTGCTTTCCGGCGCGATGCCGAGATGGTTGAGCGCGAGCGGGAAGGCGACCACGGTGCCCACCATCAGCAGCAGCGCCGCGATGCCGCCGACGGTGAAAGCCAACGACACCGTGTTCAGCCGGACGAAGCTGCGCTTTTCGCGCTCCTCATAGGCGACGTTGAGGGCATCGAAGATGGCTTTGACGCCCGCATTGGCGCTCCAGATCGCGAGCAAGAGGCCAAACAGGAAGGTGACACCCAGGGCGGTATTGCCGTTGGACACCACGCGCGTAACCTGGTCCTCGACGATCTGGAACGCGCCCTCGGGCAGCAGCATCGCGAGCGAATGCAGGTTGGAACTGATCGTCGAGGGATCCGCGAACAGGCCGTAGGATGAGACCAGCGCGGTCACGGCGGGAAAGACCGCGAGCAGCCCGAAGAAGACGACGCCGCCCGCAGTCGCGAGCAGGCGATCGTCGTCGATGCGCTGATAGGTGCGCCAGAAGATGTCTTTCCAGCCCGCCCACGGGATCGCGAAAGGGCTTTTCGCGTGCCGGCCGTGGCCAAGCTGCATCGCCGCGCCGGCCGGGCTCGTTTCCGGCGAGTTTGCTTCATTATTGCGATGGTCTTGCGGAGGCCCCGGCCGGATGGGGCCGGACTCCTGAAAGTAGCGTTCCGCGGACAGCACGAAGACGGCCGTGGCGGCGACCAGCAACCAACTGTCGAGGTGCTCGGTGCGCCGCGCGCGCATTTCAAGCGTCCAATCTGTGGCCGTGCCGCCGCCGCCGTGCGGCCGTGAAGCCCAGCAGCCCGACGGCTGCGAGCATCAGACCCAGCTGCACGGGCCGGTTGGTCCGAGCCGACACGGCGTTGCCGCCACGGCCACGTTCGCCCGGTGCGAGCGACACCAGCGGAATCGTCGTTGCGACCTCTTTCACCGCCTGCTTGACCGTTCCGCGCGGGATCCGCGGGGTGGCGATCGCGACGCGCATACGGCTGGCAAGCGGCACGATCGGCTTGTCCCGACGCTTTATTTGGACCAGAGCCACGCCGGCGCAGGATACGGCCAGCACCAGGAGCACGGCCGCGACGGCACCAAAGCCCCAGAATTGTCCCTGGGTGATTGCGACCCAACGATAAAGGGCCATCAGGCCGACAAAGAGGGTGGCGATCAGGAACAGCCCGGCCATTGCGAGCAGTCCTGCCGCGACCGCATAGGACGTCGCGCGGCCCGTGGCCTGATTGGTGCGGTCGCGCAAGTACGATCGCGCGGCGCGCTTGAGATGATTGATCTTGAGCGCCATGCCGGCGCGCAGCAATTCGCCCGATGGCGCGAGCATGCGGACATCCTCCGAGAACGAAAAAATCGTCGGGGGATGAACGTGGCGGAATTTGACTTGTTCCGCGCGGAGCGCGGCTGCCGGGACGGATCAGCCGAGATCGGCGGCCGCGATCCAGAACACCTCGCCCTCGGACTCCTCGGTGTCGAGCCAGAGCAGCGGCAGTTCCGGAAAGGCCTCGTCGACCAGTTCGCGGCCGCGGCCGATCTCGCAGATCAAGCCGCCATCCGGCGTCAGGTGATCGGGCGCATCGCGCAGGATGCGGCGCACCACGTCGAGACCGTCGGGGCCGCCGTCAAAGGCGAGCTTTGGTTCGGCCCGGCATTCCGGCGGCAGCGCGGCCATGCCTTCCGCATCGACGTAAGGCGGGTTGGTGATGATGAGGTCGTATCTGTTGTCGCCGAGCGGGGCGAACAGGTCGCCGCGATGCAGGCTGATCCGGTCATCGAGCCCGAATTCGCCGACATTTCGCGAGGCAACTTCGAGCGCGCCCTTGGAGATGTCGACGGCATCAACGGTGGCATTCGGGAAATGGTGCGCGGCGAGGATGGCGAGACATCCAGAGCCCGTGCAGAGATCGAGCACACGTTCGACGGCCGTGGGGTCGTCGATCAGCGAGCCCGCCTCGCCGTCGCCGCCGAAATGCGACTCCAGCAGTTCGCCGATGAAGGAGCGCGGAACGATGACGCGCTCGTCGACATAGAAGGGCAGGCCGCGCATGTAGATCTTGTTGACGAGATAGGCGGCCGGTTTGCGCGTGGTGACGCGCTGATGGATGAGGTTGACGATGGTCTTGCCTTCCGCCGACGTGACGCAGGCATGGGCAAAGATCTCGAACTGGTCGGGATGCAGATGCAGGGCTTCGCAGACCAGGAAGGCTGCTTCCGCGACCGGATCGGTCGTGCCATGGGCAAAGGCGAGCTTCGCCTCGGTGAAGCGGCTCACGGCGTAGCGCACGAAATCGATCAGCGTGAGCAACTCGCCGCGGCCGACCTTCGCGAGTTTCGGTGCCGCGCGGCCGCGCGTGGTCTTCTTGGATGCTCTTGCCATCAGGATCGGGTCCAGCGTGCGGCGGCCTCGTCGTCACGGGCGTGGGCTTCGACCCAGCCGGTGCCGGTGGCGCTCTCTTCCTTCTTCCAGAACGGCGCGCTGGTCTTGAGATAATCCATCAGGAACTCGGCCGCCTGGAACGCCGCCTGGCGGTGCTGCGACGCCGTGAGCACCAGCACGATGTTCTGGCCGGGCATGAACCGCCCGACGCGATGAATGATGGTGACGCCGTTCAGCGGCCAGCGCGATGTAGCTTCGTCGGCATGGCGCTTGATCTCTTCTTCCGCCATGCCGGGATAATGTTCGAGCGTGAGGGCGGCGATCTTCGCGCTGTTCTCGTCGCCGCGGCAGATGCCGGAAAAGCTTACGACCGCGCCGATGTCGGTGCGGCTCCCGGTCAGGATCGCGATCTCGCGCGCGATGTCGAAATCGTCCTGCTGGATGCGGATGGTGACGGGGCAGGGGCTGACGGGGGCGGTGCTTACGGGGGAGGTCATGGCCTAGCCGCCGGTCATCGGCGGGAAAAACGCGATCTCGCGGGCGCCCGCGATCGCGGCGTCCGATTTGACGTGGGCATGATCGATCGCGGTGCGGATCACCTTCGGCTTCTCGAAGGCGTAGGCATAGGCCTCGCTCCGGCCGGACAGCCAGGCGATCAGCTCCTCGACGGTGCGCACGGTCGCCGGCGGCTCTATGGTCTCCTCGGCCTTGCCGACGCGTTCGCGCACCCAGGCGAAGTACTTCACCTTCATGCCTCATCCTCCTTGATGAGGTGATGGATGCCGGCGCGGAAATAGTCGTAGCCGGTGTAGATGGTGAGGATCGCTGACGCCCAGAGCAGCGCCAGCCCGATCATCGAGACCACGGGCACCACCTCATCGCCGGCCGGGCCAGCGAGCAGGAAGCCGATGGCGATGAGCTGAACGGTCGTCTTCCACTTCGCAAGCTTGGTCACGGGAACGCTCACCCGCAGCGCGGCGAGATATTCGCGCAGGCCCGAGACCAGGATCTCGCGGCACAGGATCACGATGGCGGCCCATAGCGACCAGCCATGGATGATGCCGTCGGCGGCCAGCATCAGCAGGCAGGAGGCCACCAGCAGCTTGTCGGCGATCGGATCGAGCATCCGGCCGAACGCCGATTGCTGATTCCAGATCCGCGCGTAATAGCCGTCGAGGTAATCGGTCACTGCTGCCGCGATGAAGATGGCGACCGCGACCCAGCGCAGCCACAGCGGCTGATCCAGAATCGATTGTGCATAGATGCACCCGACCACGACCGGGATCGCGGCGATCCGGCCATAGGTCAGGATGTTCGGGAGGGACATCGCGCGGCTGGTCGTCCCTCGTGTCGTGGCGATGTTCATCCGTCCTACCAATACCGCTCGTGCCTGAAGGTCAACCGTCCCGCTCCCCAAATGAGGTGCAGCATGCGACGACCATATGACCGCGGCTCCCTTAGTTCACCCCGGCTGGGGATGGAAATAGTCGAAAATCCTGCGAGCGCTCTCGGCGCTCACCCCCGGAACCTTGCCGAGATCGGCGATCGAGGCCCGCTCGATCTCCTTCAGGGTTCCGAAATGGTGCAGCAAGGCACGTTTGCGTGACGGGCCGATGCCCGGAATCTCCTGCAAACCGGCCTCGCGGATGTCCTTCTTGCGCAGCTTGCGGTGCGAGCCGATGACGAAGCGGTGGGCCTCGTCGCGCAGGCGCTGGATGAAGTAAAGCACGGGATCGCGCGGCTCCAGCTTGATTGCCTCGCGCTCCGGCATGAACAGGGTTTCGCGGCCGGCATCCCGGTCCGGTCCCTTGGCGACCGACATCAGCGACACCTGGGTCAGGCCGAGATTCGTAAAGATCTCCCGGACGGCGTTGAGCTGGCCGCGACCGCCGTCGATGATCACGAGGTCGGGCCATTGCGGGAAGTCGTCGTCCTTGGCCTTGCCGGCGGCGTCCTCGGGCGGATTGATCAGGCGCTTGAAGCGGCGCTCCAGCACCTCTTTCATCATGCCGTAATCGTCGCCCGGCGTGAGCCCTTCCGACTTGATGTTGAACTTGCGGTACTGGTTCTTCACGAAACCATCGGGGCCGGCGACGATCATTGCGCCGACCGCATTGGTGCCCTGGATGTGGCTGTTGTCGTAGACCTCGATGCGCTTGGGCGAATGCGGCAGGCTCAGCGTCGTGGCCATGGCGTCGAGCAGCCGGCTCTGCGTCGCGGTGTCCGCGAGCTTGCGGCCGAGCGCCTCGCGCGCATTGGTCAGCGCGTGGGCGACCAGCTCCTTCTTCTCGCCGCGCTTGGGCGCCGTGACCTCGATCTTGTGGCCGGCCTTGATCGACAGCGCGTTGGCGAGCAGCTCGCTCTCCTCGATCTCGTGCGAGAGCAGGATGTTCTTCGGCGGCGGCTTGTCGTCGTAGAACTGGGCGAGGAACGACCCCAGCACTTCCTCCGGCGTATAGGTCTTCTCCGCGCGCGGGAAATAGGCGCGGTTGCCCCAGTTCTGTCCGGTGCGGAAGAAGAACACTTCGACGCAGGAGAAGCCGCCCTCCTGGTGGATGGCGAACACGTCGGCTTCTTCCACCGTGCGCGGATTGATGCCCTGCTGCGACTGGATCGCCGACAGCGCGGCGAGGCGGTCGCGGTAGAGTGCCGCGGTCTCGAATTCGAGCTCGCCGGAGGCCTTCTCCATCTCGCCGGCAAGCTCCTGCTTCACCGCTTGGCTCTTGCCGGAGAGGAAGTCAGTCGCCTCGCGCACCAGCGTCGTGTAGCCGGGGAAATCGATCTCGCGGGTACAGGGGCCGGCGCAGCGGCGGATCTGGTAGAGCAGGCAGGGCCGCGAGCGGCTCTCGAAGAAGGAATCGGTGCAGGAGCGGATCAGGAACGCGCGCTGCAAGGCGGTGATGGTGCGGTTGACCGCGCCGGCGGAAGCGAACGGGCCGAAATAGCGGCCGGGCCGCGACTGCGCACCACGATGCTTGAGGATCTGCGGCGCCCAATGGTCGCCGGTGATCAGGATGTAGGGAAACGACTTGTCGTCGCGCAGCTGCACGTTGAAGCGCGGCCGGAGCTGCTTGATGAGATTGGCTTCCAGGAGCAGCGCTTCGGTCTCGGTGTTGGTCGAGACGATCTCCACGGTCACCGTGGCTGCGATCATGCGCAGGATGCGCGCCGGTTGCGGCGCGCTCTGGCGCGCATAGTTCGACAGGCGCTTTTTGACGTTCTTGGCCTTGCCGACATAGAGCACGTCGGCATTGGCGCTGAGCATGCGATAGACGCCCGGCGAGGTGGGCGCGAGGCGGACCGCGCGCTCGATCGCTTCATGGCCGGTCGCCAGCGGCTCTTCGCCGACCGCGCCGCTCTCCTCCAGGATGTCAGGCAGCAGCGCGTCGTCCTCGTCCTCGCCAGCGGTGGTGGCGGGATCGAGGTCCGGCGGCGCCAGGCTCTCCGGCGGGGCGTCGGCCGTCGTGCCGCGCGGAGATTTGCGCGCGCGTGCGTCGTCCGGATTGTCGGTGGAATCGTGAGCCATGATGCGAATTTAAGCGCTGGGGGTGCCGATTTGAAGTTCCAGCCTTGCGGCACACACAGGATGGCGGCGCGGTTCCGGGTAACACTTGCTTAAGCCTGTTAAGAGCGTGGTAACCCGGCTTAACAGGCCTTTAACTTAAAACTCTCGATAAATCTTACGCGAAAAAGAGGAGGTTCCGTAACCATGCGATTTTGCCTTGCGCGGCGGCGCAGGCATCGCGGGGGGCGGCCGTTGCGTTGGAGAGTACCGATGAGGGGGTTCGTTGTAGGCGCAGCCGTGTTGGTTGCAGCCGGCTGGACAGCTTCGGCAGAGGCCGCCGATCTCAATTACGGGCAGGGTGCGCCCTACACCGTCAATCAGCCGCTCAATGCCTATAGTTGGGCCGGTCCGTATCTCGGTGCCAATCTCGGCTATGAGTGGGGCTCGGTGAGTAACTCGCCCGTCAAGCCCTCCGGTTTCGTCGGCGGTGTACAGGCCGGCTACAATTTCCAGAACGGTCCATGGGTGTTCGGCGTCGAGGGCGATATCCAGGCCGCGGGCGCTGATGACACCTTCGCGCCGTGGAAGTTCTCCAACCCCTGGTTCGGCACGCTGCGCGGCCGTGCGGGCTATGCCTTCAGCAACGTGCTGTTCTACGGCACCGCCGGCCTCGCCTTCGGCGAACTGCGCGCGCAGACATTCGGCTGGACGGAGTCGCACACCACCGCAGGCTGGACCATCGGTGCCGGCGCGGAAGTCGGCTTCGCGCCGAACTGGAGCGCCAAGCTCGAATATCTCTACATCGATCTGTCGACGAGCCAGTTCGCAATTACCGGCGTGTCAAACGGCTATAGCGCCAGCGTTGTGCGCGCCGGCGTGAACTATCACTTCTGATAGTTGAAGAAGAAAATACCGGACAATAGCCTCCCGGCCGCTCGCGGCCGGGATTTTTTTCGCCAGGTGTTCGCTCGAAAACGCTCTAGGAGACGATGACCAAATTGACTGCCTTTGGTCCCTTCCCCTTCTTGTCCGGCTCGACTTCAAAAGTAATGCGCTGTCCTTCGGCGAGATCTTTCAGTCCCGCCCGCTCCACAGCAGTAATGTGCACGAAGACGTCGCGCCCGCCGTCGTCGGGCTTGATGAAACCGTAGCCGCGCTCGCCGTTAAAAAACTTGACCGTTCCCGTCATGGCCATCGGGAAACTCCCCCTCATTGCTCCTCCGTCGCGACGCAGACTCACGTCACGACATGACCGGGCCTTACGAAGCCCGGGAGCTGGCCATCCTTGGGCGGACCTTTCTTTCGGTCCGATCGGATCTTTCTTAGGCCTTCACTCCGCCGCAACCATTCGCGGAAGCGGAACGTAAAGCCAGTCACGGAAACAGCATAATACGGTTCTCTGCAGATTGACTACCGCTCCTGCATCTTTTTCCCAAGAATGCCGGTGTGTTACGGCCTCGGCACCTCTAATCGGAATCTGGCAGCTCCGCCCTGTCCGAGCGGTATCTCCAGCTCGGGCAGGATCGTCTTGAGCTCGCCATGCAGCGTGTACGGCGGATTGACGATCAACAATCCGGCGGAGGTGAGGGCGGCGCCATCAAGCTGCGGCGCGACACTGAATTCGAGACGCAGACATTTTCCTGGCGGTTTTGCTGCGGCTGCGAGCCGCGCCACTGATTGCACCAGCGTGTCGGTGGCGCGTCGGCTCTTGGCCGGGTACCAGATTACATAGATACCGGTCGGCCATTTCACGAAAGCCGCCGAGAAGGCGTCGCCGAGCTTTTCGAACTCGTCTTTCGCCTCGAACGGCGGGTCGATCAGCACGAGCCCGCGCCGTTCCTTCGGTGGCACAAAGGCCGGCAGCGCGACCCAGCCGTCGAGATCGACCACGCGCGCCTGTTCGTCGCGGCGCAGCACACCGATCAGCGCCTTGCGCGCCTTCGGCTCAAGCTCGCAGGCAACGAGGCGGTCCTGCGGCCGCAGCAGGCCGCGCGTGATCAGCGGCGAACCCGGATAGGCCTTGAGTTCGCCCTTCGGATTGTAGGCACGAACGATGTCGAGATAGGGCTTGGCCAGCGCCACGGCGTCGTTCGACAGGCGCGCCTGCATCAGCCGCGCGATGCCGGTCAGCCATTCGCCGCTGCGGCGCGCCTCGTCGCTTTCGAGATCATAGAGGCCGGCGCCGGCATGGGTGTCGATGACACGGAATGCCCCCGGCTTGTCCTGGAGGTAAGTAATGATGCGCGCGAGCACGATGTGCTTGATGACATCGGCGAAGTTTCCGGCGTGGAAGGCGTGACGGTAGTTCATGAGACAGGACTACGCTACGTCACGGCTTGAGCAAAGCGGCATGCGCGTCTGTCCCGGACGCGCTGCAACGCTCTTAGCGTTGCGGGCCAGGGCCCGGGTCTGGATTCCCATGCAGCATAGGCCCCGATTCTGCAGCGCACCGCCGAAGCGGCGCGGCGTACGGGGCATGAGCAGTTGGACTAGCCACCTCTGATCGGCGGCATCGTCACCTGGTCGCGGCGGCAGGCGCGGCGCTCGATCTCCTCGCAGGCCCGGAATTGCAGGTCCTTGCTGAGGCAGATGCGGACCTCCGAGAGCCGGGTCCGGTTGCAGGTGACCGAGATGGCCGCGTTGCTCAGGCCCGCATTGGCCTTGATGAAGGCTTCCTCCACCTCGCCCGGCGCCACGGTCTTGGCCTGCGACAGTTCGAGATATTCCGCCGGGATCTTGATCGCGGCGCGCGCCTTTCGGATCGTCTCGAAATAATTGCGGCTGTCGAGCCCGGAGCAGGTGCCGTGTTTGTCCCACTCGTTGAAGATCAGCCCCGGCGCCGGCATCAAATCGAGCATCGAAGAGACGATGTTGCGGTTCAGGCGTGGCGAGGGCCGCTGGCAATATTCAGGGAAGCCATTCTCATATTGCGGCCACAGCCCGTGCACCACGAACGCGTAGGGCCGCCCGCTGCACTGCATCTGCGAGCGACCACCGCCGCCGCCGCGGTTGCGCTCGGACGCCTCCTCGCAGAAGGAGGGCGACCATGACAGCGACAGCACATAGAAGTCGAATTCGCCGGGCGCGTTCTGCCGTTTGTCCTGGGCCTTCGCGCCGCCCGGCAGCGCGACCAGCCCGGCGGCCAGAACCAGGGGGAGGGTCAGTGAGATCACGAGACGGGTGAACGAATGCAATCTAAAATGAAACATGGCGACGCCCCTCAACTAGACTGTGCAGTCAGCCTAGCAGGCAACAAGAACATTTCAAGAACAAAATTCGGGCCGGCCCGTCAGGCGCCTGATCAGTCCGATTCAGGCCTTTCGATCGAGCCTCAGGGCCTGGCGGCGCGGCAGGACGGATTGTAGGCCCAGTTGCGGTCGAGCCCGACCACGCACCATTCCACACCATTGCCGTAGCCGGAGAAGCCGCCATCCTCGATGATCGAGAAATGCACCTTGCGCACCTTTCCGTCATTGAGCATGGCGTCGCCGGTGCAATAGCGGCGCGGAATGTTGTCAGACTGCCAGGGCCGGAACGCGATCTCGTGAACGGCGGCGAAGCCGGTGATCTTCAACGAGGAATTCCAGAACGAGCTTTCCTTCTCCCAGAACTGGGTGGCGATGGTCGGCAGCGCCCTCTCGCAATCGACGACGGCGCCGTCATAGCGCGGCCCGTTCAGCCAGAAGTTCAGCTCCAGCGGATTGGCGGCCCTGGCCTCACCGAGCGACAGCGCCCCGAACATGAGGCCAAGCAAGGTGGCAAAGCGGAGCGATTTCAGGGGGAGGGCGCGCATGGGCAATCCGGACAGCTGGGTCTTGCGAAGGATGGACGGTGCCGCGAAGGCCGGGGCAGGTCAAGTGCAGCGCGGCAACACTTGGCCAAGAGTTGACCCCAACCTCGCAGCCGGCGGGGCATCAGTTCTTTTCATGGACCTCCCGGCACCGTAAACTGGTCCCAACCAATTGGAGTAACGGGAATGCGAATCATTGCGGCCGCGGGCTTTCTTGCCCTGGGGATGATGGCCAGCCAGTCGGCACGCGCCGATCTCCTTCCGGTGCCTCCGTTCAAGGGCAACGACACCGGCGGCATCATCGCTTATTCGCTGGCGACCCAGGCTGATGCGCGGCAGGTCGCGGTCGATCACTGCGCGCGCTACGGCAAGGTCGTGAAATTCCTCGCGGTGCAGGCCTTTGAGGGCGGCTATATCTCGTTCTCCTGCCGTTGGGTGCCCTATGGCGCTGCCCAACAGCCGATCCGTACGCTGTACTGAGGCGCTTTCGGAACGTCGGGAGCTTCCCACATGACGCGCAAGCTCGCTTTGCTCGGCTCGGCCCTTTGTCTTGTGGTGTCGGCAGGCAGCGCCAGCGCCGACGATCTGCCGGTGCGCAAGGCCGGTCTCTGGGAAATGAAGATGGTCAGGACCGGCACGCCCATGCCCGAGATGACCATGCAGCACTGCACCGACGAGACCGTCGACAAGGAGATGAACAACAACGTCTCCCCGATGGCCAAGCAGATCTGCGCCAAGCAGGACATCAAGAAGACCGCGACCGGCTATGTCAGTGATTCCGAGTGCAACGTCGCCGGCATCAGCACGACCTCGCATGCCGAGATCACCGGCGATTTCAACTCGGCCTATACGGTGAAGACCTCGTCGCATGCACAAGGCGGCGCCGCCGGCGCAGCAGGCCGCGACACCACGATGCAGCTCGAAGCCAAGTGGCTCGGGGCCTGCAAGCCCGACCAGAAGCCCGGCGACATCGTGATGCCCGGCGGCTTCAAGATGAACGTGCGCGACATGGACAAGTTGAAGGCGTTGCTGCCGAAGTAGGTTTGTCTTCCCCTCTCCCCTTGTGGGCCTGTTGCGTTATGGGCTCTTGAGGCTGAAGACGTCAGGTGCGAATGCCCTGGTCGCGGCAATTGCCTGCCAAGATCTGTAGTTGTCGCCCTCGGAGGGCGGCTCACGCGGCGATCGTGGCCCACCGCCTCATGTTGAAGGCGATCGAGGCGAGCACGACTTGCCCGGTCGCCTTGATCAGACCGACGTAGCGGATGCAG